>CAVFNZ010000006.1:0-41391 GCA_963624095.1 Clostridium sp. CAG:217 | reverse complement strand
GATGGTACTGCGCAAGTGGGAGAGTAGGTCGCCGCCGTTTTACCAAAACCAGGAAGGGAACGCCCCGAAGGCCACAAGCCTCCGGGGCTTCTTCGTTCACGAGACTCCGGGGCTTAAACGACATTAAAGGCATGAGCCCGAGACATTATATGCATCGCCCTGAGACATTATAGGCATCGGGGCTTGATATTATACCTATTTATCGCATAAAAGTGGGAACATCAAATTGGACACCTATTTAACGAGTATGATAGTTGACCGGAAACAACCTCTTGCTATCCGGTAACGACGGATGAAGACGCAGCGAAGCCGCCCTCGATGTAGTTCGGGGGCGGCTTCGCTATCTATTGGAACAATTGGTTACGTTCCCTTTATTCCAGTGCCTCTTTCACCGCTTTTTCCAATAGGTGGTCGTGGAGGTTTCTCAGTACGATGTTCCCGTTCTTGTCCAATAACAGAACAAATGGTATGGCGGCAACTCCGTAGTCCTTGGGGGCTTGTCCTTTCCATCCTTTCAGGTCGGACATTTGCGGCCATTCCATCCCTTGTTTCTCCAAGGCGCGCAGCCAGGCGGCTTTGCTCGTGTCCAACGAGATGCTGACAATGTCCAGTCCTTGCGCATGGTATTTCTGGTAGAGATTCTTCAGGAAAGGAATCTCCATGACGCACGGACCGCACCACGAAGCCCAAAAGTCTATCAGTACCACCCTGCCCGGCTTTACGTAATCGGACAAGCGGACGGCGTTCCCGTTCGGGTCCATTCCTTCCACCTCACGGTAACGATGTCCCTCCGACATCTGCTTCTGTGAGTTCTGGAAGTATTCCCGCTCTTGTCGTTTTCTCTCCTCTTTCTCCTGATAAGCCTTGAGCAACAGCGGGTCTACGTTCTGCATCAAGTATGAACGGTCTGGCTCCTCATACGATTCGGGAGAGAAGCGGAAGTAGAGGGCAGCTCCTGCCGCGTTATGGATGTTCTCGCGGACAAACTGGTTGTGCAGGCCTCGGTAGGGAATGTACAGATTGCGGAGCGCGAGGCTGTACCGCTCTCTCTCCTCGTCCGACAAAACGCCTTGTCTCTCTTTCGCTTCCCGCTCGGCTACAATCCGGTTCGTCTGTTCCCGGATGCGACGACTCTCCTTCAGTAGCAGTTCGTTGTACCGCTCGTTGACAGGCGTTCCCGTAATCGTCGCTCCCAAGGAGTCGTAAGCAATCTTTATTACTCCGTCTTCCAGGAATACGGTCTGTTGGGAGATGCAAAACAAGTCCGTTGGAAGCATGGTGGCGAACTCTACCGAAGCCTCTTGGGGCTCTTCACGCAACGAACCCTTTAACGAGAAACGGTTCTCCTTCACTTGGGCGGAGTCCAGCACGACCGACTTCTCGTAGTCGAACAAATCCCGTTTTATCAGGTAAATGGTACGCTTGTCATACGAATTATCCGGCAGGATGCCTTCTATGCGGAAAGCGTGCTCTTGCGCCTGTGCCAGCAGACATGAGAACAGTCCTGCCAACAAAAGATGAATCTTTCTCATTTCTTCGTGTCGTTCAAAAGTGTTTGATATCGATTGGAGTCCGTCAGGATGGCGATAGCTTGCTGCAACGCTGTGTTTCGTTCGTCCATTATCTCGTAGTAACAATCGTCCTTGCCAAAAAGCTCACGGGCCACCAACGCCTTGAGCTGGAGAGCCACGAAAGCCTTCGACTGCTCAAACGCTTCCTTATCGAGCGGAATGCCTGCTCTCTCTTCCGCCATCTTGCAGGCTGCCGGCAACAACTCCTCTCCCGAGAAACGTTTCTTGAACTTCTTCATGTCCGGATAAGCCTTTGCAAGTTCATCCCGGTGCGAGGCGGCGTATTCCCTTGCCGTTTGTTTCTGCACTCCGGCGTATGTAAGCAAAGCATACCAATCGGAGGAAGGTATGGTATCCGTCGGCACTGTCACGTCCGGCGAGATGCCTCCGCCCCCGTACAGCGTCCGTCCGGTCCGTAAGGAGCGGTAAGGTTGCCCTTTCCCGGCTACGTTGTCGTCTCCTTGCGTTCTCGATGCCGTCTCATTGGCGTATTCCTCGCGCGACAACCCTTGATAGGGCTTCTGTATGGAGCGTCCGCAAGGGGTGTAGTACCTGGCGACTGTCAGCCGGAGAGCCGAGCCGTCAGAGAAGGGGAGAGTCTCCTGAATCAATCCCTTCCCGAACGTGCGGCGGCCTACCAGTACGCCCCTGTCCCAGTCCTGTATGGCTCCCGCGAAGATTTCCGCTGCCGACATGGTTCGTTCGCTCACCAATACGGCCAGTCTCCCTTTCTCGAAAGCACCCTCTTTTTGTCCTTTCACCACCTGTCGGTTGGAGTGCGCCCCTTCCGTCATGACAATTTCATCTCCTTTGTGCAGGAACTCATCGGCCAGCTCCAATGCCGTTTCAAAGAAACCTCCACCATTGTTCTGGATGTTCAGTATCAGATGCTTCATTCCTTGTCGTTGCAGGGCTTGCAGCTTCTCACGGAACTCCGCTGCGGTCGTTTCGGTAAATAGGTTGACGGTGATGCAGCCGATGCCCGGCCTTACCAGATAGGCCGCCGCAATGCCTGAGGGAGCTTTCCCCTCTTGCGCAGCCTGTTGGTTCGGACCGGGAACCGTGTTCCCCGTCAAGACCTGCTCATTGGCCTTCGCCACCATAGGCGGAAGGTACTCAGAGTGTGGGTCCAGCTTCTCAATCAACGCCTTTATCTGTTGCTCCACCAGCGGGGACATCTCCACACTGTCCACATACATGTGTCCGATGGCATACAGGGTCATGGAGAGCTTCTCTTCGGGTGAGGACTGTGCCAAACCCGTCATTCTTGCCGAGGCGAGCAGCAGGAATAGGGCATATTTGCATAAACGATTCATCTTGTGACTATTGTTTTACATGATTATTAATCCATTCGCGGATAACGTCAAGAACCTTCGGTGACACCGGGGACGTTATCTTGGCGTATTCTTCTTGAGTACCGGTTTCGCAAGGAAGCAGCAGATGGTTCACGCCCTCTACGGGTACGACGGTGACATCGTTGTTGTGAGCCAAGTAACGCTTCACATTGCTCAGATTCTGCTCGCAATTCACCATGATGTCTTTCGTGCCGTTGAGAGCCAGTACGGGCACTGTCACCTTGCTTAGGTAATCTGCCGGGTTGTACCGAATGAAGAAACGGTACCAGGGCGATGTCGCCTGCAGGATGTAGCGGTAGATAGGGAAGCGAAAATGGTCGTACTCGCCCGCATTCTGGCTCTTGAAGATGGAGTCGGACCTTGGTTGCCACTTGTCGTACGCCGCTTGCAGTTGGTTTGCCAAGACCAGGCTGTCCGCATCGGCGTACTTATAGACAATGGGGAACATGATGCCGTTGATTTCATCGTAGCGTGACTTGTCATAGTCCGGGATGGGAGCGGCGTGTACGATGTCCCTGTTTTGTTGGATGACCGAGCTTAGTCCGTCCGTCATCAGTCCCGCGGCGGAAATCAGAAAGGCGACATCCTTGCAGCGTGACGCGGCAATGCCGGCCACCGCACCGCCCTCGCTATGGCCGAGCAGTCCAATCTTGTCCGGCCTTATCTCTTTGCGGGTCTTCAGGTACTCCACCGCCGCTATGGCATCCGTCGCGAAATCGAACGTGGTCGCTTGGCTGTAGTCGCCGTTTGTTTCGCCCACTCCGCGGTCGTCTGTCCGCAAGACCGCTATGCCGTGGCTGCTGAGGTATTCGGCTATCTCCTTGAACACCTTGTGGCCTGCCATCTCACCGTCCCGGTTCTGAGGGTTCGTTCCCGAGAGGATGATTACGGCCACCGCCTGTTTCTCTCCTTTGGGCAAAGTCAGCGTGCCCCCGTAGTGCAGCGTGTCCGGTCCCGAAAAAGAGACGTTCTCGACCCGGAACGCACCGGGTTCTTGCGCTTTGCAGACGAATCCCGTCAGGAGGGCTGCCAAGAGCAGCCCTATGGTTCTGAACATTCTCATTGCTCGTTCTTCAGATAATCGATTACCACACTCAGCTCGTCAACCAAGGCCGTGGGACTGCCAAAATAACCGTTGGAAACCCAACGGGCATTGCCGCGCTTGTCGATGACCATCTTCATGGGAATGCCGGAAGAGTGGAACTGTGACGCGTATGTTCCGTACACCTTCTCGTTTTTCCCTTTGTCATTGGGCACATCGTAGCACACTTGGAACTCGTCGTACCCTTTGCTTTGGATGAACGATTTGATTTTCTCACGGAAGTTCTTGTCCGTCTCCATGGTGGCTACGAACAGGAAAGTCACGTCTTTGTCCTCCTTGTATTTCTCCAGGGCCATCTTCATGCCCGGCATGGCGGCCTTGCAAGGTCCGCACCAAGTGGCCCAGAAGTCGATGACAATGATTTTGCCTTTCAGCGTATTCATGTCTAATTGTCCGCCCTGCATCTTTTCCACGGAGAAGAGGGGCACGGGAGTGTCAATTAGCTTTGACAGGACTTCCTTGCGCAACTCGTCCAGCAGCTCCTCTGATTTCAGCCCTTCGAAGTAGGCGTCAAAACCCTCTTCGGTACCTTTCCGCTGTACATAGTCCTTCTTCAAGGTCTCCTTCATGGCGGGCGAAACCGCGTTTTCGTGCAGACCCGCCTTGATGATAGGCAGTATCTCGGCTGAACGGTTATTCTTTACGAGCAACTTCACCCGGAAATCGTTGAAGTCCGCATTGCCCGCACCCACGTAAGCGGCGAGCGTGTCCACGAGAGCCATCGCCTCGGCGGACTTGTTGACATCATCGAGAAGTTTGGCATAGTCAATCCAGGCGAAGCAATTATCCTTGTACAGCTTGTTTCTCCATTCCTCGGGAGAATAGACCAGTTCGGCCTTGGTGCGCGGCCTTGTCATCAAGGCGTTGCGAATCTTTGTAGCGATGGGGTAAATGTCCTGTGGCTTGACGTCTCCCCGCCCATAAGGAATCTGGAAGATATGCCAGAAATAGGTGGCGAGTGATTGACGCGGCGAGAAAGCAAGGGCCGGCTCCACGCGGCTATAGTCATTTTGTTTCATGATAGGCGTGTAGACGTAAGTGCGCAGCAAGTTGCCGTAATAGTGGTCGAACATGTCGTCCAGGACAAAGGCATCGGTAAAGTCCTCGAACGGGAAACGCTTGAGGAAATCCTCAAAAGCCTTCCCCGTTTCATCTTTCCCTTGTTGTTGGAACAACTCCTTGGCGGCTTGCTCCCGTTCATATTCTCCGTTGGGGAAACGGGACTTTATGCGTGTGGTAATCTCTTCCGAAAGGCTTTTGTCGCCCAGGATGTTCTGCGCCACGTCCAAGGCTTTCAGCAGGAACTCTTCGTCGCACGCCTTTTGGGCATCCATATTGAGGGCGAGCTTGAGGTTGTTGGTGAGCCGTTCCCGGTTGGCGGCGGTTGTGTCCGAAGCCGCGAACTTGGAGGCGAGCCAGTATACCTTAGTCAGCTGATCGGCATAGTCGCGCAGTTCATAGTTAATCCACATACGCACCACTTCATCGTCCTTCTTTTTGAAGTCGACCTGTCGCACAGTGGGAATGCCGGCAAGCTCCTGCGTGTTCTTGCCCCGAAGAAATCCCCATCCCGTGTTGGAACCGGGCAGTCTCTTCCCGTTCGCGTCGAGAATGAAATAGGCATACTCCCACTCATCGGCTCCCACGTCGACCGTATCGCAAGTGTAATACTTCCAAGCCAGGAGACTGACTCCGGAAGGTACTCTGAAGGTCGACACAAGCCGGTCTCCCTTTTTCTGCAAGGCCAGGTCGGAGGCTTCCCAATGATAATCCTTCCAACAATACATCACGCACTTGATATCTTCTTTCCCCTTGAGTGCGGTCAAGTCCGGGCAATACGTAAACGTCGCCTCGTCACCTTCGTGAAGAAACATCGGCGAAACCTCCATCCTTTGTTGGGCGGACATCACGAGCGACATCATACATGCCAGTACGAATAAAACTTTTTTCATAGTTAAGTTTGTTATTGTTTAGTTTTCTTCCTTAAGCAGTTCAACTACGGCCACAATCTCGTCCATGAGTTGGCTTGGGCTGCCACTGTAGCCTTCCGCTCTGTAGCGTATACGCCCGTCCTTCAATACCACTTTCTGAGGTATGGCCGACGTGCCCTTGAACATAGACTTGTAGACATCGGCATACTTGTCGCCGCAATCAAAGAGTACAAGCATGTCGTGCAGGTTCTTCCGTTTCCATACGCCGTTTACGCGGTCTTTGTCGGGTTTTTCCTGCGTGCAGACAAAATAGAACTTCACATGAGGGTCGGCCTTGTATTTGTCCACAGCCATTTGCATGCCTTCCAGTGCGGCGATGCAGGGTGCGCACCAGGTGGCCCAGAAGTCGAGAATGACAATGTCGTCCTTCGAGAAGGAGGCGGAGCTTACCTGTTCTCCGTTGATGCCCGTCAGGTCGAAAGCGGCATAGGGTTCGTCGACCATTCCCCGTGACACGCTGTTTTTAATGTTCTCCAGATAGACCGGCTGCTTCAGCGAATTAAAGTACTCGTCAAAGGTGGCTGCCGGTTTGACGGCCAGACTCTGGTAGTGTCTCTTCAGTAGGGTGTGCAGTTCGCCGGTCATCAGTCCCGTGCCGGCGGAACTTTCAAGTGCCTTGACGGCTTCGTCGTGACGGCCGAGTTTCTCAAGGCTGGTCACATAAGCCTGGTTGCCCTGCGGATAGAATCCGCACCGTACGTCCGACGGAATCTTTTCCATATAGTTCACCGCCTCTGCGTATCTTTCCGAGCGTTGCAGTATCTCCGTCTCCACGCCGAGGTAATAGTACATCTGTTCGTCCTGCCCTTGTCCGTTGTCGGTGTTTCCCATTCCGTACATGTCCACCTTTTGGTCCTTCTTGGCATACATGGCATCAATCATCTTGCACGAGATGTCGGCATACTCCTTCGGGTCGATAGGCGCTTTCATGATGAGGAACATGGGGCCGTGCCGGTAGAGGTCCACGAGCATGTTGAACTCCATCTCCGCCATCACCTCCACCAACTTGTCGTAACGCTTCTCTCTCCAGAGAGCAGTGGCGTAGCTCCTGTAGAAGTTGACGAACGTAAAGCCTTGGTCGTCCGGATTCTTATACCACTCCGCGATAGGGAAGTTCCGGCGGAACTGTTCGGCGGCGGCGAAGAAGGCCTCTCCCTGCATGGCGGAAATGCTGTCGGACGCGAGCCGACGCGCGAACTTTCCTTGCGGGAACTTCTTCAACAATTTTACTTTGGTCTTTTGGGCCGCCGCATTGTCTTTCTGCTTGTACATCAAGTCATAATACTCCGTTATCAACTTCTGCTCAGGGGAGACTTTCTCTTGCGCCCTTAGGGACATTGTCGCGGTAGCGAACAGCAGCGAGGCGGCAATCAGTAATTTTTTCATGCTATAGTTTTTATATGTTTGTTCGTTTTATGGATAGGATTCTTGCCCCTATCCGTGAAGGGGCAAGAATCCTACATAGGTTCAGTACTGCAAAAGGTACGTAAACAATTTCAGGTTATTTGCTCATCGCCCTTAGGTCAACGCCTACGGACTCCTTGTAATGGTCTATAAGGAAGTTCCATTTCTTGGCGACCGCAGGGTATTTCAGCAACTCGGCGGCTTCCTCGTCGGTAGCCTTCATTATCTGTGCCAAATAGTAATTGTAGTCGTTGGCTTTGATGGTCGATTCCGCCACATTCGTCCATGTGTCGTACGCATCCGAGTATTTCACGTAAATCTCACTGTACACGTTATACCCGTAGGCCGAGTAGTTCGGGATGAATCCCCGGTTGCGAAGCGCGTCCAAATCATCTTGGGTGTAGAACCATTGATAGTAACCGTCGGGACCCATTCCGTAAGTCATGGTCGGCTTTGTGGTATAGTCCGTTCCGGCATAGAACTCTTCGGGGTCGTCTATCAACCCGTTGCTCTTGTAGTAAGTCCACATGGCGTTGAAGAGTTCCGCCTTTCTCGTACTCTTCTCGTACTCGGTCATTGTCGACACTTTGTTCAGTCCCGCGATGATGATGGAATTACCGTTGATGTAGTAGTTGTATGCGGTCTTCTTGATGTTTCCGTCGCCCCAGTCGCGCTTCATATAGACGGAATCCGCCAGGAAGATTTTGTAGGGCATACCGCCTTTTTTCAGGAAATCGTCGGGGAAATAGTCCAGCCAGATTTCTTCTATGTAGTCCAGCATGGCATCCACGTTGGCCGGGTCGCCCGTGGTGGCGATGTATTCGCGTCCACCGCTTGAGGCAACTCCCGTGTTCATCACCCACATGGCATCCTTGTTCGTGAAGTCGTAAAGCACAAACGAACCATACTTGTCGTAATAGTTGAGTATCCGTTGGTTGGCGGCATCGGACGCTCCGGACTGCGGCAAATCGTAGTCATTGTAGATGTCCAGCGGGCTTCCTATCCCTTCACCGTCATCCGCGCATGACACCATGCATGCGCATACAGCCAAGATGGCCGACAGGTAATATATCTTTTTCATGTCTCTTTTCTCCTATTTTATTCAGCGATTTCGGCCTGGCGTTCCGCAGTGTTGCGGCAGTCGTTCTGCTGAAGTTCAACATTCTTTTCAAACAATATGGTCGGGAAAGGCAACGTGTACATCGGGTCGTTGTGCTGCAGCGTGTAGACCAGCTTCGGGCCGCCTTTCTCCGCACGGTAGATGTGGGTAATCTCGGGCATGCCTTGGCGACGCAGGTCGAACCAACGGAATCCCTCGAAACAGAACTCTTTCCGACGCTCGTTGCGTACGGCGGTAAGCAACTCCTCTCCGCTCAGGTCTACGTCCGTGTAGTTCATGATTCGGCTGCGGCAGAAGGTGTTCAGGTCTTCATTCGCGTCCTCGGTCTTTCCCAACAGGGCTTCGGCCTCCATCTTGTTGAGGTAGGCTTCCGCTGTACGGATATTCTGGCACAGCGAGCTCGACCCGTAAGGTTTGCTGATGACGCTGTTGCTGTAATTCAGTGCCAGGCCAAACTGACTCCATCTCAAGTCGTTCGTCTGGTCCCAGATGGCTCTGAATCCGGCCGCGTGACCCGACCAATAGTTGGTGTTGCCTATGCGCGGGCCGGGTCCGAAGAGCCACAATATCTCCGGATTGTCGTAGGTGAACGGATTGTATTGGTAATCGAGATAGGCATCCCCAAGCTCCGTCGGCAGGTTCATCAACCGTATGCCTGTTTCCAGTGCCTTGTCGGCTTCGTCGATGCAATCCTGGTATCTCTCCATGAAGAGGTAGACGCGGGAGAGGAGGATGTGTATCGAGGGCTGGTTGACGCGGTAGTTCTTGTAGATGATTTCCAACGGGTCCATCAGTCTTGCCGCTTCCTGCAAGTCGGGCACGATGACGTCCTCATACACTTGCGCTACCGTAGCGCGTGCGATGCCGTCCTTCGAGAGGTTGGCGTTCAGCTTCAAGGGTACGCCCAATGCCTCTTTGTTGTAGTTGTAAGGCTCTCCGTAGAGGTTGACCAGCTGGAAGTAGAGCATGGCGCGCACGGTCAGGGCTTCCGCCTTCACGCGGTCGCGGTCCGCTTGCGTACCGAGGGCGTTGTCAATCTCGTCGAGAACGGCGTTGCATCCCATTATCTTCTCATAGAATCCGGCGTAGCTGGTGGCTGTGGCCGAGGTGTTGATGCGGGTTCCATAACCATTCTGGTCCATCATATACGGTTGCCAGGAGTAGTAGGGAAGGGGCGTGATGGATTGCGACTCGCCGGCGAATCCGTCTATCGGATTCCAGCTCGTGTCATAGCCTACCAAGTCCAAGTATCCCTCGCAGTCGTCATCCAGGTACTCCACGAAAGAGAAGTCGGGGGTGTAATTATCCGGATATCCGCTTCCAATCAGCAACTCCGAGAAATCGCTGGCAGTTTGAGGTATAATCTCACTTTGAGACTTCTCCTCCAAAAAGTCGCCGCAGCTTTGTAGCATCCACATGATTGCGGCCAAAGGTAAAAGACCTATATATCTTCTCATAACTGTATTGCTTGTTTGTTAAAATGTGAGGTTTAATGACAGGGACAACGAACGGCGTGCCGGCCAAGAGGAGGTTTCAGGGTCGCGGCCGTCCCACTTGCTGTCAAATGCGATAAAGAAAGGATTGGTAAGGCTCAGCGTCACATAGGCGTTGCGTACGCCCAGGCGTGAGATGAAGTCCTTGTCCACGTCGTACTGCAGGGAGATGTTGCGGCAACGGATGAAGTCCGTATCGGCGATGCGGGCCGTTGAGCTGTTATACATCTCGTACAGAGAGGTGGAGTAGGTGGACTTTCCATACTTGAGGTCGACGTACAGGTCGTTCGGGTTTCCTGCCGGGATGGAGGGAATGTCGGTGTACGCTTCGTCACCGCTGGCACGCCAACGGTCGAACATATAGGTCGGCACGTTCTTCTCGGGACGCGGAGCACCCGTTGTCGCGAAATACTCGGGCAGGTATGCCTGTGCGCCCAACGACATGGCGAACTGCGCGCGCAAGTGGAAGTTCTTGTACCGGATGGAGGTGCTGATACCGCCCGAGATGTCAGGCTCCGTGCAGCCGGCCTCCACCAGGTAGTCCTTGAAGTCTACGGGTGTAGTCTCCTTTACGAGGTTGTTGAATGTCGGCCGTCCGTTTGTCGGGTCGAGTCCGGCAAAGTCGTAAGCGTAAATCGTACCATAAGGTTTTCCCTCTACAATCGCTGTTCCGGTGAGATAGTCCGACGGGGTGTTGACAAGCTCGTTGTTTTCTATCCGGTTATAGCTCTTGCTGGTGTTGAACGAAACGGACCAGGTCCAGTCTTTGGTGCGGAGGGGAGTGGTGCTGACGATAAACTCGTAACCGTAGTTCTTCATGACCGTTCCGTCGATGTATGCCGAAGAGACTCCGTACTCCGGACCCACCTCCTGCGAAGAGAGCACCTTGCTGTTCTTGCTGTAGTAGTTGAATCCCGCGCTCAGTCGTCCGTCGAAGAACGAGAAGTCAACGCCCAGGTTCCAGTCGCGCGTCTTCTCCCATCCCAAATCGGGATAAGGCAGTGAGACAACCGTCAGATAGTATTGTTTGAAGTAGGTGTGAATACCGCCGTCCTTGGCAATCAGATAGGGAGACACCGCCGTGACGGCGTTTCCGCGCCATCCGTAAGAGAAAGAGATGTCGAACATGTCGTACCAGTCGTGTGCCCAGTCCATCCAATGCTCTTCGCCGATACGCCATTTCGCTCCCAACGAGATGCTGGGGTTAAAGCGGTGGTTCTCATCCTGTCCGAAACGGTTGGATGCGTCCAGTCGTCCGTTGAGGTTAAACACGTAGCGGTTGTCATAGCTGTAGACGGCCGTGAAATATTCGCTGAGCGTGTTGTTCAGGGTGTTGACCACACTCGAACCTTTGCGCATAGCCTCGTGGTAATCCGTGCTGGTGGTGTATCCCGTCGCGTTGTGCAGGTCCGACTTGTCGGGAACCGTTGCGAAGGTCTCGCCGCGGTAGCGCAGATAGCCGTATCTGAGGCTGGAGTTGCCGTCCGTCTTGATGGAGCTCAACTGCATACCCACGTTGAAGGTCACATTGTGTTTCTCGTTGAAGACATTGCTGTAGACCAATGACCCGCGGAACGAATAGTTCGTCGTGTTCTGGTTGTTCGTATTGAGCAAACCGCCGTAGGGCAGCGGACTGGAAAGTTCGGCTTCGGAGTTCGGTTGCACCTCGCCGATTTCGTATCCGCGCAGTTGGGTGATGTAGTTGCTGTATTCCGTCGCGTACGATTTGACCTTGTTGGACGAGATGTTCAGCGAAGCGTCTCCTTGCAGTTGCAAGTGTTTCGCCACGTCCCATTTCAGCGCAAGAGCCGCCTGGAACATGTTGGTCGAACTGGTCGTTCCGGTGTTGTCTATCTCGTTCTGGATATTGTAGTTGTAGAAGTGTTTGTTCGCGATGGCGTAACTTGTGTTGCCGTAGGTCGGATAGTAATAGAGCGACCCGTCCTCGTTGTACATGGGCAACGCTCTGGATGTGTTCATCGCGTACTCGTAGGGACTCACGCCGGCATAGAAGTCATTGGTCTCCCGGAATGTTCCGTTCATGGAGAAGTCGATTACCAACTTGGAGCTTGGCCGGAAGGTGGTGTTCGTGCTGGCCGTGAAGGCTGTCATGTCATTGCCTTTGGCCTCTCCCATGTCGGAGCTGTAACCCAATGAGACGCGGCTCTGCAACTTGTCGTTTCCCGTTGAGAAGGTGACGTTGTGCGACGTGCTGATAGGGGTACGGAAAAGCAGGTCGAACCAGTCGGTATTCATGTTCTCCATCGTGCGGAACTGCTTGTCGAACTCCTCCTTGGTTATGGCCTTGCTCTGCAGTTGTTGCAACAGGCCGGCATATCCTACGGGCAGAATCTCTTGCGTGTAGCTGTCGCGGTCCTGGTACAGTTGCTGTGAGAAGTTCATGTATTGCTGTGAGTTCATCAGGTCATACAGTCCGTATGTCGGCTTCTGTGTGATGCTCATGTTGCCGCTGTAGCTTACCTCTATGCCGCCTTGGGTCTGTTTCCCTTTCTTGGTGGTGATCACGATGACACCGTTAGATGCCTGCGAACCGTAAATGGCCGTGGCCGAGGCATCTTTGAGGACGGTGATGGACTCTATGTCCGCCGGGTTCAACCACGAGATGGCGTTACCGGCTGTTTCCAACATCTCGCTCATGTCGCTCGACAAAGGACTTGCGTCGTTGGGTATAGGAGTAGGATTGGTCTGGATGACATTGTCCACAACCCATAACGGCTCCTGGTTGCCAAGCAGTGTGGAAGTACCGCGGATGCGAACCTTCGGCGTTCCTCCGACCTTTCCGGTCGTGTTCACGACGGACATGCCCGGGATGACACCTTGCAGCATCTGGTCGATAGATGACTCGGCGGCAATCTTGATGTCGTCGGCATTTACCTTGTTGATGGCACCCACGTATTGGCTTCGGTTGATTGTGGCATAGCCTGTTACCACCACTTCATCCATGCCCTCGACACTGGCTTTCAGTACAAAAGAGAAGTCGCTCTTGTTCCCTCCGGCCTTTATCTTTATCGTGGACTTTTCATAGCCTATGTAGGAGGCAGTGATGGAGACTTCGTTCCCGGTCTTGTTCAAGTGAAAGCTTCCGTCCGAACTGGTGGTTGTGTACGCCGTCTCTCCGCTGGCCGTCTTTACGGCAATGGTGGCGCCAATCAACGCTTCTCCGCTCTCGTCCACCACGCGTCCGGTTATTTGCGAAGGCTCTCCCGAAGTGGTCTGGGCTCGCTTCTTGTACACAAGCACCTGTCTGTCGGATACTTGGAACTGCAGCGTCGTCCCCTTCAACAGTTCCGTCATGGCGGACGCTATGCTCTTTCCCGCCAGATTGACGGTCACTTTCTTCTGCAACTCGGGTTTCACACCTTCGTCAAACAGAAACACGTAATGGGTCTGCTTCTCTATCTGCTGAAAGACCTCTGAAATTGTTTTTCCCTGTGCCGACAAGGTCACAGTCTCCTGTGCCTGTACGGAAGTGGAGATTCCCATCCACAGTAAAAAAGTGAATAACACGCCTAACCTTAAAAAAACAGGTCGACTGCCGGAATTATCCGCGGATAATCCTCTCATGTAATCAATCTTTTTCATACATTTGTTTTGATTTCAGTTTTAAAAATTACACTCAGATAACTGAACCGTCAATGCTGGAGGGTACGGCCAATACCTTCCGGCATTTCCTTTGTTCTCTCATCTCATTTCATTTCTTGTTTTTCTTATTTCTTGTTCACTATAATCTTGTTGTCCTCCACTTGGTACCCGACAGGCGACAACACCGCGATGTTGTCCAGCACCTGCTCTATGTGTTCCTCCAGCACCAGCTTCCCGTAAAGACGGATGGGATGAACGCCCTCCTTGCACGAGATGGGTACCGCGTATTGTTTGGAGAGGCGGAAGAAAACCTCCTGTAGGGTTTCGCCGTTGAAATAGAGCAAGTCGTCCTTCCACGAAATATAGCTGTAGGGGTTGACGGTCCTTGTTGAGACCTGCCCGTTCTCCAGACTGAACAGTTGAGAAGGTTGCAGGCGCGTCTGAACGCCCGATGGGGTGTTTACCTCTACGGCTCCCTCTACCAGCACGACGTTCTGTTCGCTCATCTGCCTGTAGGCGGAGATGCCGAATTTGGTTCCCAACACGCGTACTTCAAACAGAGGGGAGGATACGATAAACGGCTTTTCTTTGTCCTTGGCTACTTCCAGGTAAATCTCACCGTCCACCGAAATATGTCGTTGCGCTTCGGTGAAGGTGACCGGGAACTCAAGCGTTGTGCCGGAGTTTACCCATACCTTTGTTCCGTCAGCCAGTAGCAGGGAAGTCCGTTTGCCGTCGGGCACAACCAGCTTGCGCATAGCGGGTTTGTTCGCTGTCGGTGCTTGGGTTACGGAGTCTTTTGTTTCTCCGTCCACGGCGATGTTGCCGTTCGGGGCACACACGATTTGTGACTGGTCCGCAATGGAGACGGCTTGGTCGTTCTCGGCTATCAGATAGATTTCATGGTCTTGAGGAGTAACGTAAGTTATGGGGGTGGTCAAGTCCGCCGACGTGTCCGGGTCGGACAGATAGGGGATAGCCGTCAGGAGTGCGGCCACGAGGACGGCGGCTGCCGCCACGCTGCCGAAAAGACGTATTTGGCGTCTCCGCTTTTGGGAGCGGATGAATGCCCTCAGTTTGCCGACGGCTCTCCTCTTCTCTTCATCGGAGAACTTCTCTCGTTTGAAGCGGATGGAGTCCACGATGGCGACGGCACGTTCTATCTCCCGTTTCTGCTCCGGGTGCGTTGCCGTGTATGAAGTCCAAAACCCTGTGCTTTCTTTGTCCTGTAGCAACCTCCATTGCAGGAAGTAAGCGTCCTTCGCAAAGTCCCTTCCCTGATAGGAGGCGTACCTTGCGGCTCTCTCTTCCTTGTTCTCTTTTGTTCGCATAATGCCTGTCTGTTTACCCTAAAGACAAACAAACGGCAATTATATCATCATTGAGCAAGAGAAAAATGCGCGGAACGGAATTATTTAACTATTGGCCATAAGGCAAACACCAAAACGGAGGGCAGGTTGCTGTCCCGAAGTTGCCTGACGGCTCTGAACACCAAGTTGCGGACTGACGGCACGGTCATGTCCATCAGCGATGCGATTTCTTCGTAATCCAGTTCTTCCATGTAGCGTAGATAGACGGCCTCACGCTGGCGACTGGTAAGTGAGCCGAGGTACGTCTCCACCTTCTGTTTCACGTCTTGCCGCTCTTCTTCGTCTATTAGCTTGTCCTGTATGTCCACCTCCACACTGAAATCCGCCTCCTCCACCTCCACTTGGTGAATGTTAGCGACGGGCCGTGTGATATTCAGCAGCGTGTTCTTCAACGCGCGTAGCAGGTAAAACTTCAGGTTGCGTATTTCCCCTATCTGCTGATGGTGGAGGTAGAGGTTGCAAAACACCTCTTGAATGGAGTCTTCGATATCTTCCCGTCCGAAGCCGAGCCCTGTGCCGTAGGATAAAAGCAGGTCGGCGTATTGGTTGTAGAGAGAGGCAAAAGCCCACTCATTCCCCTCTTTCAGTCCTTCCAGCAGAATGGCTGTTTCGATAGGGAACGATGTGTTTCCAGAAGTCCGGTCTTCTCCCATAACTGGTCTCTCTCTGTGTTTCGACGGCAAAAGTAGGTTTTTATTGCATGAATCCAAAATTGTGCGTCCGAAAAATAGAGAGGCGGCTTGCTGTCACAAACCGCCTCTCTGTCAACCTGTCGGGCCGATGTCTTATCCCAACAGCTGTTTTACCATGGCCGAGATGGCGCGTCCTTCGGCTTTTCCTGCCAGTTTCTTCGACGCTACGCCCATCACCTTGCCCATGTCCTTGCCACTGGTGGCACCCGTCTCGGCAATAATCTCCTTGACGGCAGTCTCCAGCTCTTCGGGAGTCAGCTGTTTGGGCAGATACGCCTCAATCACCGCCACTTGGTCCAGTTCCGCCTGTGCCAAATCCTCGCGTCCCTGTCCTTTGTAGATTTCGGCGGAGTCCTTACCTTGTTTCACCAGCTTCTGCATAATCTTCAGCGCGGCGTCATCCGTTAGCGTATCGTTGGCACCCGGAGCGGTCTTTGCTTCAAGGAAGAACTTCTTCACGTTTCTCAAGGTCTCAAGGCGAACCTTGTCTTTGGCTTTCATCGCCTCTTTAATGTCATTGCTGACTTGGTCAAATAGTTCCATAATTATCTTCGTTTTTTTTTTTGAGTATTCGTTCTGTTAGAAGGTGATGACACCCAGTGTCTCGTCACCCTCGTTGTTGGGACTTACGGTGATTGATTCCTCTTCCACCCGTTTGCTTATCAGCTTCTTCAGGTCTTTGGAGGTGCGTAAGTAAGTCGGGGTACACTCCAGTTCGTTGATGAGCTCGTCATTGTCCAGGTCGTTCTCTTCGAGTATGAACAGGTAGGTCTCGCTTTTCGGCTTTGTCGCGCTGCCCGGTCCATAGTAGGTCTCGCGCCGTCCTCGGAGCATTTCCTCTTTCTTCTCCAACTCAGCCTGTTGGCGGATTTCCTCGGCGGACTTGGTGCTGATGCGTTCGTCCATCTCCTTCATGTGGATGTCCTGTATGCCGAATCCCGAAGCCAACAGGGTGATCTTCACCTGGTCTTCCAGTGAGTCGTTGATGGACGTACCCCACTTGGTCTTGAAGTCGCGTCTGAACTGACCCATGAATTCGCTTACCTCAGCCATCTCGCTCATCATCAGCTTGTTCTTCGAACTGTATGAGACATTGAGCAGCACCCGTTTCGAGTCGAAGATGTTGTTGTTGTTGAGCAACGGAGAGTTCTGCGCGTTCTGCAAAGCCATGGTGACACGTCCTTCGCCCTTGCCGTACCCGGTGCTCATGATGGCCACGCCACCGTTGGTCATCACTGTCTTCACGTCGTTGAAGTCGAGGTTAATCTTTCCGTGGGTCGTGATGATTTCCGAGATGCTGCGCGCGGCAACCGAGAGGGTCTCGTCCGCCTTTTCAAAGGCATCGTCCACCGAGAGTCCGCTATACACCTCGAACAGCTTCTCGTTGTTGATGACCAGCAGCGCGTCCACCTGTTTGCTGATGGCTTCCACCCCGTCGAGGGCCTGGTCTATCTTCGGGTCTCCTTCCCAACGGAACGGGATGGTGACGATGCCGACCGTGAGGATGCCCCTCTCCTTGGCGATGCGCGCTATCACCGGCGCGGCTCCCGTTCCGGTGCCACCGCCCATACCGGCGGTGATGAATACCATCCGGGTGCCGTCGTTCAGCATGTTCTGTATGGAATCGATGCTCTCTTCGGCGGCCTTGCGCGCCACTTCAGGCACGTTGCCCGCTCCCAGTCCCTCTGTGCCTAATTGTATTTTCACGGGTATCGGGGAGTCCATCAGTATCTGTCGGTCCGTATTGCACACGGCGAAGGTCACGTCGCTGATTCCCTCGTTGTACATGTGGTTCACGGCATTGCCGCCACCGCCGCCCACGCCAATCACCTTGATGATGGAGTTGTTGTTCAACGGCATGTCGAACGGCATCACTTCATTATTGTTGCTCATAGTATATTGTTCGTCTGGCATAATGACTCAATTTTTCGTTGATTAGTTTGCTACTCTTCCATTATCTTGTCACCGAGTCGTTCAATGCCCGTCTTGATGGCACTGATGAAGCCGGGTTTGTTCTTTAGCTTCTGTTGCGCCTCCTCCGTGAACCGGCCCTGAGGATACGCCTTCAGGTAGCGTTTCCATTGGTTGGCCCGGTTACACTCGACCCAGAACTCTTCTTCCTTCTTGTTCTCCGCCTCTTCGCGAACCCTGTCCAAAGCCTCGTTGGCCTCTTCGGCATGTCGTCCGTTGGGGTATTCCGCCAGGTACTTCTCATACTCTTCTTTGTCCAGGCAAACCCTCCAGAAGTTGTCGTCCTGCGCAATCTGCATCGCCTCTTGTTCTTTCCGGATGCGCTCCGCTTCCTCACCCGTCAGCCCATGTGTGTCTCCATCGGAGAAGTTCAGCAGCCCTACGCTTTTCTCGTTCAGCTTGCAGCAGTTCTCCTGACCCGCAGCCAACAGTCCGAACAGGGTGTTGAGCATGCCGTTCTCATCGAGCAGCTCCGAGTGGGTGGTCTTTATCTGGAACGGCACGAAGTTGCAGATGCGTACCTTATTTATATGGTGGCGTATGTTGAACGCCTCCACCAGTTTCTTCAGGTTCGAGCCGCCTCCGGTAAGGACGATGCCGGCCGGCAGTTTGCCGTTGTATCCCGCGACCTCTATCTGGTTGAGCACGTTGACGATTATCTCGTCGATGCGCGCCTTCACGATTTCGTTCAGCTTCTTTGCCTCTATGGTCTGGCTGTTCATGGGGAAGGTTCTCGACGCTGTCTCTTCATCATCGGGATCCATGTAGGCCAACCCGTACTTCTCTTTCAGCATCTTGGCTTCCGGCTCCTCCACCTGCAGGCTACAGATGTCCTTGGTGATGTTGTCACTTCCCAAGGGGAGAACCGCCAAGTGGCGCAACAAATTGTTCTTGTAGATGGCTACCGTCGTTGTGGCCGCACCCATGTCCACCAAGGCGCAACCTTGCCGCTTCTCGTTGTCGGACAGGATGGCGTTGGCCAACGCGCAGGGAGCCGTCACCAGTGCGGCGATGTTCAGATTGGCCTGTTTGAAGGCCGAGAGCAGATTCTGCTTGTTGCTCTTCAGCGTCACAAGGTTCAGGTAGTGGCCCTCAATCTGGTTGCTCACCATGCCGATGGGGTCGTTCACGTTGCTGGCTTTTACCTTATATTCCTGGGGTATCACCTCCATAATCTCCAGATTGCCGTAGGGCGTGTTCCGGTCCTCCTCCAACAGTGAGTCCACTGTCTCTTTCTGAATCTTCATCTCCTCTTCCATCTGTCGGTTGACGAAGTTCTTCTTCGAGCGGAGAGATTGTCCGCCAAAGCCCACATAGGCCTTCGAGATGGAGGCGTCTTCCAAGGCCAGCTCGGCCTCCAGCTTATTGATGATGGCAGTGAGGCTCATTGCGGTCTTGTCGATGTTGTAGACAACGCCCCTTCTGATTGCCGAAGAAACGTCCTCACGGGCATACGCGTATATCTGTATGCTGCCGTCCACGTTTTTCTTACCTGCTATACCGGTTATCTTCGTAGATCCTAATTCAATCGCTACAATAAAATCCGTTGCTGTCATATCCTATTCTATTCTCTTTTTTGTGCAAATTATTTGGTTGCTAAACTCCAGGTTCACCCGTGAGTACTTGTTCCATCCCACCTTGTTGAGGCCGTTGATGTAGAATGTCTTCAGGCGTCTCAGCTTCTGTTCCAAGTCCACCGGTTGGCCGAGGAAGACGATGTGGTCGCTCACCGAGGTAACCAGCTCCAGCTCCCTCTCCTTGGTTACGTTAATCTGTTGAACGCCAGCCTTCCAAAGCTCGTCGTTCATCAGCAACAGCCCCAACTGGTACAGCTCCTTGCAGGCCATCTTGCGGTCTACGTACCCGGTGACTACGGGCAGATGGGCGGTACACTCCCCTTTGGGCATCATCTTGCCGTGACTGTCCACGAAATAGTTCTCGCCGTTCCCTCCCAGAATGTGGAGGATGGGCAGACGTTGCACGATGTCGATAAAGAGCCTGCCGTTCACGCTCTTGTAGCACTCCACCCGTTCCACGCGCGAGTCTTTCAGGAGGAACGCCTCTATCTCGCGGCTCACGATGGAGTCCATCAACTTTCCTTTCGGACACAGTCCGCCGCGTTTCAGCAGCGAGTCCACGTCGGCTGCCGTGATAAACACCTGTTGCGCGCTGTCTTCGATAATGCTCTTCACGTCACGGCAAACCATACCCACCGGTTTGGCGTTGAGTACGGTGAAGGCTACGGTCAAATAGCCGCAGACCACCAGCAACGAGAGTATGAGCAATATCTTACGTATCATTTCCGTTCGTTCAGTATCTTACGAAATTCAGGCAAATCCCGGTCCAAGTCACCGGCCCCCAGCAGTGCCAACACCTCGATTGGCTCGGTCCGCAGCAGTGCGGGCAACTCCTTCTTCTCGCACAGCAACCTTTCTACGCCCGGCTTCAGGTTGTCGTAGATGAGCTTGCTGGTCACTCCCGGTATGGGCTCTTCGCGTGCGGGATAGATTTCGGTGAGTATCACCTTGTCGAAGAGCGACAGGTTCTCGGCGAAATCCATATAGAAGTCCCTGGTGCGTGTGTAGAGGTGCGGTTGGAAGAGTGCCGTTATCTTCTTGTCCTTGTATATCTCGCGCAGCGACAAGGCGCATTGCTTAATCTCATTCGGATGATGGGCGTAGTCGGTAAGGAACACCAGCTTGTCGCTCTTTATCTGGAAGTCGAACCGACGTTCCACTCCCCGGAAGCTGGCCATGCCGCCGCGTATCTCTTCGTCGGTGGCTCCGTTGAGTTGCGCCAACGCCATGGCGGCGATGCCGTTCTCGATGTTGATGCTCACGGGAACGCCCAATTGCACGTCCTTAATCACGCCCTTGGGCGAGACGAAGTCGAACGCGATTTCTCCGTTGCCGATGCGGATGCGCTCCGCATGGAAATCTCCGTGCTCCCGTCCGTAGGTGTAGATGGTCACTCCCTGTTGCACGGCGGGCTTCATCTCCAGTCCTTCATGGATGATGAGGCAACCGCCCGGCTGGATGAGGGACGAGAACTTGGCGAAGCTCTCTAAGTAGGCTTCCTTGGTGCCGTACACGTCCAGGTGGTCGGGGTCTGTTGCCGTGATGACCGCCATGTATGGTGTGAGCCAGTGGAACGAGCGGTCGAACTCGTCCGCTTCAATCACCACCAGGTCGCTCTTCTCGGAGAGCAACAGGTTGCTGGCGTAGTTCTTCGAGATGCCTCCTAAGAAAGCGTTGCAGTCTACATGCGACTGGTGCAACAGGTGCGCCGCCATGGTGCTGGTGGTCGTCTTCCCGTGCGTGCCCGCCACGCATAGTCCCCGCTCCGTGCGGGTGATGGTGCCCAGCACCTGTGCCCGCTTCTGTATGGTAAATCCCTCCTGGAGGAAGTATTGGTATTCCTTGTGGTCGGAGGGGATGGCGGGGGTGTAGACCACCAGCGTATGTTCCTTGTCCTTGCAGGTCTCGGGAATCTGCTCCACGTCCTCTTCGTAGTGAAGCCGTGCGCCTTCGCTCTCCAACTGTTTCGTCAGCTCGCTCGACACACGGTCGTACCCTGCCACCGCCTTCCCTTTCGAGAGGAAGTAGCGGACCAACGCGCTCATGCCGATGCCGCCGGCTCCGATGAAGTAGACCGATGTGATGGTATTAATGTTCATGTTTCTCTTTATAGGCTTCCGCCAGTTTGATTACCTCGTCGGCTATCACGCTCGCCGAGTCGTGAAAAGCCATTTTCGTTATGTTCTCGCTCAGCTGCTTCAGCCTCTCGTCGTTCTTCACCGTCTCAATGGCGGTCTTCACCAGGCTCTCCACCGCCTCTTTGTCTTTCACATAGATGGCGGCGTCGTTGTTTACCAACGCCAGCGCGTTCTTGGTCTGATGGTCTTCGGCCACGTTGGGCGAAGGCACCAGGATGACCGGTTTGCCCAGCAGGCAGAACTCCGAGATGGAACCCGCGCCTGCCCGTGAGATGATCAGGTCCGCACACTTGTAGGCATAGTCCATGTTGGCGATGAAGTCGGTGATGAACACCGTGGGGAACGCTCCCTTGTCGTGTACCTTCCGCTCATACGTCTTGTAGTAGTACTTGCCTGTCTGCCAGATGAACTGCACGCCCGAAGCGGCGATGTTGCTGATTTGCGTAAGCATGCTCTCGTTGAGGGTGCGTGCTCCCAGGCTACCGCCGATGACCAGCACGATCTTGCGTGCCGGGTTCAGTCCGAACGCCTTGGCGGCCTCCTCCCTCGTCACGTTCGACCCGGTGAGTCCCTGGCGCACCGGGTTTCCTGTGAGCAGAATCTTCGACGGGTCAAAGAAGCGGTCCATGCCCGCATAGGCTACGCAAATCTTGGACGCCCGTTTGGCCAGTAGTTTGTTGGTGACGCCGGCAATGGAGTTCTGCTCCTGTATCAGTGTAGGGATGCCCTTGCGTCCGGCCACGTTCAGGGTCGGCCCGCTGGCGTATCCGCCCACGCCCACGGCAACCTGGGGTTTGAACTCCTTGATGATGCGGCGTGCCATGCATTGGCTTTTCAGCAGCTTGCACACCACCTTGATATTCTTCAGCGGATTGTGCCGGTCGAACCCGCACACGGGCAATCCTTTTATCTCGTATCCGGCGGCGGGGACGCGTTGCATCTCCATCCGGTCCTCCGCCCCCACAAAGAGGATTTGGACATCCGGTTCCTTGGCTTTGATGGCGTTGGCAATGGAGATGGCGGGGAAGATGTGTCCACCCGTTCCGCCACCGCTTATGATGATTCTTAGTTCGTTGTTCATGCTTTCAATTGTTTATTCGGTCAGCAAAATTAAACAATAATCTTCTTATTCTTCGGTCTCGTCCGCAAATTCTTTTTCCTCCATTTCGTCCGCTTTCTCTCTTTCGGCCTCTGCCTGTGCGGCCTGCTCCTCTTCCATCTTGTTCACATAACGGCTCACGCTCAATATCATGCCGATGTAGGCGCAGTTGATGAGCGTGGACGTACCTCCCTTGCTGATGAGCGGCAGGGGTTGGCCGGTTATGGGAATCCAGTCCACCGCCACCGCCATGTTGATAAGGGCTTGCGACGCGATGAGCAGGGCGATGCCGATGATGAGCAGTTTCGGGAAGTTGCTGTTGCACTTCCTGGCGATGCGATACACGCGTATGAGCAGCACCATGTAGAGGAAGAGGACAAAGAATCCTCCCAACAACCCCAGTTCCTCGATGATGATGGCGTAGATGAAGTCCGAGAAGGCTTGTGACAGGAAGTCGCGCTCCACCGAGTTGCCGGGCAGCTTCCCGATGATGTGGCTGCTGGCGATGGCGATGTGGGCATGGGCTTTCTGCGCGTCCTTGTCGATGTCGAACTCTTCGGGCGTGACGGCACTATTGTCCTCGGTAAAGTCCAGAATGCGGCTCTGCATGGTTGGCAGTCGTCCCGATATGCTTGTCAGCACGTTGGTAGGGACCAGGGTGCACAGGAGTAAGACTAATGCCGCGATGGCAACCAGGACTCCCATCAGTTTGACCAGTTGTATCATCGGCACGCGGCCGATGAACATCATCAGTATCACCACCCCGAAGAGCAGACAGGCCGTGGAGCCGTTCTCACGAAAGATGAGGAAGCAGACGGGCAGACTGATGTAGAGGATGTACTTCATCGCGTTGCGGCTCGCGTTCTCTTCCTCTTGGGTGCGCGACAGGATGAGTGCCGTGCCCATAATCACGCCCATCTTTCCTATCTCCGAGGGCTGGAACCGTATGCCGCAGATTTCTATCCAGCGGGCGGCCCCGTTCACCATCACTCCCTTTGCGGTAAGGTACAACAGAAGAACCAGCGCAATAGTTATCAGAAATGGGGGGAACAGACGAAACCAGCGGTAGTGTATCCTGTGCATGCCCAACACGATGCACGTTCCTATCGTCAGGTAAGTGATATGCTGGGTAATCGGCGCCCAATGGTCGCCGCTCTTGTAGGTCAGCGTACTGGCCGCGCTAAACACCTCCACGATGGAGATGAAGCAGAGGAACATGTACACTATCCATATCACTTTGTCGCCCTGGAACAGCCTCTTCAAGAAATCCATACGTTCGTTTCCTCCCTATTTCGGTTTGTCTTCGTTACAATGCGTTCACGCAATCCTTGAACTGACGGCCGCGGTCTTCGTAACTGTTGAACAGGTCGAAGCTGGCGCAGCAGGGACTGAGCAACACCGTCTCGCCCGCTTTGGCCATCTTGCGGCAAGCCTCCACGGCATCCTTCATGCTTTGCGTGTCGGCCACCGGCAGTCCCATGGGGTCGAAGAAGCCGTGCAGCTTCTCGTTGTGCAGACCCAGGTAAACCAGTCCCACGCATTTCTCTTTCACCAGGTCGGCTATCTCGTTGTAGTCGTTTCCCTTGTCCTTACCGCCCAGGATGAGCACCGTAGGCTTTTTCATGCTTTGCAGCGCATACCAGCAGGAGTTTACGTTGGTGGCCTTGGAGTCGTTGATATACTCCACTCCGTCCACCTCCTTCACCTTCTCCAAGCGGTGTTCCACGCCTTCAAAGTCGCTCAGTGCCTCACGGATGCATCGCTTGTTGATGCCGACGATGTTGGCCGAGATGCCTGCCGCCAGCGAGTTGTAGAGGTTGTGCGTGCCGGTGAGGGCCAGCTCTTCCTGCTCCATGTTGAAGGCGGTGGGTTCGGTGATGACAAACTGGTTGTCCTCCGTGTAGCCCACCACGCCTTCCTCTTTCAAGGCGGAGAAGGGGTAGAGGCGCGCCTGCAGGCCGTACTTCTTCAATTCCCTCTGTATGATGGGGTCGTCGTTCCAGTAGACGAAGGCGTCGTCCGGGGTCTGGTTCTGCACGATGCGGAACTTTGCGTCCACATAGTTCTGCATGTTGTGGTCGTAGCGGTCCAGGTGGTCCGGCGTGATGTTCATCAGGACGGCGATGTTGGCGCGGAACTTGTACATGTTGTCCAGCTGGAAGCTGCTCAGTTCGATGACGTAGTAGTCATAGTCCTTCTCGGCCACCTGCAGGGCCAGGCTCTGCCCGATGTTGCCCGCCAGTCCCACGTTCATGCCCGCGCTCTTGAAGATGTGGTAGATGAGCGACGTGGTGGTGGTCTTTCCGTTGCTGCCGGTGATGCAGATCATCTTCGCGTTGGTGTAGCGTCCGGCAAACTCTATCTCCGAGATGATGGGGATGTTGCGCTCCTTTATCTTCAGTATGATGGGGACGTTGTTGGGGATACCCGGACTCTTGATGACCTCGTCGGCGTTGAGTATCAACGCTTCCGTGTGATGTCCTTCCTCCCATGCGATATGGTGGCTGTCGAGCAGTTCCTTGTAGGGCTCCTTGATGGCCGACAGGTCGGATACGAACACGTCGAATCCTTTCCGCTGAGCCAACACGGCAGCTCCGCTTCCGCTTTCCTGGGCTCCTAATACAACAATTCTTTTACGCATGACTTATCTGATTTTTAATGTTATGATTGTTATGGCCGCCAACAGGATAGTGACAATCCAGAAGCGGACGGTTATCTTTGATTCGTGATAGACGTTGTGGGGTTTCGTGATCACATAGCGGCAGTTGGGGTCGAGCTGCGCCAACGTGGTACGGAAATGGTCGTGGATGGGTGTCCGTTTGAACAGCCGCTGTTTCACGCCCTTCTTCTTGCCCCGTTTGTAGTAGTTCACCTGCAGGATGACCGACAGGTTCTCCACCAGGAAGACCCCGCACAGGATGGGGATGAGCAGTTCCTTGTGGATGATGATGGCGAACACGGCAATGATGCCGCCGATGGTGAGGCTTCCCGTGTCGCCCATGAATATCTGTGCCGGATAGGCGTTGTACCAGAGGAATCCTATCAGCGCGCCGATGAAGGCGCAGATGAAGATTACCAGTTCCTCACTGCCGGGGATGAACATGATGTTGAGGTAGCTCGCGTATTGGATGTGGCTCGACACATAGGCCAGTATGCCCAATGCCACACCTATGATGGCGGAGTTGCCCGCCGCCATGCCGTCCATGCCGTCGTTCAGGTTGGCTCCGTTGGAGACGGCTGTCACCACGAAGATGGTGACAATGACGAAGATAATCCATCCGGCCGCCTCGGCGTGGTCGCCCATGAACCCTACCAAGTCCGCATAGTCGAAGTTGTTGTTCTTCAAGAACGGTATCGTCGTCTGTGTCGACTTCTCCGCCTTGTTCTTGTGTACCACCTCCACGGTTTGGCTGTTGCGGTGTATGTCCACGTTCTCGCGGATGACCACGTCGGGACTGAAGTAGAGCGTCAGTCCCACGATGAGGCCCAGTCCTACCTGACCGATAATCTTGAATTTGCCGTGCAGTCCCTCCTTGTCTTTCTTGAACACCTTGATGTAGTCGTCCAGGAAACCCAGCGTGCCGAGCCAGAGGGTGGTGATGATCATCAGTATCATGTAGACGTTGGTCAGGTTGCCCAGCAACAGGCAGGGGACCACGATGGCGAAGATGATGATGACACCTCCCATGGTGGGCACTCCTACCTTGTTTATATTAAAGGGGTCGATGCTCACGTCGCGTTGTGTCTCCGATATCTGTTTCCGTTTCAGCAGTCGGATGAAATACTCACCGAAGATGGACGAAATCAGCAAGGAGAGGATGATGGCCATCAGCGAGCGGAACGACACGTAGCCGAACATTCCCGCGCCGGGCACGTCCCACTGCTCCAGGTAGTAGAATAGGTGATATAGCATGCTTCTTTTGTTTTTATTGTTCTACGTTTCTCTAAGTTGTCCGTGTCAGCCTTGGGCGAATATCCCGCGCACCACCTCTTTGTCGTCGAAGTGGTGTTTCACGCCCTTCACCTCCTGGTAATCCTCGTGTCCCTTGCCGGCAATCAGAATCACGTCGCCCGGTTGCGCCAAGGCGCATGCGGTACGGATGGCCTCGCGGCGGTCCGCAATGGTGAGCGTCTTCCGCTTCTCCTCGGCGGTGAGTCCCGCCAGCATGTCGTTGATGATGTCCTGTGGATCTTCAAAGCGGGGATTGTCCGACGTGATGATGACCCGGTCGCTCCGTTTCACCGACTCCTGCGCCATGAGGGGGCGTTTCCCTTTGTCGCGGTTGCCGCCGGCTCCCACTACGGTGATGACCTGTGCCTTCTGTTTCCCTTCGAGCACTTCGTGGATGGCGTTCAGCACGTTCACCAGCGCGTCGGGGGTGTGGGCGTAGTCCACAATCGCCGTGTAGCCGCTGGGCGACCGCAGCGTGTCGAACCGTCCCGACACGGGGCGCAGTGTGCTCAGTTGCAGCAGCACCTCCTCCTCGCTCTTGCCCAGCAGACGGGCCGCGCCGTAGACCGCCAGCAGGTTGGAGGCGTTGAAGCGTCCCACGAACTGCACGAACAGCTCCTTGCCGTTAATCTCCAGCTGCATACCCTCGAAGTGGTCTTCAATGATTTTCCCCTTGAAGTCGCACAGGTTGCGCACGGAGTAGGTGTATGTTTGGGCTTTGGTGTTCTGCACCATCACCATCCCGTTCTTGTCGTCGAGGTTGGTCAGCGCGAAGGCGTTGGCCGGCAGTCCGTCGAAGAAGGCCTTCTTGGCTTTCAGATAGTTCTCCACCGTCTTGTGGTAATCCAGGTGGTCGCGGGTCAGATTGGTGAAGATGCCCCCCGCGAAGGTCAGTCCGCCGATGCGCTTCTGCGCCACGGCGTGCGAGCTGACTTCCATGAAGGCGTACTCGCATCCCCGGTCCGCCATCTGTCCCAGCAGCCGGTTGAGCGTGATGGGGTCAGGCGTGGTGTGGTCCGTAGGTATCGCTTCGTCGTCCACATAGTTGCAGACCGTGGAGACCAGTCCTGTTTTATGTCCCAACTGGCGGAACATCTTATATAATAAGGTAGCGATGGTCGTCTTTCCGTTTGTGCCGGTGACACCCACCAACTTCAGTTTCGAGGTGGGGTTGCCGTAGAACGTGGTGGCCACCTCGCCGATGACGGCTTCCGTGTCGGCTGTCACCGCGTAGGCGACACCCTCCGCCAGCGTCTCCGGCAGTGTCTCGCAAAGAACCGACTTCGCTCCTTTCTCTATCGCTTTGGCTATGTAGGCGTGGCCGTCCGTCTGTGTGCCTTTGATGGCGACAAACAGGTCTCCCTCCCCAACGAGCCTTGAGTCCGTCTGTATGCCTGTCACCTCTGTCGAAGCCTCACCTCTCAGCTCCTTGATTTCAATTCTTTTTATAAGGTCCCTTAGTTTCATCTTACCTATTTATATATGTTATTTACTTGTCAGGTATAACGTCACCGTCTCTCCCTTCTTCAGCGGAGTGCCGGCCGGCGGTGTTTGTGACGCAATCTCGCCTATGCCCTCTATCTTCACCTTCAGTCCGCACTCCTCCAACAGGTAGGTGGCGTCTTTCGCTCCCATGCCGATGACGTTTGGCACCGTGCCTTTCGACGTGCGGCTGGGGTAGAGCCGCACGTTGTGTACGTCGGATTGCGCGTGCCCCCACACCGGACCTTTCTGCGATTCGGTGTCCACCTCGCAACGTACCGGGACGTTCAGTGCGTTCAGCAGCTTCCGCGTGCCGACGAGGTCGCCGCTCTTCACCTCCGGGATGAAGACGCTGTTGGAGTCCACCGCGTTCTTCAGGCTGGCGGACAGGTCCTTGGCATACACGCGCTCGGCTATCCGCTTGAACACGCTGCCGGCCTGCAGACCTCCCGAGGCGGGCAATCCGGTTTTCTGTATCGCCACGATGCAGCTGTATTTCGGGTTCTCCGAGGGGAAATAGCCGCAGAAGCTCACCAGGTATTTCGCTCCCGTCTGGTAATGGCCGCCCGTGGCCACCTGTGCCGTGCCGGTCTTGCCCGACACGTGGAACTGGTCCGAACCGGCCGCCTTGCCCAATCCTCTGCTCACCACCTCCTCCAGGATGCACTGTATCTTCTTCAATGTTTTGTCCGAGCAGATTTTGGGGTTCAGCACTTCCACCGGGTATTCCTTCACCGTCTCTCCTTTGTGGAGGACCGAGGTCACGAACCGCGGCTTCACCATCACGCCGTTGTTGGCAATGGCGTTGTAGAACGTCAGCGTGCTGATGGGGGGTATCAGTGTTTCGTAGCCTATCGACATCCATGCCAGCGAGGTCTTCGACCATCCCCTCTTGCCCGGCTTGCGGATGTAGGGCGTGCCTTCGCCGCCAATCTGCAGGTTGAGCTTGGTGGGCAGTCCGATGCGGTAGAGGCCGTCGACAAACTTCTGCGGGTTGTCGCGGTAATGTTCCTCGATGACGCGCGAAACGCCGATGTTGGACGATACCATCAACACTTGCGGAATGGTGAGCTTTTGATAACCGCCGCGGTACCAGTTGTGGTCCTTCATGACGCGGTTGTAGAAACGGTACGTGCCGTCGCCCGTGTCCACCACGTCGGTGGTGTCAATCACGCCGTCCTCCAACGCCACCATGATGGATGCCGTCTTGAATACCGACCCGGGCTCCATCATGTCCGATATGGCGTTGCTGTACACCTCACGGAATTTCCCGTCCGAACACTTCGTCATGTTCACGATGGCTTTCACGTCGCCCGTGGCCACTTCCATCACCACTGCCACGCCCACACTGGCGGTACCCAGGTTTATCAACTGCTCCACCAGGGCCGTCTCGGCGATGTCCTGCATGTCCACGTCGAGGGTGCTCACGATGTCGCATCCGTCGACTGGCGGACGGTCTTCGATGCTCAGGTACTTGTTCATCACCTTTTGTCGGTGCGTGATACCCGGCGTACCCCGCAGCAGCGAGTCGAAGGCCAGCTCCAGTCCGTAGCGCGCCGCGTCCTTGGCGGCATAGACATCGCCCAGCGTGTAGCGCGCCAGCGATCCGAACGGCTTCTTTCGCTGGTTGAAAGTCTGCCCGTGGAATCCTCCCTTGTATTTGTTGAGACAGAAGATGGGCAGTTTCTTCACCTCCTTGTATTGGATGTACGAGATGCGTCGCGGATAGAGCAGGTAGTTGCGGCTCTCCTTTTTCCGTCCCTTCTTGATGTGGGTCTTGAACTCCGCCACGCTCTTGTCCGGGAAGATGCGGTGCATGCCCCGGCAGATGGAGTCGAGGTTGGCGTACAGGAGGGAGTCTTTCAGGTGCTGTTCCTTCTCCCGGCGCGCTTTCTCCGCCTCCGTCTCGTTCTGCTTCTTGGACACCATGAAGTCCATGTAGATCTTGTATTCCGGCAGGCTGCTGGCCATCAGCTGTCCGTCGGCGGACAGGATGTTGCCGCGGGTGGGCTTCACCTCCACGCTGTCGCGGACGAAACGGTCCGACACCCTTTTCCAATATTCCCGCTCACCGAACATGATGATGCCCGCCTTGATTAAAATACACAGGAAAAAGGCACCTATGATAATAATCACAATCAGGTAGCGGGACGATATGGAGAACTTATTCATCATGGTCTTTCTTTATCAGATAGGGTGGCGTAGTGGATGTCTGCAGGGCACTGTTCCCCTTCGACACATACTCTTCGATATGCGACTGCCGGCTCTTCTCGGTCAGCTCGGACGAGCGTGTCAGCGCATCGTACTTGATGTCCGTCAGCACTTTGCGCAGATGGTCTATCTCTATCATTTCCCGTTGGAACGAATATCGGTTGCTGATGTAGACAATCGCCATGCCAACCATCAGCACGAGCAGTTTCACTTGGCGGCGGAAGAAATTGCTGGCGAAAAAGTCGCCTCCGATAATCTTGGTGAACGTAAGGTCCTTCTTCGCCCTCTTTCTCCCTTTTCCCGCGGTGCCTTCCCCGACTTTCGGACCTTGTCCCTCGGCGGCCTCTTCCGTTCCCGATGGACTCTTGTCCTCTTCTTCCCACTCGTTGAGCCGCTCCAATATTTCCCTTTCCGTCTCGTCCATAGTCTGTCGTTTAGTTTTTCTCCGCTATTCGCAACTTGGCGCTGCGCGACCGTGGGTTGCGCGCTATCTCGTCCGCGCCCGGCACCGTCACCTTGTTGTTGACCTGTGACAAAGGCGCGTGTACGTTTCCGAAGAAGTCGCTCTCCGCTTTCCCTTCCGCGTTGCCGGTCTTCACGAAGTTCTTCACGATGCGGTCTTCCAGCGAGTGGTAGGTGATGACTACCAACCGGCCACCCGGCTTCAGCACCTTGACGGCCGCCGCCAGCATCTCCTTCAACGCTTCCATCTCTTGGTTCACCTCGATGCGCAGGGCCTGGAACACCTTGGCGTACTCCTTCTTCTCCCGTTCCGCACCGAACAGGGGCTTGATGACCGCCAGAAACTCGTCTGTCGTCTCTATCGGCTTCCGGCCTCTCGCCTTCACGATGGCGGCCGCCAACTTACGGCTGTTCTTCAGTTCCCCGTAGAGGTAGAAGAGCGAGGCCAACGCCTCCTCTTCGTAGGTGTTCACCACATCCGCCGCCGTCATGCCTGCCCGTTTGTTCATCCGCATGTCTAATCTGCCGTCGAACCGGAACGAGAACCCCCGTTCCGTGTCGTCGAAGTGGTGCGACGACACGCCCAGGTCCGCCAGGATGGCATCCACCTGCTCCACGCCGTAGTAACGCATGAAGTTGCGCAGATAGCGGAAGTTGCTCCGCACGAAGGTGAACCGCGGGTCGTCCACGATGTTCCGTTCCGCGTCCTCGTCCTGGTCGAAGCTGTAGAGATGACCCTCTTCGCCCAGCTCCTTCAGGATTCGTTTCGAGTGTCCGCCCCCTCCGAAGGTAACGTCCACATACGTCCCGTCGGGTCGGATGTCCATTCCTTGGACGCTCTCTTCGAGCAACACCGGTATGTGATAAACAAGCTCTTCCATCTGTACACTTTGAGCTGTAAAATTACACCTTTTTATCCACAACGTCCCTCTTTTCTCGACAGAAAATAAACATATTAACATTTTTGTGTTTTGCTCCTTTCCCAATCGGTTGATATACAGTGCGGCATGATACGGACATCTAATTGTTGCACAATCGGCGCGAGCGCGTGTTAAATTCCTGGAATCGCTATGAGCTTGTATAAGGTGGAGTTTACCCAAGCGGCGATTAAGACTGTATCGAAATACAAGAAATCCAACCCCGTGCAATATGAGGAGAGAGTTATGGTGTTGGTCTTGACCGTAGAGGGGCATTACGATGACAAATAACCTCCCGTTCGAGAATCCGTAGTGCTCCTATCGATAAACGTCATAAAGGAGTAAGAAACCGACATAAAATTTGCATCTTCCGAGGGAACACCTTAACTTTGTCAAATCATTAAGACAGGAGGTAAAAGAGATGGAGGGGGAACTGATCTTACGATTGTTTTTGGCCGGCGTGCTGGGTGCGCTGATTGGCCTGGAGCGCGAATACCGCGCCAAGGAGGCGGGCTATCGCACCCACTTCTTGGTCTCTTTGGGCAGCGCGCTCATCATGATTGTCTCGCAATACGGCTTTCTCGACCTGTACAAGGCGGAGGGGGTTCACTACGACTCCGCCCGACTGGCGGCACAGGTGGTTACCGGCATCGGTTTCATCGGTGCGGGCACCATCATCTTGCAGAAACAGGTGGTGCGCGGACTCACTACCGCGGCGGGCGTGTGGGCGACTTCCGGCGTTGGCCTGACCATTGGCGCGGGCATGTACGTGTTGGGTGTCTCGGCCGCGGTGCTGACCTTGGTGGGGCTCGAACTGCTGAGTGTCATTTTCAAGAGCGTGGGCGTGAAGAGTCTTCTGATAGAATTCTCCACCACCAACAAACAGGTGCTGAATGACATCCGCAACTGTCTCGAATCCAAGGATTCCGTTGTTTCCTCCTACCAAATGGAGCAGTCCGTCCATGGGTCTGTCATCACCTATCAGGTGAGCATGGTGGTGAAGGTGCGCCGGAACAGCGACTTGCTGGCGCAACTCCGTGCCTTTCAGGACGACATGGTGATATACAGAATAGAATAGGCGCGTATGGCAGGTGAGACAGACATCGAGATACTCCGCAGGCTGCGGTCCGGCGACGAGGCGGCGCTGAAGCCGCTGTTCGACCGCTACTACATGCCGCTCTGCATCCACTCCATGCAGCTGACCGACTCGCTGGACGTGTCGGAGGACTTGGTGCAAGACCTCTTCGTCTCCTTTTGGGAAAAGAAAATCTACCTGACCATAGAAGCAAGTCTGCGTGCCTATCTCTTTAGTTCGGTGCGCAACCTCTCCATCAACTACATGCGGAAGGAGCGTCCCTACGCCCTCTGCGAGCTGGAAGAATCGCTCTGTCTAATCGACGAAGAGGCGGAAGTTTCTGAGCTTGAGCTCCAGGAACGTCACCGTCGGCTGCACGAAGCCTTGAAGGAACTCTCCCCACAGGAGCACCGCGTGCTCCATGCCGTCGTCTTCGAGAACAAGAAGTACAAGGAGGCGGCCGATGAGCTCGGCCTCTCCGTCAACTCCGTGAAGACCTACCTGGCCCGTGCCTTCCGTCTCCTGCGCTCCAAAGCCTTGCTTACCATGCTGTGTCAGGTGCTGACGGTGTAAAAATACTTAAAGAGTGTTGTCACCCGTTTTCGCGTTTCTTTCGTCATAGGGGTAAATGTCTGGATGATGGAAGACGAACGGATTCTTATATTAATATGTAAATACAGGGAGAACAAACTGAACGGCAACGAGTTCAAGGAGCTGAAGGCTTGGGTGGACGAGTGTGCGGAGAACCGCTTTCTCATGGAGAACTTCCTGAAGATGTACAAACTGGAGAACCAGACGAAAGCCCTTCATCAGATAGACCCTCACAAATCGTGGAACCGCTTGCAGGGGCGGATTCATCCGAAGCGTCCGCATTGGATGCGCTACGCCGCCGTGGCGGCCTGCCTTGCGGGAACCTTCTTCCTCACTACACATTATTTATTTAAGGAGTCCGAACCCGAGCGACAACCCGTGCGAACGGCCGGATTGTTGGAAAGCCACGGGCAGCGGAAGGCCACGCTGAAGTTGATCAACGGCGAGACCATCGAGGTGGCGGACAGCGCGATGACTCTCAACGAGGAACTGCTCGCTGAGGCGGAGAAGGCCGCCGTACCGGCAACACCGAAGAGCAAAGCCGAGAAGCTGAACGAGGTGAGCGTGCCCCGTGGCGGTGAGTTCTCGCTGACATTGCCCGACGGCACCAAGGTATGGATCAACTCCGAGTCTGTCCTCCGATTCCCCTCTTCATTCTCCGATATGCGCAAGGTCACGTTGCAGGGCGAAGCCTACTTCGACGTATCCAAGACGGGGACACCCTTCGAGGTGACTACCGACGCGATGACCATTCGCGTGCTGGGCACGCGGTTCAACGTCTCCGCCTATCGTGCCGAGTCGGCGCTGGCCACTTTGGTGCAGGGTGGCGTGGAGGTCGAGAACGCCAACGGCAAGGTTCGCCTCGCTCCGGGGCAACAGGCCGTCATTGCTTCTGACAAATCCGAGATAGAAGTCCGTGAAGTCAACGTGAGCATGTACACCGCGTGGGTCACGGGCGTATTCGATTTCAACGATACACCACTGGAAGACATCACTCAACAGCTGGCGCGCTGGTACGACGTGGAGGTGGATTATGCGCAACCCGCGTTGCGCCGGATTCGCTTCTCCGGCACCATCCTGCGTAAGGAGTCCCTCGGCTATGCCCTGGAACTCATCCGGAAAGTCTCTGACGTGAAGTTTGTTGTCGACGACAAGCGCGTGAAGGTGGAAACGAGATGAAAGATAAGTTTATGTTCCCCGTGAAGGGGAGCTATTGTTTAATTTAATATACTAATAAGCGTTATGGAAAGACAACGAGAGAGACGTCTTTTTTGGGCAGGTTGCCCAACGATTAGGAGTTTGACATTCCTATTAATGCTCTTCTTTATTTCAGCCGTTCAGGCTGTCGCGTTGAACCTGGATGAGGCCAAGCATGTCTCCATCCACAAGACGGGTATCAGCGTGAAAGAGGCCCTGGAACAAGTGAAAGAGCAAAGCGGCATCTATCTGTTATACCAGGAGAGTGTAATAGACAAGAGCGTACGCCTGGATTTGAATTTGAAGAACGCTTCGTTCCGTGAGGCGATGGATGCCATCTGTCCGGCCGCCGGTCTGAGCTATGAGGTGTCCAACGAACATGTGCTCATCACACAGGCCAAGCCGGCCGTTGCCGCGCAACAGCCGAAGCCGCAGATGACGGTTACCGGTAGCGTCGTCGACGAGAACGGCAATCCGCTGCCCGGAGCCAGTGTGAAGGTAAGCGGCACCACCCTCGGTACGGTTGCCGACATCGACGGTAACTTCACCCTGAAAGTCCCCGTCACGGCCACCGCCCTCGAAGTGTCGTTCGTCGGCATGAAGAACGAGACCGTGAAGATAGGCAAGGGCAAGACCTCCGTGAAGGTTGTCCTCTACGAGAACAAGACCCAGATGGCCGAAGTGATTGTCACCGGTTATCAGACTATCTCCAAGGAGCGTGCGACGGGAGCCTACTCCATCATCAAGTCGGACGAACTGGCCCAGAAGCCGACATCCAACATCGCCTCTGCCCTGAACGGTTTGGTACCGGGCTTGGCCGTGCAGAGCTCACCCGTTGAAGGAACGACCCGTTTCGTCGTCCGTGGTAAGGGAACCCTGCAAAGCTCGCAGACCGACGTAGACCCGCTGATTGTGGTGGACGGATTCGCCATCAGCTCCTACTCGTCGGAGAATGACCCCTTCGCTACCATTAACCCGAACGATGTGGAGAGCATCACGGTGCTGAAAGACGCTGCCGCTACCTCCATCTATGGTGCGCGTGCCGCCAACGGTGTCATCGTCATCACCACCAAGAAGGGCAAGGAGGGTAACAAGCTTGAGATTTCCGCTGACGCTTATTGGTCCATCAGCAACCGCATGGACTTGGATAACCTCTTCAACATGGCATCCGCTGAGAACCAGTTCCGCTTCGTGGAGCTGATGCATAGCTACAATCCAATCAACCTCGGCTATAGGGACCCCTATTCGTCCGCCGAGTACCGCAAACAATACATGTCCGAGCCCTATCGCCTGCTGTATGAGCGTGACAACCGTACCAGCATCACGAGTGCCCAGTATCAGGCGGAGAAGAGCCGTCTGCTGGATTTGGCCAACCAGGGCGTATGGAAGAAGGACCTGAACGACTACGTCATGCAGAACGCCCTTCGCAACCAGTACAACGTTGCGTTGCGCGGCAACACGGAACGCATGAACTACGCCTTCTCCGCTTCGTACGACAAGGAAGAGGGCTATTCGAAAGGCAACGATACCCAACGCATCATGCTGAACATGACGACCAGTACCAAGCTGACGAAGGATTTGACCTTCGATTTGGCGGTGAACTCCTCTTTCGCCACCCAACACAACAACGGTGTTTCCCTCTCTTCCGTAATGGGCTTCATCAGCCCGTGGACCCGCTTAGTGGACGACGAAGGCAACTATACGCACTTCGCCACGTCGAGCACGGTCTATACCCCGATTCTGGAGTCGGAGTATGACGGCAAGACACCCGCCGACTGGCACTACAATCCGGTGGAAGACCGTCAGTGCACGAACGACGTGGCCAAGACTTTCAACTACCGTGTGCAAGGCGGACTCTCCTACAAGACCCACTTCGGACTGAACCTGAGTGCCAAGGGACAGTATGAGCGTCGCCACTACACGACACGCTACGACAACGAGACGGGTTCGTACACCGTACGCGACTACTACAACACCTATTCCACCCTCAACTCCACTACGGGAATGTACGAGACCTTCTTCCCGACAGGAGGTATGTATGTGGAGGGCGGACACGATTACGAAGCCTATAACCTGCGTGCGCAAGCCGATTACAACCTGAACATCGACAAACACGCCATCGTCCTGCTGGCCGGTTCGGAAGTCCTCTCGGCCACTACGGAGACGATTCCGACCATGACCCGCTACGGATACAACAAGACCACCAACTCCGTGCTGACCCAGCCGGACTACGTGACCTACTATACCAACATCTTTGGCAGTCAAACCAAGTTGCCTTTCAGGGATTTGGGTAGCCTCTCCACGATTGAGGACCGCTACTTCTCCGTTTACGCGAACGCCGGTTACACCTATGACGAGAAATATTCGTTGACCGCAAGTTTCCGTACGGACGCTTCCAACTTCCAGTCGAAGAGCCAGCGCGACAAGTTCTCTCCCTTCTGGTCTGTCGGCGGCGGATGGCTCGTCTCCAAAGAGAAATTCATGTCGGACGTTTCTTGGGTAGACCTGTTGAAGCTCCGCGCTTCCATCGGTATCGCCGGTGTGGCCGCAGGCAAGAGCGGTACGTCCAACGTGACGACCGTTCGGACGTACCCGGGCAACATCGTCTACACGAACAACGAAGCCTACAATACCATCTCGGCTCGCGGTAACGAGACCTTGACTTGGGAGAAGAGCCGTACGTTCAACCTCGGTGTGGACTTCGCCCTGTTTGGCAACAAACTCTCCGGAACGGTGGACTTCTACAACAAGTTCTCTTACGATGTGCTCTCTTTGGCAACCGTGCCCGTTATCCTGCAGGGTGTCTCCTCCGCGAAATTCAACAATGCAGAGGTGCTGAACCGAGGCGTGGAATTCTCCCTCAACTCAAACATCCGCATCGTGGACGACTTGCGTTGGAACGGAACGTTGAACTTCGCCTACAACCACAACGAGGTGAAGAAGTACAACCTGAACACCTCTTGGAAGGCCTTCTATCCCGAATTCGTTGAAGGCTACCCGACGGACCTCATCACCGTGATGCATCCTGTAGGTTACACCCCGGAGGGTTACATCATTCTCGAAGGCAAGGACGGCACGCAAGAGACCATCTTGAGCTACGCTACCTCGCACGTCAATGAGATGGTTGACCGTCCCAACGGAGAGACCCTCGATTCCAACAACTGGGCTTATTACCTGGGCACCTCTACGCCGAAGGCCAACATGAGCTTCACCAACCGTTTCACATGGAAGGGTCTGACGCTCTCAGTCATGCTCACCGGACGCTTCGGTTACTACACCTACAAACAGAGCGAGCTTCTCGCCGTTAACAATACCAACACCGGTCACTATTCAAAGAGTCTGGACGATGCCTTCCGCATCTATGACGAAGGCTACGCCAACCAGACGAGTTACACCGCGTTCCCGCTCTACAACGACGACAACTACGCGACCTATACGAGTACGAAGAGCTACACCTACGCCTACACTGCCAGCCAGTTCTTCCGCAACATGTACATGAAAGGCGACCACATCCGTCTGAACGAAATCTTCTTGGGATATGACCTTCCGAACAGGCTCCTGGCCAAGCAGAACGTCTTCAAGCGCGTGAACGTCTACGCACAGGCAAGCAACCTCGGTATCATCTGGAGTGCCGACGGTGGAATGGACCCCGACTATCCGACCGGAACCATCAAACCGATGCCGACCTTTACGTTTGGTTTGAAAGTGGGCTTTTAATGATTGAATGACTAAATGAAAAGAATTATGAAAAAGAAATTACATACCCTCGCTTCGCTGGCTGTCGCCTGCCTGATGTTTGGCGCATGTAGCGATTATCTGGACGAAACGCCGAACAAGTCGGGCAGTTCCTACATCTATCACATGGACCAGTTGTACGGATTGATGGGAAGCCTCGACCTCTACACCTTCTCCGACCCCGCTTACTACGCTTGGAATTTTGTGGGCAGTTACATGTCCGAAGTGGAAATGTTGTCCGACGCCATGGAGTACGACCCCAATTTCTACGCTTACGGTCTGATGGGGTTGCGCCCCACGCTGTATAGCGTCTACCGGTGGGAAGGCGAAGAGTTCCTGGACGATAAGGCCATGTCTACCACATGGACACCGAGCTACGAACGCATCTTCCGTTTCAATACCGTCCTGGAGAACCTCGACAACGTGGAGCAGACCACCGTGGCCATCCGTAACCAGGTCGAAGGCGAAGCCTTGTTTGGCCGCGCCTATTACCACTTCATCCTGTTGCAGATGTATTGCCTTTGGGACGAAGACGCTCCGGGCATCGGCTACCGCACCAGTTCGCTCTCCGCTTCCATCCCCAAGCGCGAGACGGTGAAGTATACGCTCGACTGCATCTACAAGGACTTGGACGACGCTGAGGCCGCTTTGACAAAGGCGGGCCGTACGGAGTTCGACGCCGAGCGCAACTACCGTCCTACCGTGCCCACCGTACAGGCTTTGCGTGCCCGTATCGCCTTGTACCGGGGCGACTACACGACGGCCTTGAGCAATGCGCAGAAGGCTTTGGCGGCTCATAACGACCTGAAGACCTTCAAGGACGACTCTTACTATACATTGTACCCTGCCAGTACATTCTATCTGCTTGATCAGGAGGGCAATGTCTCCAGCACGGTTCAGTGTAAGCGGTCCGTCATGTTGTGGAGCTTGGGTGCGCAGGCGGTTGCCGATTACGAGGAACTCTACCTCCCGAGCATGTCCACAGGTAGCTACGGACAGCCTATCTCTGACTGGTATTACAATCTTTGGGACAGGGAGAACGACGCCCGTTGGATTTATTTCTACAACTACAACCTCCCGATGCTGAACGCTTCGGGCATCCGTACCGCGGCTGTTATCAACGGCGTTTCGCAACGCTACTGCCTGACGTACGATGTGCAGCAATGGCTGAAACCTTCGAGCTGGCACTCCTACCTGCGTTTCCTTACCAACGGTCCCGGTGTCTTGTTGGGTATGACCACGGCGGAGATGTACCTCATCGAGGCGGAGTGTTTGGCCCGTAGCGGCAAGACGACAGAGGCGGCTGAGGTGCTGAAGACCTTGCGCCGTACCCGTTTCATGAACGAGGAAGCTGCCGACGAAATTGGCGGTTCCGTACAGGAGGTGCTGGACGAGCGTAGCCGTGAGATGGGAACCTTCTGGCGTTTCGCCGATATCAAACGTCTGAACGGAGCGGAGAACGCCGGCATCTACATCCGTCGCCAAGTGATGTCCGACCCGTTGGACCCCTCTACCGCCACCGAGCTTGTCATTGCACCGGATGACCCGCGCTGGGCCATACCTTTCAGCGACAACGAGGCGGAACGCATGGGATGGGAACAGAATCCCGGCTGGAAATAGAACCTGAACATAAGTACAAATAAGTCAATCGCCATCGTTTACGCTTTGCCTTTGCAAGTGCAAGCGGTGGCGATTCCAATTCCAAAAACAGATAATGCTATGAGATACCAATCGTTATGTCTCTCCCTCTTGCTCTGCGCGGCTTCCGCCTCCGCCCAGCATACGATACGGATTACGGGAAAGGTGAAGTTCATCGAGGACGACCTCAAGATAACGGCGTACCAGAACGAAGGCTTCTACCGGAAGAACCTCTCTGAGGCGACAGTCAATCCCGGCGACCAAAGCTATACGCTGACCGTGAGCGTCGAGAAGCCCGGCAGCGTCTCCGTTGGGTGCGGCTCTTGGCAGTCCGTGGAGGTGTGGGCTGAGGACGAAGACCTGGAGATAAACTTCCGGGGTGTGGATACCGCCAAGGTGAAAATCAAGAATCCGCCTTTCGTTTACGTCAAGGGCGGAAAGAAGAATGAGGTGATGAACCTGCTCAATTACGAGTCGTACCGCAATTACCAGAATATGATTGCCCTTTCACAGGCCATCCATAAGTTGTCCCTTGCCGACGAGAAGGCCAGGCAGGAACTCTCCACGCAGCTCTACGGCATGAATAACGTGAACTATACGGAGCACATACGCTACATTGCCGGTCACTATGCGGACCGGACGAGCGTGATGGCTGCCGTCTCGCTGCTGAAACCCGAAAGGGACTCCGCGCTCATCGAACGGACGCTCTCCGTCATGGAGCTCAACAATCCAGGCACCACCTTGGCAAGCGAATACCGGGCCAAGGTCAAGGCAAGGCAGGAGAAGATTGAACGCATGAGGGTGGGGAAGCCCGCACCCGATTTCTCCCTGCCCGACGCGTCCGGCAAGCTGCATTCCTTGAAGGATTTCAAGGGAAAGGTGCTGGTTCTCGACTTCTGGGCCAGTTGGTGCGGACCGTGCCGAAAGGAAATCTCCAACCTGAAGAAATACCATGAGGAGTTCAAGGGTCAGGACGTGGCGTTCCTCAGTGTCTCGATAGACGAGAAACGGGAGGCTTGGATGAAAGCCGTGAAGGAGGAGGATATGCCGTGGCTGCAACTGTTGGCTCCCGATGGCGGCAAGGAGATGATGGACAGCTACCAGTTCCGTGGCATCCCCTTCATCCTGGTATTGGACAAAGAGGGTCGCATCTACAAGAAATACGTGGGAGGCGAAGCCATCCGCAGCACCGTGAACGATGCCCTGTCCGGCAAGGAGGCCGACCCGACCCCTCCAAAGTTCTCCATCTCCGTAGGGCTGTGATGGATATCCTAAGTGTCTCTTTTCCCTTCTGGTTCAGAAGGCGAAAGAGACGCTTAGTGTAATGATGGATTGTCATACCCCTGTCCTCTACCGCCCGAACATGAGGACATAAAAATTGAGATTATAGCCAATATTGGCAATTTAAATTGTGAGAAAATAGCCATTATACGCGAAAAACATTTTGAGATTTTAGCCAAACGTGTCGCCTTTGTCGCTGAATAGCAACAGATTATGTCCTGATGCGATGGGGTCTATACAAAAGACCTGCGTAAGGAGGCAGACGTACTGTATCTTCCGGCCTATATGACCATGTTCCTGTATGCGAACCCCAAAAAACGCAAGTACTTACGATGGCGGATGAAAGTACTTACGATGACCAACG
>CAVFNZ010000005.1:0-44071 GCA_963624095.1 Clostridium sp. CAG:217 | reverse complement strand
GTACTTGACAAGCACTTTGGGAAAGTCGGTACTCCGAAGCGCGATGCTTTTGAGAGTGACGTGGATGAAGCGTTGCACGCTTACCGATTGGGCGAAGCTATCAGGAAAGCGCGTATCGAACAGAACCTGACACAGGAAGAACTGGGCGAACGCATAGGGGTGAAACGGGCGCAGATTTCCCGTTTGGAAAAAGGCTACAGCATTACCATCCCTACCATGCGCCGGGTTTTCCGGGCGCTTGGCGTGATGACGGCAACCATTGATTTGGGTGTCGCGGGGAAAGTCGCCTTGTGGTGACAGTCAGCTCATTGGTCATTGGTCACCCGAGGCTATACCTCGGCAAGGAACTTGCGAAGATGCAGATGCGTGATGCCGTCGTCGTCGTTCTTGGTTAGGAGGGGGGTCATGGAAATGACGTACTTGGGATAGTTGTCCTTGATGAGGCGTAGGCTTCCAAACTCCCGTTCCCTCGTGGCCTCATCGGCAATGACGTAGGAGGCCTGTACATAGATGCGCTCGCCTTCCGGCTTGGTGCAGACAAAGTCCACCTCTCCCGCTTGCAGCTGTCCCACATGAACTTGATACCCCAAACGGATGAGATGTTGGTAGATGATGTTCTCTATCACTTTCTCGATGTCGCCCTCGCGCGTTCCGCCGGCGATGGCGTTGCGGATGCCGTTGTCCTCGAAATAGAACTTGTCGTTGGTCTCGAAGATTCGCTTGCCATGAATGTCATAGCGGCTTACCCTGTGCAAGATGTAGGCTTCGCAAAGGAAGGAGAGGTAATTGATGATGACGGTAGAGGTGATGGCTTCCCCCTGTGACTTCATGTATTTCGCGATGCTGTTGGCGGAGATTAGTTTGCCGGTGTTGTCCGCCAAGAAACGTACCAGGTTTTCCAGGAACGGCACGTTCCTTATCTGGTTGCGCATGATGACGTCTTTCAGCAAAACCGTATGGTAGATGTCCATTTGGTATTCGCGCGCGTCATCCTCGTCCAGCCCGATTTTTGCCAAGCCTGGCAATCCGCCGTATTGGATGTATAAGCTGAGGGATTCGTCGTTGTCCTGAAGCTGATGAAACTCCAGAAACTCGTTGTAGCTGAGTGATTGGATGTAGATTTCCTTGTATCTTCCCCCGATAAGTGTACTCAGTTCATTGCTCAGCATGCGGGCGTTGCTGCCCGTGATGATGATGTCGGTGTTCGGTTCGGTGCGATAGCTGCGAATGGAACGCTCGAATTCGCTGATGTCCTGTATCTCGTCAACGAGGATGTAATTATGCTTGTCCGGCCGGAAACGTTGCCCGATGTAGTCGTTGAGGTCTTGATAGGTCTGGATGCTGTCGAACTCCCTTTTCTCCTTGTCTATATAGATGATATTGTTGTTTCCGTCAGCCTCCTTGCGGTCGCGTATCATTTTCAGCGTGTAGCTTTTACCCACACGGCGTTGGCCAACTAATACGATGATGGTCTCTTTGCCAAGATGCTTCTCTATCTTGTCCATGTATGATTGACGAACGATAGCTTCCATACTTTTATCCTTTATAAAAGAAATTCCACGCAAATATACGGATTTTGTCTTTTATAAAAGATAAAAATGGTGAATACTTTGTTTTTATCCTCTATGGAGGATAAAGGTGTAGTTGGTACTGCAACTATCCTCTCGGAAAACTGACAAGTAAAATCGGAATATGACACCCTCACAAGAGTCGTAAAAAACGAAAGCGGTTGCATGAGCCAACGTAAGTACTTGCGTGCGCCATCGTAAGTGCTTACATCTGCCAACGTAAGTACTTGCGTTTTTTCCGGGTCAACGCCGCGGATGGTCATGTCGCCGAACCGGATGTCTCTTTGTATTGCGATGGCGTGCAGTTCATCACCTCCTTGAATATGCGGCTGAAGTATTGGGGCGAGCTGAACCCACAGAGGTAGGCTATCTCACTTATGTTGAGGCTGTCATCCTTCATTAGTCGCAAGGCGTACTTTACGCGAAAATCGCGCACGAAGTCTTTGGGCGGAAGGCCGGTTATGGAACGGAACTTGCGATAGAACACCGTGCGGCTCAGATTCAGTTCGTCGGCAATGTCGTCTATCTTGAAGTCCGCGTTCTGTATCTGTTCTTCTACACAACGTGTCACTCGCTCAATGAAGGCTCTGTCATATTCGGTCATGGCGACAGGCGGATTCTCCGGTGTCTGTTCAGCGTCCTGTCCATCCGTGGCTTCTCCTCCATCGAGCGGCTTCTGCATGAAGTAGTCACGCCAGGCACTGCGCCTTTTCAGTAGGGCGGCAATGCGGGCGGACAGATAGCTTGCGCTGAAGGGCTTGGTGATGTAGTCGTCCGCTCCGTATTCCAGACCGCGGATGCGGTCTTCCAGCGTCGTCTTGGCCGAGAGGAAGATAAACGGCGTGTGGCAGATGTCGTGGTCCGCCCGTGTGCGTTCTATCAGCTCGATGCCATCCATGTTGGGCATCATGATGTCACTGATGACCAAGTCCGGCATCTCTTCCTTAATCTGTTTCAACCCATCGGCCCCGTCAGCGGCCTGCAATACCTGGTAATTGGGTTGCAGGATGTTGACGATGAACCGGCGCAGCTCTTCGTTGTCCTCCACAACCAGGATGGAGGTCTCTTTGGCTTGTGACTCTTCGGCCGGTTCAGCAGGCAACGGCTGAAGTTGCTGTTGGCCGTCCTTCAGAATGAATTCCACGGAAGTGTCACCTTCGTAGGCGGTGTGTGTGGTGGGCAATGTCACCGTGAAGGTGCTGCCTTGTCCCAATGCGCTCTTCACTTCGATGGTGCCGTGGAGCATCTTCACCAACTCGTTGACCAAAGAGAGGCCGATGCCGGTGGAGTTCTTGCGGTTTCCTTTGTCGACCGTCTCAAAACGGTTGAAGAGGGAATCTATCTTGTGTACCTCGATGCCGCGTCCTTCATCCTCCACCTTCACGAGGAGGCGGTCGTTGTCGTTCTCCAAGGTTAATCGGATGCGCTTGTTGTCAGGGGTGTACTTGAAGGCGTTGGAGAGCAGGTTAAACAGAATCTTCTCCAATTTGTCCGTATCCGTGTAGAGAAGCAGCTCCTCTGACGGAGCGATGAACTGGAAGTCGATGGCCCGTTGTTTCGCCAGAGCCACGAAGTTGTCGAAGGTGTGGCGGGCCAACGCCACTGCATCGGCCTGTTCGACGTAGAGTTTCATCTTGTTGTTCTGTATCTTGCGGAAGTCGAGCAGCTGGTTGATAAGTCGCAGCATACGATCCACATTGCGCTTGGCGATGACCATATTCTCATGTCCTTGCGGCGAGAGCCGTTCGTGGTTGAGCACCTCTTCCACGGGGGCGGTTATGAGTGTGAGCGGCGTGCGCAACTCATGGGAGATGTCCGTGAAGAACCTTAGCTTGAGGTTGGTGAGCTGTTGCTCGAAGTCCACCTTGCGCCGCAGGTTGAATATGTAGGCCAGGATGCCCGCTACGACGAGGATGGCCAACAACGCGGCAAGGATGTAGATTACCCACGCCCAGCCTGTCTCCCAAAAGGTCGGTCGTATGTGCAGGTGAAGCGCGGCGACGTTGTCGGTCCATACTCCGTCGCCGTTGGTCGACTTCACCTCTAAGGTGAGGTCGCCCGCCGGCAGGTTTACGAAGCTGGCGGAGTGGTTGTTGCCAATGTATATCCAATCCTCGTTAACGCCTTTCAATCGGTAGGCGTATTGCAGGTTGCCCGAGTTGGTATAGTCCAGGGCGGCGAAGGAGATATTCATGTTTCGTTCGTTACGCCCGAGTGACAGTTTGTTGTCAATCACCGGCAGACTACGTTGCGGATTGTTGTCCGCACTCTCCACGTTCACCTGGGTGAATACGATGGGTGGACGGAAATCGCTTTTGCGGAGCGAGGGCAGACTGATGGTGATGAGGCCTTGTGCGGTGCCCACCAACAGGTTTTGGTCGCGGTCTATCACCGGAGTCCCTTCGCTGATAAACTGGCTGGTGTTCCCGTTGAACTGATAGAACGTTTCGAAACGGTTGTGTTTGCGGTCGTAGCGGCAGATGCAGGTCTCAAAGGTAATCCAGATACTCCCGTCCCGGTTCTCGGTCATGGCATAGGCAATGTCCGACGGCAATCCGTTCTCTTTGTTGAAGTGGCTGAAGTCGATATGGTCGGTCAGCAAATCCTTCGACTCGACCTTGCTGAAGCCTTCGCTGAAACTGATGACGAACAGTTCCCCGTCGCGACTTTCGAAGATGTGGAGTACATCGTTGTTGGCAAGGCTCTTGATCCGGTTCTCCTCGCATCTGTTGAAAAAGAACTTGGTCTGTTCGGGGTGGGCGGCATTGGGCATAAAGGTGATGAGTCCGTCCGTGGTGCCCACCATCATCACGCCATTGCCGGCACAGTGGAGCGTGCGTATGCTCCTGTACAACTCTTTGGGGTAGTTGTCCAGTCCATTCAAGGGCGTGATGAACCGGAAGTCGGGGAACTCTCCCGTTACCCGGTTCAGTCCGCCTCCGTAAGTTCCTATCCAAACATCGCCGTTGATGTCTTCCCGCACATCGAAGACGGAATTGGCCGACAGGCTCCCGGCATCGTCGTTTTGGTGTGTCAGGTGTATCATGCGGTAGTGGTCGCCTTCGGGAGATGCCACATAGAGTCCCGTTCCCCGGCTGCCCATCCATATTTGGTGCCGGCGGTCCTCGTAGATGCAATAGACGTTGCCTCCGATGGTTGCGCTACGGTCGTTTACTATGCGTCCCGCGGCATTCAGGTTGCCTATGTAATCGTGATTCTTGTCGTAAATCTCCACCCGGCCTCCCTTGTCGGCTATCCAGATGCGTGACTTGGAGTCGATGAACAAGGCTCGCACTTCGCTGTTGTCCCTTGTGGGCTCGAAGTGGTAGTTGGCGTTCATGAAGGTTATTTTGTTGAACCCGTTGTCGCAGCATTGCCAGAAGTTGCCGCGCCTGTCGAACAGATACCGCATGGTGCCCAATCGGTAGTGCGAATAGTCGTACCAGACCTTCTTCCCGTCGATGTAGGTGTAGGCGTGTTCAAAGCGGTCGGCCTTGCCGTTGTAACACATCAGTTCGCCGTAACTGGGTAACATCCAGATTTGTCCGTATTCGTCCTCGTGGATGAACGATTTGTTTTTTTTCTCATAGACGGGGTAGGTGTAATGACTGATGCGCTGACGCTGGAAGTCGCAACGGAGAATCTCTTGTCCGGTGGTGAGAATCCACACGATGCCGTCCGAAGCCCGATAGAGGTTATTGATGTTGAACTGCGCATTGTTGGGCGTGAGGGTGCTCCGCCCGCGGGTGTCCACATCGCAAAGCGTCACCGAATGGCCGTCCGTCACTATCAGTTCGTGGTCGCCGCCGGCCGCTATGTATGTGATGGACGGTGTGTCCGCGTGGGGAAGAAGAAACGGCTTTATCCCTTCTTGCGCACTGTAGTAAGCCAGCTGGTTGTCGGAGGAAAGCATGAAAAGTTTGTCCTCCACCAATGCCGTATAGGTATATTCCGTGCTGCCGCGCAGCGACTGATTACCATGGACAAAGTATCCTTTGTCGGTAAAGACCCATTCGTTTCCGTCGGCATCGAGCACGATATTGTTCACCCGTTCCCCGTGGTAGGGGTTCGAGGCTTGTCCCAAGTGAATGAATCCGCCCTCTTCCTGATAATGGTCTTCATCGAATCGCCATAGGTTGCCGTTGTTGCCTATGACCCAAAGCGCGTGGTTGGGCAGGACAATCATGCGTGACACCTCGGTACACTCCTTCACCTGGGGGTGAAACGCGGCGATGTCGATGAATTTCTTGTGTTGGGTGTCGAACAGATAGACGCGGTCGTCGTGCGTTTGACACCAGATGGAGTGATTGTTGCCGGGAATCAGTTGCACGATGCGGTTGTGCTTCAGCTTCACCTGGTCTGTCGGGTACGACTTGTAGTTCTTGAAACGGTACCCGTCGAACATGTCCAGTCCGTTGCGGTTTGCCATCCAGATGTACCCGTCACTGTCCTGGATGATATCCTGTATCAGTTTCTGTGACAGCCCGTCTTCCGTGGAGTAGTGGCGAACCTCTATCTCACCCTGTGCGTAAGAGCCTGTCACATAAAGCAGTGAGAGAAGCAAATATATCAGTCGTGTGTGTTTCATGTCTATTGAGCTTTCGGGTGTAAAGATAATACAAATCGAAACAGGTCGGTCAAGAGAGGAGGAATAAAAAACCGGCCCGTAGGGTCTTGGTAGAGAACTACGGGCCGGTGGTGAAACCGATTGTTTAACTTAAAAAATACGAGAGAGTGGTCGCTTTATTTCTGAGTCCACCACTTGGACGGTCCGGCGGTGCCGTCACCGGCGAACTTCACACCCTCCTTGATGTGGAAATCACCGTTCTTCGGGTCTGCGAAGAGTTGCTCTGTCGTCATTTCCAAAACCGTAGCGTTGGTAAACTTCTGGCTGTTCTCCACCAAGTCCGAGGTCTTGTAGTTGCTCAGGTAGTCGAAGTAGGTGTAGTTTCCGTAACCACTGTTTATTTTCGTTCCCTTGTTGTCTCCGCAGAAGATGTTGTTCGTCACGGCAATGTCGCCCGGTTGCTTGCCCAACAGGAATATCTTCGGCAGGGCGTTCTTGAACTGGCAAAGAATGTTGCGGTCGAAGGTTATCAAGTCAATCTTCACGCGGATATCCATCAACTGGTCACTGATGTCTCTGATGGTACAGTTGGTGATGGAGAGTTTCTGCACCGTACCGTTGGAGAAGTTGAAGTTGAAGACACCCCAACCGCTTGTACTCAACTCTGTCAGGTCGCAGTTGTTAAGGCTTACGCTCTTGATGACGGCTCCCTGCATGTCGCCGCTCAGACGCAACAGACAGTTGTTCATGTTGCGGAAGGTACAGCCTTCGGCGGTGAAGTATTCAAACGGATTGATGTTGCCGAGGTTCATGAAGAAGCCGGCGTCCTTGTTTCCGTTCAGGTCGATGTACTGGAAGGCGAGCGTGGTGAGCGTTGAGCCCAGACTCAAGCTCTTGGCGCGTACCTCGGGCAATACGCCACCTGCCTCGATGTCGCCAATGAAATAGGCCGATGTCGCTCCTGCCGGAACGCTGATGGCTCCGTTGAAGTCGAACAGTTCACCGCCCGTGAATACGATCATCAAATCCGTCTGTCCGGCAGCGACCAGGTTCTCCATCTCGGCGTTCACGTCCATGTCGCCCGTCACTTTGAGCATACCGAGCGTAGCGGACGGCTTGACGCCCAGCGTGGAGAATGTCAGCGTGCCGCGCTTGTTGTCGCTGTTGTAGATTTCGGTGACGTACGACGAACCTGTTGTCAATCCTTCAACAACCAACTTGCCTTCCGACTTCATTGTCGCGGTCAGGTCAGCTTGTGGCATCCAAGTCGTGTCGCGTGCGGTGACGTTGCCTTCCCCGTCTTTGGTGGTGGTAATCTCTCCATAGCGCAGGTGTGTAACTTCCTTGTCGGATTCCCAGAAGATAGTCGCCTTCTCCAGTCCGCCTACGATGCTCGTGAAAATCTGTTCGGGCGGAGTCTTCATCAGCAACTCGTTGTACTTCGACTCTTTCCCGTCCTTCGTCACCGCTTTCATGCGGACGGCGTATATGGTGAGACCTTTCAAATCATCGAACCAGGTGCCGTATTCCTTGGCGGCCTCCGCTGTGGCGGTGCTCTCCGTGGTCAGCGTGTCGGCCAGGATGCTCACCGTCTTGCAGATTTCATCGAAGAAGTGCGTCGTGTCACCGGTGTAGTTCTTTATCTGGCCGCCTCCGTAGTTGTCGGAGTTCTCAACCTGTACCTCGGCAAACTCGAACACGTAGGCCGATGTGTTCGCTACACCCGTGTAGGTGATTTTCAGTGAAGTGGGTCGGGCTTCTCCTACCTCGAAGGTAGTGGAGCGGAACGGACGGTCGTACTGCGGGTCTACCGGCCATTCGTTGGTGTCTTCCTTACATCCTGTGTAAACCAGTGTAAGCAGCCCCAATGCAAGGGTATATATTTTATTCATGTTCATTGTTTCTATTAGTTGTTATCAAATCCGTAAGAATTCTTCAGGTATCCTTGTGAACGATAGATGTCCTCGTAGTAGATGGAGTAGAGGTGGCGGTAGTTGCAGACACCGTTGCCCATCTTGAAGGTAGCGTTGCGCTGGGCTATCAAGTCACCGTAAGTCAGTGTGCTGAGGTAGTCGCTGTAGTCGTAGCTTGCACGCAGGCCGCTGGCGCAGCGGAGCACCTTTGACGGGTCGGTCACGCAACGGTGGTTGGTGTCGTTTACCGTTTGGTTGCGGTAGCTTCCGAACAAAGTCTGTTCGTAGTACACATCCTTGTTGGGATTGGCGTCCAGGTCGCGGTAGAAGTTCACGCTGCTCCAGTCGATGAAACTTCCGTCCCGCTTGTAGTAGAGCTTGCTTGGCAACTGTGCCGGGGTGTAGGTCTTGTCCATGCAGGTGACGGTCTTGTTTCCGTCCATCATGTCGCACAGACCTTTCTTCATCTCCTCCAGTTTGGTGTCGAGCAATCCCCAACGGATCAGGTCGAGTTTGCGGACACTCTCTCCACCGAACTCCCATGCGCGTTCGTTGACGATAGCCATGAAGAAGTCGGAGTCATACTGCGTCACCTTCTCCGAACCGGTGCCGAAGGCTCGTGCGCGCACGGCCTCCAGGGCTTGACGGGCGGAGATTCCGGCGGTCGGGTTTACGGAATCCGTACCCTTGCCCAATTGATAGCGGGCTTCGGCATACATCAGCAACACGTCCGAGTAACGCATCAGAATCCAGTTGATGCCGGTTTGCGGCCAACCGTCGGTCATGGCTGTCACGTAGGAACGGTAGCTGTCCGAGGTCCACCAGAAGCTCCACTTGCCCAGATAGAGCTGCAATGCGTTCTTGTCGAGGCTCTCTCCGATGAAGTCCTTGTTCGCTTTGTCCTTCGACTTCTTGTAGGTAGCCCAGTAACATCCGTAGTCGCGGCGTGTGTCCTCGGGGTCGAAAGAGTAGAAGTAGTAGGCGTTGGTACAAGCGTAGCTGTTACCGAAACCGCGCACGCCATAGCCGATGTTGCCGTCCTGTCCGCGGCCGAAGATGGCACCGATATTGCCGGTATAGCCCATACCCATAGCCACCTCAAACAAGTTCTCTCCGTATTCGTTGAACTCCAGTCCGCAGACCGTCTTCCAGATGTGGCCGTAGTCGGGGTCCAGGCTGTGCGGACAATCGGTGGAACCGATCATCTCCGCGCACTGCTGTTCGGCTATCTCGTAATACTCTTTCCAGTTTTTGGGCCGTCCCACATAGTAGCCGTTCATCTCTGCCATGCCCGGGTTGCCTTCCGTGTTGGGATAGTGCTCCACGTTCTCGTCGGAGAACTGGTTGCTGTCGCGTACCGACCAGCCTCCGGCGAAAAGGGCGACGCGGGCCAGCAAACCTTTGGCGTAGCCCTTGGTGATGCGCTCCACGTTGTATTCGCCTTCGCCCGCCCATGGCAAGTATTCAATGGCTTCCTGCAACTCGTGTACCAGGCAGGAGTAGATGGAGTCGCGGTCAATCTTGCCCATGTAGACGTTGGAGAGGTCGGAGTTGGATGTGCCGGTCTTGAACGGGATGTCGCCGTAGCGGCTTACCAGCTCGAAGTAGGCGAGCGCACGCATGGTCATGGCTTCGCCAAGATACTGGCGCATGGCCTTGCTCGATTTCAGGATGGGTGAGTTCTGGATGCCCTCAACAGCCGTACTTGCCAACTCGGCCATGTTGAAGATGTATCGCCATTGAATGGTAGAGTTATACCAGTCGCACCAATAGTTGGCCGCACCCGTGTCGCTGGTCTTCTCCTGGTCCAGTGCGGTATCCACGAAGCCCGAAGCCTGTTCGATGTCGGACACGCCTTGCCAGTTTCCCGATATCTTTTGTCCGTAAATGTACGTACCCATCATTTGGGCGTACACGCCCATGATAGCCGATTTGGTCATACCCTCGTTGGCGTACACGTTTTGGCTACTCTGCTGCGAGGGGGAGGCTGTCTCCAGAAAGTCGCTGCAGCCGGTCAGAACCAACGCCCCTGCCAATATACTTGTAATTATCTTTTTCATTCGTGTTTCCTCCAATATTAGAATGTGATGTTAGTACCGATGATCCAGGCGCGTGACTTCGGATAGGCCGAACGGTCGTATCCCTGGACCATGATGTTTGAACTGGTGTTTACTTCAGGGTCTTGTCCGCTGTAACCCGTCAGGCAGAACACGTTGTTTCCGGTCACGTAGAAGCGGGCGTTCTTGATGCCCACCTTGCGGGTGATGGACTGCGGAATGGTGTAACCGATGGAGAGTGTTCCCAAACGGAGATAAGAACCGTCCTCAATCATCCAGTCGGTGTTGACCGTGGAGTTGTTCATCGGATGCCACATGGTCTTGCCTTGGTTCAGCTCCTGCAGACGCTCCGGATTGGCGTGGGCTCCGTTGTAGATGTTGTAGCCGGTTTCGGGGTCAATCAGTGTGAAGCGGTTGGCCAGTTTCATCTCGGTACTCATGTTCTGGTATCTGCGGCTCAGCGCATAGGAGGTGTAGTCCACCTTGCTGGCGTTGAGGACATCGTTGCCGTAGGACCAGCTGAAAAGGGCGGTGAGGTCGAAGCCTTTGTATCCGGCCTGGATGCCGAAACCACCTGTATGCTTTGGACGGGCGTGTCCGATGACACGACGATCGTTGTCCGCGTCAATCTTGCCGTCACCGTTGAGGTCTTTCAGCTTGATGTGTCCCGGACCGTACCAGGCACCCGAACGGGAAAGAACGCCCGTACAGTCCACCGTGCCTTCGTTTGCGACCCAACGTTGGGTTACGTTGTCGTAGGTAAACTCATCGAAGCCGTACATTCCGTCGCATACATAGCCGTACATCAGTCCCACTTCCTGTCCCACGAACACGCGGTAGTTGTCCGACCCGATTTCGGGGAAGTTGTTGCCGCCTTTGACAATCATCACGTTGCTGTCCGTTCCGTAGAGCTTGTCCACAACGCACTTGTTGAAGCCGATGTTGAAGTTGAAGTCCAGATAGAAGTCTTTCTGGCTGATGAGGTTGGCGTTCAAGGTAGCCTCGAATCCGCGGGTGGTTGTCTGTCCCAGGTTCTGGTACTGTGTGTTGTAACCCGATGTGTAGGGCAGGTCGACGGACATGATAAGGTTCTTTGTCACGTCGTTATAGTAATCCAAGTTCAGGTTCACCTTGTTGTTGAAGAAGCCCAAGTCGAGTCCGACGTTGAATGCCGTCTTGGTCTCCCAGGTAAGGTTCTCGTTACGCAGGACGGTCGACGGTTTCATGGAACTTTGGGCCGTCTCGTTCCAGAAGTAGAGGTTCTTCACGGCGGTGATGGGGGCGTAGGTCTGTCTCCAATAGGAACCGACGCGGGCGTTACCCGTCTTACCGTAGCTGACACGCAGCTTTCCGTTGGAGAACCAGTCCTTTATCTCCTTCATGAATTCCTCGTCGCTGAAGCGCCAAGCCAAAGCCCCTGCGGGGAAGTTACCCCACTGCTTGCCCGGAGCGAACACGTTGGTGCCATCGGAACGGAACGTGAACGTGGCGAAGTAGCGTCCCTTGTACACATAGTTCAAACGCCCGTAGAAAGAAGCCGTGCGGCTCGGTTCGTTGATGGTGGTATAGGTAGGCTCAGCCGTACCGTTGTTCCACAGGGCGAGGATGTCGTTGACGGTGTACTCGTCCGGATAGTAGTCCGAGTTGATGAGCATACTCTCCGTCTCGTTGTTGTTGGCCTCCACGCCGGCCATCACGTCGAAGCGGTGGTCGTTGATGGTCTTCTTGTATGTAAGGAACGCTCTGGCGGTCCAGCGTTTGCCTTCCGCATAGGTGCGTTTGGCTACCGGATGGCCGCCCAAGCCGTTCGCTTCACCGGTCTTCGTCAGCCAGATGTTGTCCGTACGGTCACGTTGGAAAGCGTAGGTGCCTTCGCCGCGCAAGGTCAGTCCCTTGATAATGTCCCAGGTCAATCCGACGTTATACGAGTTGGAGAACTTCATCTGTTTCTTGTATTCGTTGGCCGTGTTGTAGAACGGGTCGTGCAGGTCGCTGATGTTCTCGCCGATGATGTCCGTGTCGCCGGATATGTCCTCACTCGACAGGTCTGTCAGGGTCTTCACGGGTGGATACATCACACAGTCGCGTAGCTTGTTTCCGCTGGAGACGCTCGGTCCGTCGATGACCGTGTAGGTCATTTTGGGGTTGAAGTCCAACTTTAGGCTCTTGGTCAGGTTCTTGGTGATTTTAACGTTCAGGTTGTCACGACGGAAGTTGGACGTGCGGAGGATATACGCCTCGTCATCGCGCGTGTAGCTGATGCTGTAGACCATGTCCTTGCTGCCACCGCTGATGCTGAGGTTGTAGCTCTGCTTTACGCCGGTCTTGTCGAACAGCTTTTTCTGCCAGTCCGTTCCTGCCTTTGACTTGTAGATGTCGATGTCTTCCCACTTGCCGTAGCGGCTGAAGAAACCCGCATTGTCGCTCGGGTCCAGTTCGCGTTGGAAGTAGACATATTCATACGGAGAGAGCACCTCGGTCTCGTTGTAGAAGTTGTTGAAGCCGACAGAGGCGTTGAACTTAATCTCCGTCTTTCCCTCATGGCCGCTCTTGGTAGTGACCAAGATAACGCCATTGGCACCTTTTGCACCGTAGATGGCGGTGGAGGAGGCGTCCTTCAACACGTCGATACTCTCGATGTCCGTAGGAGGGATGTCGCTGATGGAGCTCACCTGGAATCCGTCGACAATGAACAGCGGCTCGTTGCTCTGCGTGATGGAACCACCACCGCGCACGAGGATGCTGACATCCGCGTCGGGCGAACCCTGCGTGGTGACTACGTTCACGCCGGCCAGACGTCCGGTCAACGCCGAAGCGGCATTGGTGGATGTGATGTGCCGCAGGGTCTTTTCGCCTACCGAAGAGACGGCTCCGGTCAAATCCTTTCGTTTGGCGCTGGCATAACCGATGGCCACCACCTCTTCCATCATCTGGGTATCCTCCTCAAGGACAATGTTCATCGGACGGTTCGCCGTGACGTTGACCTCTTTCGTGCGCATACCGATGTAGGAGATGACCAACTTCTTCCCCTCCACCTTTGTCAGTTGGAAATTACCGTCAAGGTCGGTGACGGCTCCGTTTTGAGTACCTTTTACCACGACGGAAGCACCGATAATCGGCTCTCCGTTGGTGTCAGTTACGTTACCCTGTACGGTAACTTTTTGAGCAAAGCCACTTGCCGAAATCATCAGCAGGGCTATTCCTATCAGGAACGTGCTCCAAACTTTGTTTTTCATAATAACAATAATTGGTTTAACAAAAATACGTTCTATACATGTCTAATAATCCATTAATCAGTGTCGCAAAAGTAGGGTGACTGGCACTTATCGCCGTGCAGAAATTATCCGAATGCGTATAAGTTTTAGTCGGTGGACAAAACTTGTCCCACATACGCCCACACACAAAACCCGCTACGGAAGGGCGGTGTATATCCTTTTTCCGTAGCGGGGCTTTCCTGACAAACAGGCTGCGTGGCAGGTGAATCCTGAATAGGAATAATCCTTTTACCTAAAATAGAATGTTTACCTAATATAATAATACTTGTTATTCAATTCCTTTGAATGGTTTGCCGTTGATGGTCACGTTGTCGAACCGGATGTTCTCCACGCCGGTGACTTTGTTGATATCCGGTTCCGTCACTCCATCGAACCGGCAGTTCTTGAGGAAAATGTCACGGGCCTGCACCTTGTCTTCGAAGCCATCGAGCAACAGCACGTACCGGCTTTTCCGTGAGGTGATGTTCTCCAAGTGGATGTTGTGGAAATAGGGAGGGTATGGTCCGTCGTCCACGTGCCAGTACTTCTGCTCAAAGCCCAGGATGGCTCTGTGGCACTCTCCTACGGTGAGGTTGCGCACATAGACGTTCTTCACCTCTCCGCCGCGGATAGCGTTCGACTTGATGCGGATGATGCGGTCCAGTGCGGGGCTGTCCATCTGGCAATCCTCCACCCATACGTTGAAGCATCCGCCGGTCACTTCGCTGCCGATAGCCACGCCGGCGTGGCCGTCCTTCATGCGGCAGTTCCGCACGATGATGTTTTGGCTGGGCATGTTCCAGTAACGCCCGTCCTCGTCGCGCCCCGACTTGATGGCGATGCAGTCGTCACCCGTATTGAAATTGCAGTCCTCTATCCTCACGTTGGTACACGACTCCGGGTCGCAACCGTCGTTGTTGTTCCCGTGGCTCTCCATCGTCACCCCGCGTACGGTCACGTTCTCCGACATCAACGGGTGAATGAGCCAGAAGGGTGAGCGGTTCAACGTGAATCCTTCGAGCAGCACGTTCCTGCACTTATAGAGGTTGATGAACTGCGGACGGATGCCCTTCTCTCCGCTGAATACGCGCAAGCGCAGGGGCACGGAGTCTTCCTTCATCTGATAGAGCAACGTCTTCTCGTTCACTTCCGCCCCGTCGGGCATCTTTACCTTTCCTATCCGCTTGGGCGAGAACCAGTTGGTGGTGTCGGCCTGTCCGTCGAGCAGGCCTCCGCCCGTGATGGCTACGTTTGTCTCGTCGTAGGCATAGATGAGCGGTGAGATGTTGTAGCAGTCAACACCCTCGATGCGTGTCAGTACCGTAGGGAACTGCTTCGGGTCGGTGATGAAGCGCAGTGTCGCCCCCTCGCTGACGTGCAGATTCACGTTGGACTTCAGTTGGATAGGACCGGTGAGGTATTCACCCTCGGGAATCACCACTTTACCGCCTCCGTTGTTGGCGCAAGTCTCTATGGCCTTGCGTATGGCTTCGGTGTAGAGCGTGTCCCCCTTGTCATGGTAATCGGTGATGAGATACTCTTTGTCCGGGAACGTGGGAGCTACAATCTGTTGGTCGATTGTCTTCATGACGTTCCAGGGTTGTTGGCTCTGCGACGCGCATGAGACCATCAGAAGTGCCGCTGAGAGCAGCGCGAAGATTTTGTTCGTTGATACACCATTCATAATACGACTAATTGTTTGATGGCAAAAGTAGAGCCTAAGCACCAAACGATAGTGTATTTTTTGAGCGAATGCGTGTAGTTTTCATTCCTCACGCGGCCTTTTCCGGCTATTTGTCATCCCGAGGAGAGTGCCGCTCCGCTTAGGGGTTCGCCGCCTCTATCTTGAGCAGTCCGCCCGTGGTGGGGTCGAAGGTGACTTTGGTGGTGGTCTTCTTGTTGAAGAGGCTGCCTACCAACACTTCGGTGTTGCCAAACTGCGCGATGTTGATCTCTCCTTTGTAATAGGTTCTGTTCATGTCCGCAATGACGATGTCGGCTTTGGAGGGGACGTTGTAGATTACGCCCGCGGTTTTCCTCTTCCCTTTCTCGTTCGCGGCGGCCGGTTGCGGAATGCTCTTTTGGTTCGTCACGGTCAGGTACAAGGGATTCCCGGAGAGGTCATCGGCATCCACGAAGCCCAGCTTCTTGGAGAAACGGAGTACGACCTCCTTGTTCAGGTCGCCCGTCGGTACCACACGCACGGTGACACTCTTCGTTTCCCGTCTCGTCTTGCCCGTGAAGAGCTGCATCAGGGCTCGCTCCTGTTCGTCCAGGTTCTTCAGCATAATCTTCAGCGACTCCCCGTCCTTGGGCATGCTGTCCGCCTGTCCGCGGGTGATGGTGTTCTTGCTCTCGCGGATGTTGTAAATCTCTTTGGCTGCCAGTTCCGCCATCTTCGCGCTCGACCCGGCCATCAGGATCTCCTCGTTCATGTAGTCGCGCGGATTCAGTTCCACTTCCGGTTCTTCCGGCTCTTCCTTTCGCTCGGGTGTCACGGCAAGGGTCGTGTTTATCGCCTTGATGATGCCGTCCTCGGTCAAGTCCATCAATGGGGCTACCGTCCTCTCCTTCAGCTTCGCCGTGTAAACTTTGGTTGTGTCGGGCACTCCTGTCGGACGAATGGTGACGCGCTTTATCGCCCACGTCTCGTTGGCGGAGGTGGAGACATCGTTCAGCCGCAGGTACTTCTCCGCGTACTGGCAAAAGTCACCGGGCGTGTAGGTGGTGTGTTCCGCCTTCACGGTGATGTCGATAGCTGTCTTCGGCAGAAAGTAGGTCACGCCGTCCGTCATTCCCGGTATGTAATTGAGGACTTCTGTCTGTGCGAAGCAGAGGTTCGTCACGGTCATCAGCCCTGTTAGTATCCATGTCTTTTTCATGTCGTTTTCGTTTATTGAGGTCTAAGTGTTTCAGTTCTCCATTAGCCGTTTCCATGCCTTTGGCAGCGCATCGATGAGGTCGCTTGCCGTCATGCTCACTTCGCCCATCTCTTCCGCGGCGATGTCTCCGGCCAGTCCGTGCAGGTAGACACCCAGTCGGCACGCGTCCTCCTGGGTGTAGCCCTGGGCCGTCAGTGCCAACAGGATACCTGTGAGCACGTCACCGCTTCCGGCGGTGGCCATGCCCGGATTGCCGGTCGGGTTGAAGTAAACGTTCCCTTCGGGCGTGACCACTGCGGTCCATGCTCCCTTCAGGATGATGTAGAGCTGCTGTCTCGTCGCCAAGTCTCTCGCCTTCGACAGCCGCTCGAACGAATCGTTGCACGAGCCGGCCAGTCGCTCGAATTCCTTGGGGTGCGGGGTCAGTATCGTCTGTGGGGGTAGCTGTTGCAGCCACCCTTTGTACACCGAGAGGATGTTCAGCGCGTCGGCATCCAGTATCAAGGGCACATGCGTCTGCTTTATCTGGTCGCTCATCGCCAGGGCGGTGTCGGGCATCTGTCCGATGCCGGGGCCGATGGCTACGGCACTGAAGTTGCCCTTCTCGTTCACGCTGGTGAAGAACTCCTCGTTTTGGTCATGTTCGATAATCGCTTCCGGGACGGCCGTCTGCAGGATGTCGTTGTTGCGGAGCGGGACGTGTACGGTCAGCAGGCCTATCCCGCAACGCATGCAAGCCTTGGCCGCCAGTATCGAAGCTCCCGCCATGCCGTATTTGCCTGCTATCAGCAAGCCGTGACCGAAGTCGCCCTTGTGGGCGAACTTCTTCCGCGGATGGACCAGACTCTTTATTTCATAAGCCTCCGTGACGTGGTAAGCCGTCTCCACGCCATCGAGCCACTGGGGCAACAGCTGGATGTCCAGCACCTCCAACTCCCCGATGACCTCCCGGTTCTCGGCGAACAGGAAAGCCAGTTTGGGCTTCTGCAGCGTCAGCGTTACGTCCGCCCGTATGACGTGGTTGCGCACATTGTACGCGTTGTCTTCGCACATCAGTCCCGAAGGGACGTCGATGGAGACCACCGTGGCTTCCGACTGGTTGATGTATTTCACCACCATGGCGTATCCCCCGTTCAGGGGTTTGTTCAGCCCCGAACCGAAGAGTCCGTCCACCACCAGGCATCCCTTGGGCAGCTGGGGCGGGTTGAATTGCTTGTTGATTTCGGTGAAGGCCACGTTGCATGCTTTCAAACGTTCCTTGTTGGTGGCACAGTCGGCGGACAACTTACCTGCGGTGTTGAACAGGTAAACGTGGGTCTTGTACCCCTCTTCGGAAAGCATGCGGGCGATGGCCAACGTGTCGCCGCCATTGTTGCCCGGGCCGGCAAAGAGGTACACGGGTACAAACGTGCTCCACCGCCTTTTGATGGAATCCGTCAAGGCGCGTGCCGCCCGTTCCATCAAATCGATGGATGAGACAGGTTCATGCTCAACGGTGTACTTGTCCCATTCTTTGATTTGAACATTCGTCAGTATTTTCACGATTCTTTACGTCTTTATTCTTTCCGGCTTCAAAATTACGATTTTCATGGTAAAGGTTGTCCTCTTTGCGGGAAAAAACTTATTTTTGCAGTCTATTTTGCAAACCTAACGATTTATGGATGTCTTGACGATAAAGGACAAAACATTTGCTGTTTCCATCCCTGCGGCGGAAATCCAAAAGCAGGTGAAGCGCGTAGCCGAAGAAATCTCGTCCGATCTGGATGGGAAGAACCCCATTTTCCTCGGCGTACTGAATGGCTCGTTCATGTTCATGGCAGACCTGATGAAGTCCGTCTCCATCCCCAGTGAACTTTGCTTTGTGAAGTTCTCTTCGTACCAGGGGACTTCTTCGACAGGACAAGTGAAGGAGTTCCTTGGCCTGACGCAGGACGTGAAAGACCGTACGGTGGTGATTGTGGAGGATATCGTGGAGACCGGATTCACCATGAAGTACATGCTCGATTATTTGGCGGAGCGCGGACCGAAGGAGGTGAAGGTGGCCACGCTGCTGGTGAAGCCGGAGCTGCTGAAGGTGGATGTGCGTGTCGATTACCGGGCTTTCAACATAGCCAACGATTTCATTGTCGGCTATGGCTTGGACTACGACGGCTATGGCCGCAACCTCCCGGACATCTATTCGCTGGTGAGCGAATGAGCGAAAACGAATGAAATGAGATTCTATATTATAAGGTATAAAGAGATATGTTGAACATTGTGATTTTTGGAGCTCCGGGTTCAGGCAAAGGAACTCAGAGTGAACGTATTGTAGAAAAGTTTGGAATTAACCACATCTCTACGGGCGACGTGTTGCGCGCCGAGATGAAGAACGGTACGGAACTGGGTAAGACCGCAAAAGGATATATCGACCAGGGTCAGCTGATTCCCGATGACCTGATGATTAGCATCCTGGCAAGTGTGCTCGATTCGTTCAAGGACAGCAAGGGTGTCATCTTCGATGGCTTCCCCCGTACCATCGCGCAGGCTGAGGCTCTGAAGAAGATGTTGGCCGAGCGCGGACAGGAGGTTTCCATCATGCTCGACCTGGAAGTGCCCGAGGACGAACTGATGGTCCGTCTCATCAAACGCGGCAAGGACTCCGGTCGTGCCGACGACAACGAAGAGACCATCAAGAAACGCCTGGTGGTTTACCATTCACAGACCGCTCCGCTGATTGACTGGTTCAAGAACGAAGGCAAATACCAACACATCAATGGCCTGGGAACCATGGACGCTATCTTTGCGGACATCGTTGCGGCCATAGAGAAGTTGTAACAGATCATAACGGGAGTCGCACGGGGTGGCGCTAACGCCAACGCAAGGGTGCGGCTCCCTTTTCATATTTCACGGAACGTTAAATCGAAGAGACATGGCAGAATCCAATTTTGTTGACTATGTAAAAATATATTGCCGATCAGGCAAGGGAGGTCGCGGCTCCGCCCACATGCGCCGGGCCAAGTATGTTCCTAACGGCGGTCCCGACGGCGGTGACGGCGGCAGGGGAGGCCATGTCATTCTGAGAGGAAACCGCAACTACTGGACGCTCCTTCACCTGAAGTACGACCGTCACGTCTTCGCCGGACATGGAGGCAACGGCTCTTCGAGCCGCAGCTTTGGCAAGGACGGGCAGGACAAGGTGATAGAGGTGCCTTGCGGCACCGTGGCTTACAATGCCGAGACGGGCGAGTACCTTTGCGACATCACCGAACACGGACAGGAGGTGGTGCTGCTGAAAGGCGGTCGTGGCGGACTGGGCAACTGGCACTTTAAGACCGCCACACGCCAAGCCCCGCGGTTCGCGCAACCGGGCGAGCCCATGCAGGAACTCACCGTGGTGCTCGAACTGAAGCTCTTGGCCGATGTGGGACTGGTGGGATTCCCCAACGTGGGCAAGTCCACCTTGCTCTCTGTGGTGTCGTCCGCCCGTCCCAAGATTGCCAACTACCCCTTCACCACCCTGGAACCCAACCTCGGCATCGTGGCCTATCGCGACGGCAAGTCGTTCGTGATGGCCGACATCCCCGGCATCATCGAGGGAGCGAGCGAAGGCAAAGGTCTGGGCTTGCGCTTCTTGCGTCACATCGAGCGCAACTCCCTGTTGCTGTTCATGGTGCCCGCCGATGCCGATGACATCTGCCGGGAATATGAAGTGTTGCTCAACGAACTGACCAAGTTCAATCCCGAGATGCTCGACAAGCAGCGTGTGCTTGCCATCACCAAGAGTGATATGCTTGACGAGGAACTTATGGGGATGTTGGAGGAAAACCTTCCCGCAAACATCCCTCACGTGTTCATCTCCTCCATTACCAAGACGGGAATCCAGGAGCTGAAAGACATCCTGTGGACTGCCCTCAACAGCGAGAGCAACAAACTGGAGAGCGTCTCCCAACGCATTGTTCACAAGAACAAGGATATCAATGCCTTGAGGAGTGAACTCGAAGCGATGGGTGAGGATGGCGACATCACTTGCGATGACGAAGAGGTGGAGGATTTGGACGACTTCGACTACGAATACGAAGAGGAGGAGTGGGACGATGAAGAGTCCCCGCGGCAATAAGGCGACCGGGGACGCTCCGGACCAAGCCGGCTTATGCGAACAAACAGAAACGTTTACGGACATGGATATAGAAAAAGCAATGATTGAGGGCGTAGTCTTCAAAGGCGCCAAGAAGGAGGTGAAGACGGAACCCAAGGTGAAGACCAAAGCCAAAAAGAAAGCCTACATCACCGGTCAGCACGGTTCGGGGTCGGCCATGATGAAAGCTGAATATCGCCGTAGGCGAGCCAATCGGCACAAGGATAAATGACGGTAATCCGCTAATAATGTGAAATATAGTTATAGTCATGCTGTACGTTTACCCTACCCCATCGGGTAGCGAGTTCATGCCCGTACAGGATGGCGTTCCCATGTCGTACAGCCTGAGGTGCTATAGCTGTACGGGATGAGGTGCTATAGTTGTACAGCCTGAGGTGTTATAGCTGTACAGCCTGTGGGTGCATGGCTGTACGTCGTCAGACCGCCTCTCCGAAACGAATGGATTCGGTTAACGGCCGTTAATGGTTATTAACGGATGATTAACGGTGGTCAACGGCTGACTAACGGCTGGTTGACGGCTGATTAACGGTTGGTTGACGGTGGGTTAATGCCAGTGACGAGTGATGTTTTTGCAGTTGGATTTACCTGTGTGAAGTGTCTCAGTAACGTTTTCCCCGTGCTGTGAAATATTACAGTATGGGATTGGCTAAGGAGTGAAGCACCTTAGTAAAACAACTCAATAAGTGTAAAGTAAATTCAGCCATAGTCACGCCTCGTGTGACCCCGTTTTTTCTTGCGATTTCATGGACTCTCATGAAGCGCATCATGAGGTGCTAACGATGCGCTTTCTTGGGTGCTAACGAAGCGCATCATTAAGGTGTATAAAAGCGCATCGTTGGAATTCGCTTTATTAAAAAATCCACAGTTCTTGAATATCAAGTAGTTGGGGAACTCTGTGCGCCTGATAGGACTCGAACCTACACGTCGTGAGACACCAGATCCTAAGTCTGGCGCGGCTACCAATTACGCCACAAGCGCTTGTTTGCATTTTACGCCGCAAAGATAGTACTTTCTTGTTAGGTGTGCAACACTCCGACACTTTTTCGCCTCATCTCTCTTCCTTATATATATAATAAGGTATAGGCCGACTTGTTGCCCGACCCGATGAGAAACGTCAATAATGTGTTGTAGCCCGACCCGACCGGGGAACGTCAATATTGCGTTGCAGCCCGATTCGATAGGGAACGGATAGGAAACGTCAATATTGCGAGAGGATGGCGAAGAAAAGCCATACCTCGGTCTCCAGGGAGAGTTTGCCTTGCAGCTGTTGCCGCATCAGCTCGATGAACTGCGCCTTCTGCTTCTTCACGGCACTCTCCGACACTCCAAGCGCTGCGGCTATCTCGGCGTTCTTCATCCGTTTCTCATAGCTCAGGTGGAACAGCGTGCGGTATTTTGCGGGTAGGTTGTTCATGGCTTGGTAGAGCAACCGCAGGGTCTCCTGCTCTATCAGACTGTTCTCGAAGTCAACGGATTCCTGCTCTTCGAGGCTCTCACAATAGTTGTTCTGGGCATACTGTTTGCGCAGGATGGACACCACCTCGTTGTGGATGCAGGTGTAGAGGAAGGCTTTCAGCGAGAGCTCGTCCTGCAACTGATGGCGTTGTTGGTAGGCTTTGAAGATGCTGTTCTGCACGCAATCCTCCGCCAAGAAGGCGAAGTCGTTGCCCAAACGCCGGAGCGTGTAGGTCAGCAACTGCGGATAGAGACACCGGTACAGCGTATCGATATGCCCCGAGATGAAATCTGAAAACAGTTGGTCGCGCCTATCCATACTTCAAGATTGTGCTCACAAAAGTAATCAGAAAATGTATTAATGAGAAATTTCTACAGAAAAAGCAGGTTATTGCTGTCCTTTTTGCACGTCTTTGCGTTCTAATAATAAACGACCTCTTTTCGGAGGGGGAGGGGAGAGGCGAGCGGTCGCCGCTTTCTGTCTCTCGCTCTCGGAACAAACAAAGAATGAAACTATGAATCAGAAGAAGATAAATGAAATCTCACGACTTATCTATCGGCAGATAGTAGGAATGCAGTTGACCGAAGCCGAACAGCGTACGCTGGATGATTGGCGTGGAGCAGATGCACGCAACGAAGCTACCTACCGGCGGCTGCTGGACGAGCAGTTCCGCGAACTGGAGAACCGTCGCCTGGAGCTGGTGGACGTGGAGCGTCCTCTCCGCGAGATGAAGTCACGCATTGGCACGCAACACAAACACATCGCTTTCCACAAGTGGACTACTTATGCCGCTGTCGCTCTGGCCTTGGTGGCTGTCGCGTTCGCCGGTTGGAGCTATTACCGTGCGACACAGAATCCTTTGCAGTGGGACGAGGAGACCATGCGGTTGTGGTATGCCGGGCAGATACACCCGGGACAGACACAAGCCACCCTTACGCTGGAGGATGGCAGCACCTTGCAGGTGAACAACGAACAGCAGGTGGCCGATGAAATCAGCAAACGCCAACCTTCCAAGCCACGGACTGCCGCACCGCGGCTGAATACCCTGAAGACCCCACGCGGTGGCGAGTTCAAGATAACATTGGAGGATGGTACGGAGGTGTGGCTCAATGCCGACTCCAAGCTGACCTATCCGGAGTCGTTCGGTGCCAAAGAACGCAAGGTGGCTCTGCAAGGCGAGGCCTATTTCAAGGTTGCGAAGGACAGCTTGAAACCCTTCCTCGTGGAGAGTGACGGTCCCATTGTGCGTGTCTACGGCACGGAGTTCAATGTCTGCGCTTACGACGAAGACCGCCGCACCTACACCACTTTGGTGTCCGGCAGCATCGGTTTGTTGCCCAAGGACGCCAGCGATGCCGAGCTGAGACTGACACCGGGATGCCAGGCTCTGTATGACAAAGAGCGTGAGAATACCTATGTGCATACGGTCAATGCCGAGGTGGTGACCAGTTGGCGCAAGGGGGTGTTCGTCTTCGAGGAGTTTTCGCTCGAACAGATTATGCAGACCCTGAGCCGTTGGTACGACTTCACCTATGAGTTCCGCACCCCCGAACTGAAGGAGACTGTCTTCATGGGAACCATCTCCCGCTATGCCGACTTCAAGGATGTGCTGGATATATTGGAAAAGAGCGGCAAGCTCCGCCTGCGCCTCGATGGACGACACGTCACCATTGAGGGGGCTTAAAATGCCGAAATCGTTTATATTTATATAATGAGAGAGTATGAATAAAATTGGAAAATGTTTGTTGGCATGGACCTTTATGATGGTCTGTGCCGCAGGGCACGCTCAGCAAGTGTCGGTCGCCTATCATGGGCAGACCGCTGAGCAAGTGATTACCGACCTGAAGGCGAAGACGGGCTACGACTTTGTCTACCAGAAACAGACTCTGAAGGATGTGCCGCGCATCACCGCACGGTATGAGGGCGAGAACATCCCCGAGCTGCTTGGACAGGTGTTTGCCTCCACAGGGTTGGAATTTGAGATTGTGAAGAACACGGTTATCCTGCGCAAGGCCACCGCTCCGCAGGCGCAGGATGGCAAACCGCTGGTCGTCAGTGGTACCGTGTATGACAGTAGCGGTCAGCCGTTGCCAGGTGCCAGTGTGCAGATTGAGGGCACGCGCCGCGGCTTCGTGACAGATGTCGATGGTAACTTCTCCTTCGAGGCGACGGCCGGTACTCCGTTGTCGCTGCGCTTCTCCTTCGTGGGAATGAAGTCAACCACCCGCTCCTTCAAGGCAAAGAACAATGAACGAATCTCCGTTACCTTGGAAGATGAGAACGCTCAGATGCAGGAGGTGGTAGTGAACGGTATGTTCACCCGCCGCGCCCAAAGCTTTACCGGTTCGGCCGTGGCCTTCAAGAAGGAGGATTTGCGTGCCGTGGGCAATACCAACGTCCTGCAGAGCCTGAAGAACCTCGACCCTTCGTTCCGCTTTGCGGACAATTTGTCGGTAGGTTCCGACCCCAATGCCTTGCCGGACATCTCCTTGCGCGGACAGTCTGGCTTCCCCGATTTGAAGGGCGAATATTCCACTAACCCTAACCAACCGCTCTTCATTGTCGATGGCTTCGAGACCACGCTGACCAAGGTGATGGATATGGACATGAACCGCATTGCCAGCGTCACCCTGTTGAAGGATGCCGCCGCCAAAGCCATCTACGGCTCCAAGGCCGCCAACGGCGTGGTGGTTATCGAGACCACCAAACCCGAGCAGGGTGACTTGCGGGTGAGCTATACGGGCTCGATGAACGTGAACGTTGCCGACCTCAGTAGCTACGACCTCTGCAACTCCGCCGAGAAACTGCAGGTGGAGAAGAACGCCGGACTCTATGACTACCAGGGCTACAACGGCGTGAAGTATTGGGAGAGTGCCGTGGGTCAATACGACTATAACCAAAACTATAATACCACGCTGCGCAGCGTGCTCGAAGGTGTGGACACGGACTGGAAGTACCAACCCGTGCGCAATGCCGTAGGTCACAAGCATACCTTGTACATCGAGGGTGGCAGCCAAGCCTTTCAGTATGGCATCGATTTGGCCTACAACGACGTGGAAGGTGTGATGAAAGGTTCCGGCCGTGAGACCATCACCGGTGGACTGACCTTCAGCTACCGCTACAAGAAGTTCCTGCTGCGCGACAATCTGGAGGTGAGCTACAACAACTCTCAGAACTCACCCTATGGGAACTACAGCAGCTACACGCGGATGAATCCCTACTTCCGTCCTTATGATGACAACGGGAACCTGATAAAGAGCTACACGCGCGAAGACGGCACCACGGTCTCCAACCCAATGTGGAACGCTTTCATCAAGACGAAGGACCAGTCGAAGTATACCCAGTTTACCAATAACTTCTATGCGGAGTACCGCATGACACCGGACCTGAAGTTCATCGGCCGTTTGGGCATCACCCGTCAGGAGAACAGGACGGAGGTGTTCCACCCCGCATCCCACACGGACTTCGTGGGCTACGAGGACGATGCGGAACTCATCAAACGCCGCGGTACCTACAGCTACACGGACGGCTCCTACTACACGCTCTCCTCTGACATCAGTGCCAGCTACTCCAAGACCTTTGCCGACAAGCACCTTGTTTTTGCCAACTTGGCCTGGAATGTGAGCGAGACTTCCGAAGAGTCCATGTCCATGAGGGCCGAGGGATTCCCCAACGACCAGCTCAGCAGCATCGGTTACGCCCGTGCCTACTATAAGGACAGTGCTCCTACCAGCGTAAAGAACACCACGCGTGATGCCGGTGCCGTGGCCGCCGCCAACTACTCCTATGACGACCGTTATCTCTTCGACGCCTCTTTCCGACTGAGCGGTTCGAGCCAGTTCGGCAGCGAAAATCGCTGGGGTAAGTTCTGGGCGTTGGGCGCAGGTTGGAACATTCATAACGAAGCCTTCATGAAGCCTCTCTCTTGGATTAACCAATTGAAACTGCGCGCCTCCTTGGGATTCACCGGAAGCCAGAACTTCAACTCTTACCAGAGCCTTGCGACCTGGAGCTACTATACCTCCACCTTCTACAATGGTGAGGCTGGTGCCTATCTGTTGGCCATGGCCAACAACAGACTGAAGTGGCAACGCAAGATGGATGGTAACATCGGACTCGACGTGAACCTCTTCGACAACCGCCTGAACATGCGCTTCGACTACTACAACGCCACTACCGACGATTTGCTTACCGATGTCACCATACCTTCCTCCACCGGATTCACCACCTACAAGGAAAACCTCGGAAAGGTGCAGAACCTCGGCTATGAAGTCTATGCCAGCTATCGTGTCTATGAGAACAAGAAGCAACACGATTATGTGAACCTCTATGCCAACGTGGTCCACAACTCCAACAAGATTAAGGAAATCTCCAACTCGCTGGAGTCGTACAACAAGTCGCAGTCTTCTACCGTCTCCACCAAACCAGTGACACGCTATGAGGAGGGTCAGTCCATGACCGCCATCTGGGCGGTACCGTCCATGGGTATCGACCCCGCTACGGGTAAGGAGGTCTATGTGAAGAAAGACGGGACGACCACCTTCACATGGGATTCCGATGACCTGACCATCTGTGGCGACACCGAAGCCAAGATTTATGGCAACTGTGGCATCAACGCCTACTTCAGAGGCTTCACCTTCAGCCTCGGCATGACCTACAAGTTTGGCGGTCAGCTCTACAACCAAACCCTTGTGGACAAAGTGGAGAATGCCGACCTCACCTACAACGTAGACCGTCGTGTCTTCTCCGACCGTTGGTCGAAGACCGGTGACGTGAGCCGCTTCAAGGATGTGTCCGACACCTCCACCACCCGCGCCACCCAGCGTTTCGTGGAGGACAACGACGTGTGGACCTTCTCTTCGCTCAACATCGGATATGACTTCGACAAGTTCAAGGCTATCAAGAACCTCGGATTCAACAGACTGAGACTCTCGTTCGACATGGCGGACATCGCGCAGATTTCCTCCATCAAGATTGAACGCGGTACATCCTATCCGTTCGCACGGAGCTTCTCATTCTCATTACAAGCAATCTTTTAACATCTGAATCATATGAAAAGAATATATACACTCTTATTGTCCGCATCCTGCCTGCTCACAGCCTTTACCTCCTGCAGCGAGTGGCTCGATGTGAAGCCGGAGTCACAGATTGACGGTTCGGACCTCTTCGCTACCGAAAGCGGATACAAGGATGCCTTGACCGGAGTATACATCAAGATGAGCGGCAGCTCGCTCTACGGAAGGGAGATGACCTTCGGTCTGGTGGATATCATCGGTGATGCCTACTACAATGCCGGAAGGTCCGGCACCGCCTATGCCTACGCCAAGAGCCACAACTACAAGGCAAGTTCCGTGGAGACCCTTATAAATAATGTATGGCAGAGGAGCTATTCCGCCATCGCCAACCTCAACGAACTGTTGGCCCAGATGGAGAAAGCCGACCGCGGACTCTTCTCTACGGACAACTACAACGTCATCAAGGGCGAAGCACTCGGCTTGCGCGCTTTCCTCCATTTCGACCTCTTGCGCCTGTTCGCTCCTTCGTGGACGGTAGGCAAGGACGAGAAAGCCATCCCTTACGTGACGGAATACAGTTACAAGACCACTGCCACCTCCACGGTGTCGGAAGCCTTGACAAAGATTTTGGCAGACCTGACCGAGGCCGCCGCCTTGCTGAAAGAGTCAGACCCCATCGTGACGGGACGCACCATCACCACGGCGGACGACAATGGCTACCTGCTGGACCGCCAGTACCACCTTAACTACTATGCCGTGAAGGCCATCATGGCACGGGCTTACCTCTGGATGGACGACACCGCCAATGCCGCCCAATGTGCCCAGGAGGTCATTGACAGCGGCAAGTTCCCTTGGACGGACGTGAGTGCCATCGCTACGGGTACGGAAGAGACCATCGACCGCACCTTCACTTCCGAGCAAGTCTTCGCCCTGCAGATTGACGACCTGGATGACTATGTGTTGGGCAAGGCCTATGGTACCGTGAAGTACAATGCCACCCTCGTATGGTACAGCTATGGATACACGACCATATTCCCCTCCGCCACCCACGGGACGGACTGGCGCAAGGTTTACCTCTTCTCCAATGAGAATACCCAATCTTCCTATTACTACACCTCCAAGAAACTGTGGCAAGAGGGTATGGACGAAGACCTCGTAAAACGCATGCCGATAATCCGTCTGCCGGAGATGTACCTCATCCTGGCACAGTGTAAGATGGACAAGGCCGCTGAGTATTTGACCTTGATGCGCCAACACCGTGGCGTGTCCGCACCGGTGACACTGACCGCTGAAGCGGATTTGCTCGATGAGATAAACAAGGAGTATATCCGGGAGTATGTCGGTGAGGGACAATTGTTCTACTTCTACAAACGGTTGAACATGAACCAACACCGTGCGTCGTACATCTTCGGCAAGAGCCCGTTCGACACGTCGCTCTACGTGTTGCCGATGCCGGAGGAAGAGATTGAATATGGAAGAAGAAACTAAATGAAACAAAGCAGTATGAAAACCTATATAGCACTTTGGGCGGCAATCATGGGAGTGCTCTCCTTCACCGCCTGCGACAACGATTCGTACCTCTATAAGGATACGGCAAAGATATGGCTCTCCGGAGATGAGGAACAAAACGCTACGGAGGATTCCGTGTTCTATTCCTTCAAAATCTACAGCTCCGACGTGACGGAGGCAAACTTGAACGTGGTTGTGAACCTGACGGGCGAAGCCGTGGACAAAGACCGCGCCTTCAAGCTGGAAGTGGTGGACGAAGAGACCAACGTGCCGGCTGAGGCTTATCAGTTGGGGAGTTTCGTGTTGCCCGCAAACGCCTACAAGGCGACCGTGCCGGTGAAGGTGCAACGCAAGGTGTCTGCCTTGGACCTTACCAAGGAGACCGCCAAGCTCACCCTGAAGGTGGTGGCGACGGATGATTTGGGTGTCGGGGTAGGCGATTACTCCACCTACAAATTGGTGTGGTGCGACTACCTGATTAAGCCCAGTTCATGGAACGCCATCAGTTATTATATCGGTCCTTTCTCACAAGCCCGCTACAAGTTCATCATCGACTTCACCGGCTACACCGATTTCTCGGAGTTTAGTGGCGACTACAACCGCATCATCTGGTTCCAGGGCTACTTGAAGAGCCTGCTGCGCCAGTACAACGAAGACCCCGCCAACGAAGGTCGGGAAGAGGGGTGGCCCTATTTGAACGACAACGGCGAGGCGTTGAAGTTTGGTGACGGGTTGAAATCTTAACGTTAACACACTAAATAGCAAAGTTATGAAACTAAGAAATATACTATACGCGGCATTGGGCTTGGTCATGACAAGTGCCGTCACCTCTTGTCTGGAAGACGAGGGAAACTACGACTACAAGGAGTTGGCTGCCTTTTATGTGGACTCTACCAACATACGGAAATCTCTGTTGGTGACGCAGTTCAACAATCTGCAGGTTCCCTCTGCCCTGGTGTACGAGGGCGACAAGTCCGACCTTACCTACGCCTGGTCCATCTACTCGACGAACAGCGGCTATTCGACAGACAACGTGGCGGACACCATCTCCACGGACGCCGATTTGTCGGCTACCATCACGGCAAAGCCGGGCAACTACTATCTGGAGTACTGCGCTACGCAAAAGAGCACGGGCTATCGTGCCTTCTACCGTTACAACCTGACCGTGGAGAGTGCCGTGGGTACGGGTCTGCTTGTTCTTTATGGCCGTGACGGCAAGGCGGATGTCGACATCGTGAAGACTCCACTGTTTATGGGGGCGGTGACGGAAACCACCTATAGCCGCTCCACCTATTCGCGCGCCAACCCCGACAAGGCGTTGAGCGGTACACCCGTGGTTTGCTGGGCCATCAACAACTACATCAATATCTTCACCGACCGGGATGGTACTCGTGTCTCCGCCGATGATATGGGCAGAACACTCGATTTCAACGGACTCTTCTGGGAAGCACCTTCCGTGTGCAAACCACAGGCGTATACCAAGAGCACCGATGACATCCTGATTAACGATGGTAAGGCCTATGCCACCATCCTGGCGTGGGGCGACCCCTACTTCGGTGCTGCCAAGCTGTTGGCGGACGATGACTATGAAGCCGCTCCGTGTGCCGTCAACTGCTATGGCTCGGGCGTGTTCCTCTATGACCAGTCCAAGGGACGCTTCCTGCAAGGCACCGAGTGGAGCAGTGAAGTCTCTGTCATCCCGGACGCAGGTCTGCAGAACCTCGACCTCAACTGCCTCTTCATGGACCAGGCCTACCAAGGAAGTGCTACCAGCAAACAAATCTATGCCATTATGGAGGCGAAGTCCGACCCGTCCCAACGTTGTATGCTCTCCATCAAACAGGCATATAACGCTTCCGGTGTCAAACTGAACAAGACCTATGACCTCTCCGCTTGTCCGCAGATAGCCGACGCGCTCCATTTCTCGGTCAGCAACCTGGCTCCCATCTGCTTCTACGCCACCAAGGATGCGCTCTACCGCATCGCTTTCGATGAGAGCACGGGTGAGGCCTCCGCTGAGGCTTCGGCCTGGAGCTGTCCTGCCGACGAGGAGATTTCTTTCATGCGCTTCTTCTCCGACAGCGGACTTGATCTGGACGAGAGCCCTGCCTACAAGTACTTGATGGTGGCAACCTATAAGGGTGCGGAAGGCAAAGTCTACTTGCTGAAGGTAGACCCGGTATCCGGTGCGGTACAGGCTACCCCTGCGGCTGAGTTCGATGGCTTCGGCTTGGTGAAGGATATCAAATTCAAGACCAAATAAAATTTACTATGAAAAGATTATTGTTGTTTTCGATGTTGGTTCTGTGCGTAGTCGCTTACGCACAGAACCCGAAGAAAGGACTGGTGGTGAAGGGCTCCGTCCCTGCTGACTATCAGATGGAGGGTAAGGTCGTCAGTCTGTCCACGGCTGGGTTCCTCATCGGCGGAGACCGGCTGGCCACGGATACCGTTAGGAACGGTGCCTATTCCTTCACGCTTCCAGAGTTCGACGAGACCTGCATGGTGTGCGTTTCGGGTGGCCGTCTGTGGTGCACCTTCGGTGCCGGGTCGGGTGACGAAGTGGTCATCAGTGGCATGAATGTCCTTTCCGACAGTGACGCGTACAAGGCTTGCAAGGCATTGGTGAATGGCTCATGGAACCGTTACAACGACGGACGGAGCGAGGTTTACAAGAGGCACAAGGATATTGTGGAAAAGGTGCACGATGCGTCTACGCCCGCCGAAGGTGCCGAGCTCCAGAAAACTCCCGAATATCAGGCTTATCTGGCGGAGAGTGCCGCTTGGGACAAACAACAGGCGGACTATGTGCGTCAGTTGGTCAAGGACAATCCGAACGCGGTTTGGCCGCTCATCGCTCTGCAGTATCATGGTGGCATCATGAAGTTGACAGAGGCTGAGTACGCGCTCTTCTCGGACTTTCAGAAACAGAGTTCCTATGGTAAGTCTTTCCGTAAGTTCCTCGATGCGCAGCTGTTGGGCAAGAAAGCTCCGGACTTTACCCTCGCGGATGCGGAAGGCAAAGAACACACGCTCGCTTCGTTGCTCCAAGGCAACAACTATCTGTTGATAGATTTCTGGGCGTCGTGGTGCAAACCTTGCCGCAAGGGAATCCCCGTGATGCGCGACTTGGTAGCCAAGTACAAGAAAGAGGGCCTGGCTATTGTCAACATCTCCATCGACCAAAACAAAGCCCCATGGCTGAAAGCCTTGGACGAGGAGAAGATGGAGTGGACTAACCTGTGGGACGACCGGAAGATGAACCAAAGCTACGGGGTGAAAGCCATACCGTCCGTGTTCCTGGTGAAGGCCGACGGTACGGTCCTCTTCGAAAAGCTCTATGGCGATGCCATCGCCAATCAACTGAAGGAAATCTTTGGCTATTGATTTCGCCACGGATAGGCCGCAAAATGCCTATAATGCCTCAAGCCCGAGACATTATAGGCATCGCCCCGAGACATTATAGGCATTTCCGGTGTTGAATGTAGACCGAAAACGCAAGTGCTTACGATGGCCCACGTAAGTACTTATGTGGGCTCATGTAAGTACTTGCGTTGGCGCATGTAACCGCTTGCGTTTTTTGCGCCTCTCGTGAGGGTGTCATATCCCGATTTCACTTGTCAGTTTTCCTGCTATACTACTGAATTTCTTGTCAGCCTTTGTGACACCCCACGTGACAAGTCTCGTAAAATATTGGGGCAAACTTCATGGGATTCTCCGAATTGTATTATATTTGCAAGGACTTTGGCCTGATGCGCTGGTGCACCAGGCCAAAGTTTATATACAATACAAGGTTCGGGAGGGGAATTGATAGCCCCCGTTTCGCTCACGGACGGATAAAGAACAAGAACCATGGGGGCTCTCTTTAAATGCTATACCAATGAAACAGAAAACACTCGTTTACGCAATGGCGGTGGCAGGATGCCTGTCCATACCGGCTTGCTCGGTGCAGAAGGAAAGCAAATACGCTAACCTGAAGCAAGACACGCTTTGGGTGGAGGCGGCAGGCTTCCAGCCGGGCAAAGAGATGGTGGCCTTTGGCGACTCTGCCAACGCGATTCGTTTCCTCTTGCAAGAACGTGACCACTTGCCCTTTAACCAAACGGCGGTGAAGCAGACCACGGAACAGGCTACTTTAGGCCCGTCCGCAAGCACGCCCTACTTCACGGTACGCTTCGCCATTCCTATTCCTCCGGCTTACACGCCCAAAGAGACGGCCGCACTGACCGGCATGGATTGGGGCGTCTACACCCACAGCCACTCGCCCGGTTTCGAGATTATGCCCAACGGTGACGCGCTCGCCGTCTATTTCAGTGCTCCGGCAGGTCTCTCCGAGAACGATACGGCAACCACTTTCGTACAGTCGCGCCTGCGCCATGGATCGGAAGACTGGGATATGCCCGAACTCTTCTTCTCAACCAAAGGCGGCAACGACCAGTCCGGACTCCTGTGGAACGACAACGGCAAGATTTGGTTCTTTGGCGGTGGCCGCGACATCTCCAACTATGTACCTTTCCGCATCGCTACCTCCACGGACAACGGAGCCACATGGACCTTCTCCGTGCCGCAGCTGGACAGCATCGCGAAGAACTATACCGCACAGCCCATCTCCAACGCTTTCCGCGACCCGCAAGGGAACATCTACATGGCCATGGACGGCAAGGAGAGCACCAGCTTCCTGTGGCGCAGCTCGGATGAGGGTGTCACCTGGCACGACATGGGTGGCCGCACCGGAGGCCGTCACTCGACGATTGTTCCGCTCGACGACAAAGGCACGCTCCTCTCGGTGGGAGGCAAGAACGCCAATGTGGACGGATGGACTCCGCAAAACATCTCACACGATTGGGGTGCAACGTGGGAAGCGTCAACCGCTACGCCGTTCCCGGCACTGGGCAACGTGCAGCGTCCTTGCCTCATCCGTTTGGCTTCGGGCAACCTGTTGTTCGTGAGCGATGCCTATATGCACAAGAAAAAGATTGCCCCTCCCGTAGGCTGGAAATACGGCAACGATTGTTTCGCCGCCCTCTCGCAGGACAACGGCAAGACGTGGCGCATCAAACCCCTGCCCGTGCAGCTTCCCCAGCGTCACCGTCCTCCCTACGGCTCTTTGGGATACACCACGGTGCGTCAGGCTCCCAACGGCGTAATCCATTTGCTGACCACGGCCAACTTCCCGCCCATCCATTATGAGTTCAACGAGGCTTGGGTGCTCTCCGAGGAGGGCGACATCGCTCCCGAGACGGAAGGCGGCGTGGTGAAGAGCTACACCGAAATGTACGACAAGAAAGCGGTGAAGAGTAAATGGAGCGCACGCATCTGTCCGAACGGCCGTTACCTGCTCCACGGCGAGATGTGCGACTATTACCCCTCCGGTAAGTTGCAGCATCAGGTGACTTACGAGAATGGACGGAAGTCCGGCACGGAGAGCTTCTGGTCCGAGGACGGCAAGCTGCTGTGGACTTGGACGCGCAACCTCACCACCAACACGGGCGTGTGGACACAATACTGGCCCAACGGTAAGAAGAAGGTGGAGTCGCACTGGAACTTGCGTCCCGAGGCGCGCGACCTGAAACGTCTCTTCTACGGTTATGTGGCTGAGGGCACCGCTACCCACTGGGACGAGAACGGCAACCAACTGCAGACCTATACCTTCCACAAGGGACTTTTGGAGGAGTAAGTCGCGGAAGCGATAAAAAAGAAATTCCTGACCGGAACCCGTATCATCAGGATACGCGGTTCCGGTCAGGAATCTTTTTATGGCTACGCCTGTTGGAGGCGTGGACTTTTGCGGTGACTGTCTTACAGCACCTTTGTCATCGTGAGCAAGTTGTAACCGTCGGAGGTGCGCTGATAGGCCACCTCACTCATCAGCGTACGCACGAGAAAGATGCCAAGTCCGCCTATGGGACGTTCCTCCAAGCCGAGCGTCGTGTCCGCCTCTTTGGCCTCCAGGGGGTTGAAGGGGATGCCTTGGTCCTTCAGCGTGAACACCAGTTCCTTCGGTTCCTCTTCCCATTCGGCCGTCAGCTCAACCTCTCCCTTTGTCCCTTTGGGGTAGGCGTAGAGGACGCTGTTGACCAACGCCTCTTCGATAGCCAGGTTTACGGACGACAGGGTGGCCTCGTCGATGTGAAGGGCGGTGCCAACTTCCTCGATGAAAGGGAACAGCTTGGCCGTCTCCTCGATGTCGTTGTTGATGGTTAGCGTTCGTTTAATCATAACTGCTGCTGTTTAAAAGGTCAGCCTCGCGGTGAACGAGGCTGATATCCTTCTCATTACCGGATGTCGAACAGTTGGAAGAACCCGGTGAGGGTGAACACCTTGCGTATTTCGTCGTTGATGTGCTCGATGACCAGCTTGCCGCCCTTGGCCTCCACCGCCTTGCGCAGGGAGAGGAAGATGCGCAGTCCGCTACTGCAGATGTACTCCAGGGCGGTGCAGTCCAGCACGATTTGCTTGTCGGCGTTGTCCCACAGGGGTTGCAGGTCCTTCTCGCACTGTGCGGCACTCGCTGTGTCCAGTCGTCCGCGGAGTTCTACACTTATGTTCGTTGCTTGGTAGTTAATAGCTGTTTCCATGTTGTTATGCTTTTATGATTCTGTACTATTGTTATTCGTTGTTCTGTCAGAGCGGGAACACCAGCGTCACGATGAAGATGTTTGCCGCCAGTATGACGATGTTCATCACCAGTCCGATGCGCGCGAAGTCGAAGAAGCGGTAGCCTCCCTCTCCGTAAATCAGCATGTGGGTAGGTGAGCCGATAGGTGTCGCGAAGCTCGACGATACGGCTATCATCAGGGCGATACAGAAGGTGACAGGGTTGGCGTCCAGTGTCACCGCGGTCTGGTAGGCTATCGGGTAGAAGATGGCTGCGGCGGCCGTGTTACTGATGAACTCCGTGACGAACGTGGCTACCAGACAGATGCAAATCAACGCCATCAAGGCATTGGAGCCGCAGACGTTCAGGATGCCGTCGGCCAATGCCGTGGCGATGCCGGTGCGGTCGATGGCCGTACCTAAGCAGACGGAGCCGGCGAATATCATGATGACACCCCAGTTGATGGACTGCCAAGCCTGTTGCGTGGTGCAGCAGCGGGTCAGCAGCATGGCACCGGCAGCCAGGAAACCGGCCTGGAGCAAGGTCATTACATTGAAAGCGGAGAGCAGTACCATTGCCAACATGATGAGGGAGGCCACGATGGTCTGCTTGCCGATGTTGGGCACGTCTTCGGAGTCGAAGAATCTCAAGTCCTTGGCGGCTGATGTCCGCAACTGTTTTCCTCGTTTGGAGTCGCTCTCGAAGAGCAGTACGTCGTTCTGTGCCAGTTTCACGCTGCGCGGGTTCTGGTTGATGCGCTCACCTTCGCGGACAACGGCCACCAACACGGTGCTGTGCTCTTCCTCGAAGTTGCAGCTCTCCATGGATTTGCCTATCAGCGCACTGTCGCGTCTGACCGAAGCGGTGTAGAAGTGGCGGTTGCCCTTCACCTCGTCCAATGAGAACACATGCTTGGTGGCGGTTGTCAGTCCGTGCTTCTCGCGCAGGTCCAGGATGGCGTCTACCTGTCCGGCGTAGACCAAGCGGTCGCCACCCATCACGAACTCGTCCGGGGAGACGGGGCTGATGACCTCCTTGTCGAACCGGACAATCTCCAGCAATCGTCCGCCCCGCACGTTCATCAGGTCGGCTTCGCTGACGGACTTACCTACGGCCTCGCAGACCGTGGGCACCAACAGCTCTACGGTATATTCCCGGGTCGCCTCGAAAGCCTCGTCCGATGATTTGCGCACCGGCAACAGGCGTTTGGTAAGTAGGATAGTGACAATACCTATGGCCAGACAGAAGAGTCCGGGTATGGTGGTGGAGAACATGTTCAGGTCTATCTGCGTGTCATTCATCAACATGCCCGAGATAATCAGGTTGGGAGGCGTACCGATGAGGGTACAGATACCTCCTAAGCACGAGGCGTAACTCAACGGGATGAGGAGTTTGGAAGGGGCGATGGAGAGCTTCTTGGCCCACACCTTCACCACTTTCAGGAAGAGTGCCACCACGGTGGTGTTGTTGAGGAACGAGCTGAGCAAGGCCACCGGCACCATCATCCGCACGATGGCGCTTGAGTAGGACGACGGGGTTCCCAGCATCCGCTTTACCATCCAGTGTACCACACCGCTGTGTACCAGTCCGGCTATCACCACAAAGAGGATGCCGACGGTCACTACGGAGACCGAGCTGAAGCCGGACAACGCCTCTTTCACATCCAACACGCCCGTGACATAGAGCACGCCCATGCCTCCTACGAACACGAATTCCGCGGGTATCTTGGTCTTCATCATCAGACCGAACATGACCAACAACAGTGCGATGGTAAGCCATGCGTTCCAACCCAATCCAAGTAACATGATTGATTCCATTTTCTTTACTTTGCTTTTTCTTTTCTTAGGTTATATAATCAGTTTATTAAAATCCTCGCCTTTGAACCGCGCGGGTAGGATAACAACCTCACAGGAACAGTCGCATCTTTATAGGGTCTAATGGGTTAAGATGTAGCTAATTAATGGGCTTGTTACGAGGCGCAAAGTTACACAATTCGACTGAGTTCCCCAATATGCCGGCACTAAAAGTTCGCCTTGTCGGCGCTTTTTGGGAGAATCGGCTCGAAAAGTTTGCAAAAGAGTGGCGCGGACGTGAGCCGGTAAAGAAGAATTTCGTATATTTGCCTCTGCATCATCCTGCGGTGGATAATGTTAGACTGGATTTAACTAAAACCCTTAAAATCATGAGAAACGTCAAGAACAGAATTCTTGTGGCGGGCGTGTTCGCCCTGACAACCCTGACGGCTTCCTCGCAGCAGGAAACCGTCATCCGTATTCATCCCCAACAAGGGACGAACGTTATCAACAAAAACATCTATGGCCAGTTTGCCGAACACCTCGGTACCTGCATCTATGGCGGCATTTGGGTGGGAGAGGACTCCGACGTACCCAACACCAACGGCTACCGCAACGATGTGGTGAAGGCCCTGAAAGAGCTGAAAGTACCCGTGCTCCGCTGGCCCGGCGGATGCTTTGCTGACGAATACCACTGGATGGACGGCATCGGCCCGCGTGAGAACCGCGCCAAGATGGTGAACAACAACTGGGGCGGAACGGTGGAAGACAACAGCTTCGGCACGCACGAGTTCCTCAACCTCTGCGAACTGTTGGACTGTGAGCCCTACATCAGCGGCAACGTGGGCAGCGGGTCGGTGGAGGAGCTGGCCAAGTGGGTGGAGTACATGACCTCCGACAGCGAAAGCCCGATGACCGAACTGCGCAAGAAGAACGGACGCGAGAAGGCATGGAAGGTGAAATACCTCGGCGTGGGAAACGAAAGCTGGGGATGCGGCGGAAACATGCGTCCCGAATTCTACGCCGACCTCTATCGCCGCTACTCCACCTATTGCCGCAACTTCACCGGCAACCAACTCTATAAGATTGCCAGCGGGGCCAGTGACTACGACTACAACTGGACCGAAGTGCTGATGAAGAACGTGGGCAACCGCATGAACGGACTCTCCTTGCACTACTACACCTGTGCCGGATGGAGCGGCAGCAAAGGTTCCGCTACGGACTTCACCGCCGACGACTTCTACTGGACCATGGGCAAGTGCCTGGAGATAGAACCCGTCATCCGGAAGCACATCGAAATCATGGACAAGTATGACAAGAACAAACGCATCGGCCTCATGGTCGACGAGTGGGGCACCTGGTGGGACGAAGAGCCCGGGACTGTCCGCGGTCACCTCTATCAGCAGAACACCCTGCGCGACGCTATGGTGGCGGCCCTCACACTGAACGTGTTCCACAAATACACCGACCGCATCCAGATGGCCAACATCGCGCAGATTGTCAATGTGCTGCAGTCCATGATTCTGACCAAAGGGAAAGAGATGGTGCTGACCCCTACCTATTACGTGTTCAAGATGTACAACGTGCACCAGGACGCTACCTACCTGCCGCTCGACCTGCTCTGCGAGCACAAGACCGTACGCGACAACCGCACCGTGCCGATGGTGAGCGCATCGGCTTCCCGTGACGCACAGGGACGCATCCACCTCTCGCTGGCCAACATCGATCTGGACAGTGTGCAGAAAGTCACCGTGTCGTTGGACGGCATGAAGGTGAAGTCCGTGTCGGGCGAGATGATTACCGCCAATGACATCCGTGCCTTCAACTCGTTTGAGAAGAAAAACGTGGTAGTGCCTGTCGCCTTCAAGGATGCCAAGGTGAAGGACGGCAAGCTGACCGTGACCCTGCCCGCGAAGTCGATTGTTACTTTGGAAATCAAGTAAGTCCCTCTTCGAGGATATCCCAACGGCTATCTCGCCGTTGTGACTAAGAGACTTGTCGGTGTCCCGGCAGGTCTCTTTTTCGATAGCGGTCATTCTGTAAGTATTTTTCCTTGGATAGTTGGTTGTGACCAACCAAATGATTACATTTGTGCACTTAAAATTCTAATTCCAATCTGTATGAACGAAAGAACACTGCTTTTAGGTGATGAGGCGGTAGCCTTGGGTGCCTTGCACGCCGGGCTCTCCGGTGTCTATGCCTATCCGGGCACGCCCTCTACCGAAATCACCGAATTTATCCAAGGCCATCCGTTGGCGAAAGAGCGGAACATACACTGCAACTGGTCCACGAACGAAAAGACGGCGATGGAAGCCGCGCTCGGCATGTCGTACATGGGCAAACGGGCCATGGTGTGCATGAAACACGTGGGAATGAACGTGGCTGCCGACGCCTTTGTCAACGCCGCCATGACGGGAACGAACGGAGGTTTGGTGGTAGTCGCCGCCGATGACCCCTCCATGCACTCCTCGCAGAACGAGCAGGACTCCCGCTTCTACGGCAAGTTCGCCATGATTCCTACCTTCGAGCCTTCGTCGCAACAGGAGGCTTACCACATGATAGGCGCGGCCTTCGACTTCTCCGAACGTTACAAAGTGCCCGTACTCTTCCGCATGGTGACCCGCATGGCTCACTCCCGTGCCGTGGTGGAATGCGGTGAGGCGCGCGACACCAACCCCATGACATATCCCGCCAATCCGGGCGACTGGGTGCTCATGCCTATCGTGGCACGCCGCCGCAACCAACAACTGATAGCGCAGTGGCCCGACTTCCTCAAGGAGTCGGAGGCTTCCCTATATAACAAGGTAAGCGACGGACCCGACCACTCCATGGGAATCATCGCCTGTGGCATCGCTTACAACTACCTGATGGAACACTTCAAGGACGGGTGTCCCTATCCGGTGCTCAAGGTCTCGCAATATCCGCTCCCGGTGCAGGCCATCCGCAAATTGGCGGCCGAGTGCAAGTCGCTGCTCGTGCTGGAAGACGGACAACCCGTGGTGGAAGAGAAGCTGCGCGGTGTGCTCCAACAGCCGGTTCCCATCAAAGGCCGTCTGACGGGCGAAGTACCCCGCACGGGTGAACTCACCCCGGACAACATCATCGCAGCCTTGGGACTGAAGGATGAGGAGGTCTATCCTGCCAGCCAGCTGGTGGTGCCCCGTCCGCCCGCACTCTGCCAAGGATGTGGCCACCGCGACATGTACGCCGCCCTCAATGAGGTGGTGCGCGAGTATGACAACAGCCGCGTATTCAGCGACATCGGTTGCTACACCCTCGGCTTCCTGCCTCCCTACCGGGCTATCCACTCCGTGGTGGACATGGGAGCTTCCATTACCATGGCCAAGGGAGCCGCCGATGCCGGACAATTCCCGTCCGTAGCCGTTATCGGCGACTCCACCTTCACCCACTCGGGCATGACCGGACTGTTGGATGCCGTCAACGAAAAGAGCAACGTCACGATACTCATCTCCGATAACCTGACGACTGGCATGACGGGCGGTCAGGACTCCGCCGGCACGGGCCGGATAGAGAGCATCTGCCGCGGCATCGGCGTGGAGCCCGAACACCTCCGTGTGGTCGTGCCCTTGCCCAAGAACATGGAAGAGATGAAACAAGTGATTCGCGAAGAGATCAACTACCGTGGCGTCAGCGTGATTATCGCCCGCAGGGAATGTATCCAGACCGCACGCCGCCACAACAAAAACAAAGGAGAAAAATAACATGCAAACAGACATTATACTTTCCGGCGTAGGAGGACAAGGTATCCTCTCTATCGCCACCATCATCGGTGCAGCGGCCATGAAAGAGGGTCTCTACATCAAACAGGCCGAGGTACACGGCATGAGCCAACGCGGCGGCGATGTGCAGTCCAACCTGCGCATCAGTTCCGACCCCATCGCTTCGGACCTTATCCCACTGGGCAAGACCGACCTCATCATTTCGTTGGAACCCATGGAGGCTTTGCGCTACCTTCCCTACCTGAAAAAGGAGGGATGGGTCATCACCAACACCGTGCCCTTCGTCAACATCGGCAACTATCCCGAACAGGAGGCGTTGCTGCGGCAACTTGCCGCCTTGCCCCATTCGGTGACGATGGATGTCGACTCGTTGGCCAAGTCCGTAGCGTCGCCCCGTGCCGCCAACATCGTGCTTCTGGGTGCCGCCACTCCTTTCCTGGGCATCGAGGAGGAGAAGATAGCCGAAGCCATCCGCACCGTCTTCGCCCGCAAGGGTGAAGCCATCGTGGAGATGAACGAGAAAGCCTTCCGTGCCGGTCTCGAAGTGGCTCACCAATCCATAAAGAAGTAAGGCCATGAGCATACCGTTTAAGAAAGAAGAGGTGAACGAGGTGATGCGGCAGATGCACCTCACGGAGGTGGCGAAGGCCACCATCCGTCAGACGGTCGCCCTGTCCGAAGCCTTGGAAGCCCGTACCGGCGAGAAGTTTGTCCATCTCGAAATGGGCTCTCCCGGTCTGCCGGCCAACCAGATAGGCATCAACGCCCAAAAGGAGGCGTTGGACAGTCATGTGGCGCAGTCCTACCCGAACGTGGCGGGCATCGCTCCCCTGAAGCAGGAAGCCTCACGCTTCATCAAGGCGTTCCTCGATATCGATGTCAACCCCGAAGGCTGCGTGCCTACCGTTGGGTCCATGATGGGAACCTTCGCGTCGTTCATCCTCACGACACACCTTTACCCGGAGAAGGACACCATCCTGTTCATAGACCCCGGCTTCTCGGTGCAGCCGATGCAGGCCAACGTGTTGGGCTACAAGAAGACCTCGTTCGACGTATATGCCTACCGGGGTGAGAAGTTGCGCGATGAGTTGCGCCGCATCCTCTCCGCAGGCAACATCGCCGCCATGATCTATTCCAACCCCAACAACCCCTCGTGGGTCTGCTTCACCGAAGAAGAGTTGGGCTACATCGGGTCGCTGGCGACGGAGTTCGACACCGTCGTCATCGAAGACCTCGCCTACCTGGGCATGGACTTCCGCAAGGACTTGGGTCATCCCTTTGAGCCTCCCTATCAGGCGACCGTCGCGCGCTATACGCAAAACTACCTGCTGATGCTCTCCGCCTCCAAGATATTCAGTTACGCCGGTGAGCGTCTGGCCGTCGTGGCCATCTCGGACGGACTGTTCAACCGCGTCTATCCCAACCTGCAGAAGACCTTGGGCATGGACACGCCGGGTCGCGCGTTTATCTACTCCATCATCTATTGTCTCTCCTCGGGTGTCTGCCATTCCGCGCAATACGCCTTGGCGGCCATGTACAAAGCCGCTTGCGACGGGAAGATTAACTTTGTGGAAGACACGCGTGAGTACGCGCGGCGTGCCGCCAGGCTGAAAGAGATATTCCTGCGCCATGGCTTCCACATCGTCTATGACAAAGACCTGGACCAGCCCGTGAGTGACGGATTCTTCTTCACCATCGGGCGCAAGGGCTTCTCGGGTGACGAGCTGATTAACGAGCTGATCTATTACGGCGTGGCCGCCATCTCGCTCCGGACGACGGGAAGCGAGCAACAGGGCATCCGCGTCTGCACCTCTACGGTGACCAATGATTACTATACGTGGCTGGACGACCGCCTGCGTATATTCAATCAGAATCACCCTTTATAGAAAACGCCGCCCCAACAGACCGTTGTGCATACGACCGCCTGTTGGGGCTTTTTGATACCTAAACCTAACGAATATGAAAATAAACTACGTATCGGCGGCAGAGGCCGTCAGACTGATTAAGTCGCACGACAAAGTGCTCATCCAGGGCAGTACGTCCATCCCGGAAGTGCTGCTGGATGCCCTTACGGCTCGCGGACACGAGTTGGAGGGCGTGGAAATCTATTCCGGTTTTGCCGTGGGAAGGCGCGACGCTCCCTACGCCACCACCGAGCTGCGCGACTCGTTTATCCCCAAGAGTATCTTCATTGCCAACAGCATCCGCAAGGCCGTGGATAGGGGAGAGGCGCAACTGATTCCCTGCTTCCTGGGTGAGGTGCCGGCACTTTTCCGTGAAGGCTACATCCCCTTGGATGTGGTGTTGCTCAACGTCTCCCCTCCCAACGAAGAGGGCTATTGCTCCTTCGGCATCTCGGCGGACTTGGCCACCTCCGGCGTGGAGTGCGCCCGCACCATCATTGCCCAGGTGAACAAACAGATGCCCTTCTCCTATGGCGATGCCTTGGTACACGTCTCCAAGATTGCCGCCTGTGTGGAGGTGGACGACCCGTTGGTGGAAGTCCCCACACCCGTCTCCACGGAAGCGGAGATAAAAATCGGCAACTACATCGCCGAGCAGATTCCCGATGGTGCGACGCTGCAGATTGGCGTAGGGGGCATCCCCAATGCCGTGCTGAGGGCGTTGAGCGACCACAAGGACCTGGGTCTCCATACCGAGGCGATGACGGACGGCGTGTTGCCGCTGATTAACAGCGGGGTCATCAACAACAGCCAGAAGGTGATATTCCCCGGCAAGTCCGTAGCCTCGTTGGTATTGGGCTCGCGGGCGTTGTACGACTACCTCGACTACAATCCCGATGTCATCATCAAGGATGTGGCGTGGACCAACGACCCCTTCATCATCCGACAAAACCCCAAGGTGATGTCCATCAATTCCGCCATCGAAGTGGACCTGACCGGTCAGATCTGCGCCGACTCCATTGGTACGCGAATCTTCTCCGGCGTGGGCGGACAGCATGACTTCATGTATGGCGGAGCCCTCTCGCCGGGAGGCAAGACCTTCATCGCCATGAACTCCCTCTCCGCTAAGGGTGTCTCCAAGATCAAGTCCGTGTTGACCGAAGGGGCCGGTGTCGTCACCACCCGTCCGCAGGCCCAGTACATCGTTACCGAGTACGGAGCCGCCTTTCTGAAAGGAAAGGATTTGGCGGAGCGTGCCCGTGCGCTGATAAACATTGCGCACCCCTCCGTCCGCGAGCAGCTGGAGCGTGACGCTTGCCAACGTTTCGGCTACCGCTTCCTCCGGTTGAAGTAGTGGGTAGTGGCAGCATTAAGAAAACGTACGTTTCCGGCATTAAGCCAAGGCTTCACCTGTCGCGGAAGGCCTCGCTAATAAATGAGTGCCACCTCATTGGCCATCGAGGTGGCACTCATCGGCCATCGAGACTATACCTCGTTGAAACTTGTGGTTTCTCACGGTCATGTTGGCTCTTGTGCTCGAGGAATAATGGAATCCGCCCGACCTTGGGCTTGTCGCATAAAGTCGGGCGGTAAGATTATTGTTGTTCAAAGATGCTTTCGTAATACTTATCAGTGATAACCCAATGTCCAAGTCTGCTGCCGCCTTCTCTCTTTAACAAA
>CAVFNZ010000004.1:0-44784 GCA_963624095.1 Clostridium sp. CAG:217 | reverse complement strand
AGGTAAAGGAGCAACTCCACCAGGGCGTTCTTGAACTTGCTGAAACGGAAGTTCCGGCAGCACGTCACGCTCACCCCGTCAGCCCTCATGCCGCAGATGATGTTGAACCCGAACATCAGCGCGAGTGCCAACAGGAAGCCTGCCGTGGGCGTGAGGAAGGCGAGAATGCTGCTCATGCACGACACCACGATGACCCTCACCTGGTCTATTCCCATAAGCCGTTCCATACCCTCACTTCCCCTTGAAGTAAACCGCCCTGCCAACGAACTCCAGCCAGGCGAACGGCCTGCGCAGTGACCCGTAGGAGTTCGTCTTGTAGTGCTCGTACAGGTAAGCCTCCTGCTCGAAGCCGATGCGGTAGTAACCCTTCTTCCCGTGCTTGAGGCACTTGACAAGTCCCTCCACGGCGTACCACAGGTAGAAGCCTATGTAGAGCGTCTCCCTCATCTGCAACGTGTGTATGTACTCGTGACGCAGCATCGTGTCCGTCACCTTCGCCCCCTCTCGCACGAACAGAACCCCGAAAAGGTTCACCGCGCTCCATCCCTCGAACGGGATATACTTGTTCCGTATTATCTTCATCGCTCCAAGTGTTTTATTTTCACAAAGATAAGCATACGTCCGCCCATTCTATGGGAAAATGACCCTAACGTTTCGTTTCTTGGCCATTTTCTCATAGTTGTGAGATTCCGCACGCTAACTTTGTATATTATTATGTAACAGAAGGTAATATGGCAATGAACATACTTATTCCAAAGTCGCGCTACGGACGCAAGGAGGCTAAGATTGACTCCGTCAAGGAGCGCGTAGAACACTGCAACGGACAGGACAAGGTCAACATCGGACTGCTCCGCCGCGCGGAGGAGGCGTGGGAATCACTCCACGACCTGCGCGCCACACGGCTGCGCAACCTGCGCTACGTCTTCGGCGACCAGTGGGGAGACCTCGTCAAGGATGACCGCGGCCGCCTCGTCACCGAACGGGAACGCATAGCCGGCAAGACAGGCGACATCGTGCTCCAGAACAACCACCTCATCAAGGTGGTCAACACGCTGACCGGCCTCTACTCCAAGACGGCCACCAACCCCGTCTGCTTCGCGCTGCAAAAGGATGCCGACCGCAAAAGCAAGATGATGACGAACGCCCTCCAGACAAACTGGGCCCGCAACCAGGAGAAAGACCTCCTCGTCAACGAAATGTACGAGATGATTTGCGGCGGCGTGGCCTGCGTCACCGAGCAATGGGACACGCACGACGGCATAGAGGACAGCTACACCTATCCCGTCAATCCCGCTTACCTCTTCTGGGAATCGCACGGCAACGACCCGCGGCACTGGGATATGTCGCTCATCGGAGAGATTAAGGACTACACGCTCGGCGAACTCACCGCACTGCTCGCAGGCGAACGCTACGACTACCAACAACTTAAAAGCATCTACAACCCGTGGCTCACGCGCTACGACAACCGCACCGAACAGACGAGCCAACACGATGACATCAACTGGACGACACCGCCCTCCAACAACCTGTGCCGGACATACCACGTCTGGACACTGGAGTACAAGGAGCGCATACGCTGCCGCGACGATATGGACCTCGAACAGCCGCTCTACAAGATTGAGGTGGAAGACCTCCCCGCCATTGAGGCCGAGAACGCCTCCCGTCTGCGCATGGGCGAGGCGCAAGGCATGGCCAGGGAAGAGATTCCGCTCATCGAGACGCGGTTCATCGTTGACCAGTACTGGCACTTCCAGATGCTCGCCCCTGACGGACGCGTGCTCACGGAGTACGACACGCCCTACCGACACAACTCGCACCCCTACGTCATCAAGATGCACCAGTACGTCAACGGCAACGTCATTCCATTCATCTCCGTGGTCATCGACCAACAACGGTACATCAACAGGCTCATCTCCCTCACCGACATGGCCATCAAGTCAGCCGCCAAGGGCATCAAGATGATTCCTACCTCCGTTATCCCCAAGGACATGACCGAGAAGGAGTTCGCCGAGAAGTTCGTGCAGATAGGGGAGTTCATCTTCTACACACCCGACCCGAAGATGCCCAGCGCAAAGCCGGAAGTCATCACCACCAACTCCACCAACATCGGCACGGCCGAACTGCTGCAGCTGGAACTCGGCTTCGTCAACGACATTACCTCCACCTCGGAGGCGCTGCAGGGCAAGTCGCCCGGCAACGGCACGTCAGCGTCACGCTACGCCATGGAGGCGCAAAACTCCACCACGTCCGTGTCCACGCTGATGAACAAGTTCTCCGTCTTCGAGAACGAGGTGGCGCGCAAGAAGATGAAGACCATACACCAGTACTACCAGGAGGAACGCAACATCTCGCAGTCGCGGTCCAACGGGTACGCGGAGTACTCCATGTACGAACCGCGCGAGGTGGCGGACATCGACTTCGAGGTGAACATCAAGGAATCCGCCGAGACACCCGTGGCCCGCATGATGATGAACGACCTCATGATGCAGCTCTGGCAACAGGGAGCGGTCTCGGCCATACAGATGCTCCAACACTCCTACTACCCCGGAGCGGACGAGATTCTGCAAGACCTCCAGTCACAAGAGGAGGCCGTGCGACAGGGCGAAGCGCCACAACCGCTGAACGCGGACTCCGTGCAGCGGCTCGCCGGGCAGGCCAACCCCGACACCGTGCGGATGGTGGGGAACGCGCTGCACTCGGCCTGACGGCTTCGTTTAGCCATATACCATACTTTTAGACTTTTTCATGTTTTTTGTTTGTGAGTTATTTAGTAGACACCAAGGGGGGAGCCGTCCGTGAGGATAGCTCCCCTTTTTAATTTAATGATAACGTGAATATCAGTCCTGCTTGCAGTTCCTCGCGCGGCTCATGGCTCGCCTCCTTCCTTCCTTGCGGCGGCGACCATCTTATTGGCATCAATAAAATGGTCACGCACTGCCGTCAGCCGTCCGTGTGGCGAGTGGATGGCGGACGGGCGTTCCTTCTTCTTGTAATCGTTCTTTCTCATGTCATTGCCGTTTTATGGGGTTAGTTATGTTTTCGTTCAACCGGGGTACAAATTGTAACCCTTTCAAACTGGTGACAATCCATCACCGGTCGGGGTATCCATCCACCTCCGGCCGTTTAGATCCGTCCGTTTTTTCCCCTCTGACCGGGGAAACTTTTTTCTCTGACCAAGGAAATGTTTTTCTCCGGTCAGAAAAAAACGAAGCCTCAATCCTTCCGCGTAAGGCTCTCTATGATGTTCGTCAAGCGGTCAAACTGCTCCCGGTTGCTTCGTGCCTGCTCCTGGTTGTTCCGCACCTGCTCCTGCAACAGCTTCCGCATCTCGCTGATTTCCGTCAACGCCGCACGCTGCAACTCCAACGCGTTGTCAAGCAACGCCGACGTGCCCTGCACATGATTCCCGTTACCGTTGATGTTCGGAGAATTGTTCCCGCGAGAAGTCTGTACCACCGAATCCTTTAGCATATCACCCTCACCATATAGAAGCCATTCACGGCTAAGCTCGGGGAATGAATTTAGAATACCTTCTAATTTTGCCGCACTTAAATTCCCCTTAAAGTTCTTGATATAGCCATTCGACATACCACATTGCTTCTCAAACTTTGAGATTGGCATATCCATTGACTTCGCATAGAAGATTATCCGCTCTTTAATGTCCATAATATCAATATTTTAGAGATTAGTAATAAAAATAATTAGAAAATATTCCCAAATATATTTGGAAGATATTCTAAGAACTCTTTATCTTTGCAACGTAATCAATAAAACGTTACGGCAAATATAGAAACAATATCGGATATATACCAAATAAAATTACAAAGACATGAAACATACATTATTCATAGTTCATACAAACGCATATAAAAGTAATGGAAATGTTTTCTCATTAGGTAAATGCAAGGCGTTCCGCGGCCCGCGAGGGTAGCGGACGCGAAAACGGTGGAGACCCGGCGTCCGGGACAGGAGATAGGGACGCGGTGCAAATCGCACAAATCACTCGACACTTTCGCACAAAAGCCGCTTCGACGCGGATTCCACCACAAAAGAGACGATGCCTGTTGGTATAGGCGTAGGAACGACGGCGGGAAAGACCGCAAGGCGGATGCCGGCCGATGGTGGCCGGACAGGCGATAGGATGAAAGGAACGAAAGGCCTCGGAACGTCCCAAAGCTCCTCCGATGGAGACTCCGCCACCCAAAACAAGTGAGAACAAAGAACAAGAAAAACGAACCTTTAAAAACGAAACGAAATGGCGACATTCAAACAGATTTACGACAACATCGACAACACCACCCCCAAGCAGGCGTGGGTTAAGCGTATCGCCTCGGCCACGAAGACGAAGGAACCCACCGTTCGCATTTGGCTCGTCGGCTATCGCGTGCCGCGCAAACTGGAACAGGAAGCCATCGCGCGCGAACTGGGAGTGCCCGTGGAGGAGCTCTTCCCCAAGTCCAACGAAAAGACGGAGGGACGGTCATGAGGACGAACAATAACGAGGAGATGTCCATCAGACGGCAAATCCTGGAGATGGATAAGGGACAGACCAACGGCTTCCCCATCCGCCGCACGGCATACATCCGCACGCTCATCCACACGGTCAAGAAAGAGACCGGCAGGGCGTACTCCACCAAGGTGGACTGGGACAGGGCGATTGTCGAAATCAAACGGGAGGCTTGACGCGTATGGCTACCACTACCGCACCCGTCATCCTCTACCCCAAGGGCACCGTCCGCCTCGTGGCGCGACGCCTCGGAGTGTCCGAACCAACGGTACGCAGCGCGTTCCGCTTCTCCACGGAGAGCGAACTGGCACGGAGCATCCGGGCCGTGGCGGTCAAGGAATACGGATGCAAGGAGTCAAGACGAATTGTAAACATCTAATAAACCCCAAACGAATATGGCAAACAAAATCATCGGACAAGTGAAAGAGGTACAGAAGATATGGCTCTCACCGAAAGAGGCCATGGCGTTCCTCGGATGCAAGAAGGACTTCCTCCGCGAAATCCGCGAAGACCCAAACAACCGCATCACCTTCGCGCGCTTCGGGTCAAAAATGTTCTGGTACGACTCGCGCTCACTGCAACGCTTCATCGAACGGAACACGGTCATCGCTTACAAACGCTAAAAACACAACACACATGATAACAAGAAAAGACCTCAAACACATAGACCCGATAGAGAGGATTCTCCTGGTGGTCGTAGTGACGATACTCGCGCTGCTGGGCGTCGCCTGCCTGGTCGGCTTCATCCTCTCCGGCATGTGGCACTGCTTCATGATTGCCGGGATGTGCGCCCTGCTCATCTGGGCGTGGATCACCGAGGACTACGACGTGACGAAGGACTGACCAAGGACTGACGCACGGCAACATACACCCACACTAAACCGATGACAGTATTCGGGACGCACGGCACCGCTCACGGGCCACCTGTCCGGCAGGTATAACAGGTCATTGAGACCTCCGGCGCATAGCCGCAAGGCATCCGCCCCGCAACAGACGAAAAGGGATGCCACCGACATAGCGGAAAGTGAGTAAAACGAGTAGAGGCATAGGGTCGACTTGTCCCCGAGAGCCGTCGTATAAAGTCATAAGATTATCAGGCGGAAAGCGTTCCTTCAAGAATGCCGCACGGATGCACCCGGGCGCGGACGTTGACCAGGCGAACAGCCGTCAGCGTCCACACACGGGCCCCGAGGGTTCGACTCCCTCTCCGCCTGCCATTGTTTAACCGCTAAAACCAAACATCCTATGGACTTCATATTCGACTACGACGACAACAGGCGGCTGCGCGATATGTGGCGCGACGAGTACGAGTCCCTGCTCGACTGCGAACAGGGACTCATCGAAGCAGGGAGGCAGGACGAACTGGACGATTCCTTCTACGCCGACCTCCGGGCCGCCAAGAACAACCTCGACTACTACGACGAACTCGTCAACACGCGCGTCGACGACCCCGAGGAGGAATACGAGGCGATTTGCCGCTCCCTGGGACTGAGCAGATATTGTTGAACCCCCTAAAATAACAAAGAACATGGAAAAAGAAAAGAAACTGCTGCTCTTCGCGGATCCCTACAGGGTGCTGCGGGACAACTACACCGTGGAGGAACTCATCGAGTTCATCAACAGCCAAGTGGGCGGACGCGAGACGATGGCCGAAAGCCTGTACGAAGATACACTGGCCGAGGCGCTCGTCCAAAAAGTCGGACTGGACTATGCGAAGAAGGAGCTCCAGCGGGCCAACGAGATTATCACCCGGAAACGCAAACTCAACAATTACTGAACATTATGATTGAAGACTACGAAATCATGCAGGTGGAAGCCACGGCGGCTTCCTCCGCACAGACGCTCGACGCTACCGAGCGCGCCACGGTGGACTCACAGGTAGCCACCGCCAAGATGTACCCGCGAAACCTCAAACGCTCCATCGACAACTCCATCGTCATGGCCACCATGGACATACAGACGGCCCAGTCGTGCGGCTACGCGCTGCCGCGCGGAGGCAAATACATCACGGGACCCTCCGTACACCTGGCCAAGATAATCGTCTCCAACTGGGGCAACGTGCGATCCGAGGCCAAGGTGACGCAAATCACCGACAAGCAGGTCATCGCCCGGGGAACGTGCTGGGACCTGGAGAACAACGTGGCCTCCGCCTTCGAGGTGCGCCGCTCCATCATCAGATCCAAGGGAAACCGCTTCACCGACGACATGATAACCGTCACCGGCAACGCGGCCTGCTCCATAGCCTACCGCAACGCCGTCTTCTCCGTAATCCCCAAGGCGGTGACGGACAAGGTATACCTCGCCGCCCAACAGAAGGCGCAGAGCGACCTCGCCTCCGAGGAAAAACTGCTCGAACGGCGCGACAAATGCATCGCCTCATTCCTCAACGAGTACGGCATCACCGAGGACGAACTGGTGAAGCTCTGCGGCAAGCAGACCGTCAACCAGATTCGCAAAGAGGAAATCCTCCTGCTCAGAAGCACCTACCAAGCCCTGCGCGACGGCGACACCACCGTGGACGAACTGATGAAACCCATCCGCGAGAGCAAGGAGGCCATACGAGCCGCCATGGCGGCAGCGTTGGCGGAGGCTGACGGACAAACCGGAAACAAACAAGCGTGACACCTATGGAACAGCGCGTCCAACAGAACACCGCCGAGTGGCTAAAGGCGCGGCTCGGCAACTTCACCGCCTCCGCCGTGCACCAACTCATGCAGGGCGGACGCGGCAAGGACGAACTCTTCGGCAAGACCGCCCTCGCCTACATCCGTGAGGTGGCGGCCGAACGCGACCTGCTGCCGACGGTCCTCGAAGACGACATCCTCTTCGATGCCTACACCCGGCAGACCTCATTCTCCAGCAAGGCCACCGAGTGGGGACACGATACCGAACCCCTCGCCGCCGAACGCTACGCCCTGCTGACGGGATTCGACACGGAGGAGTGCGGCATCTTCGTCCACCCCTCCGTGGAGCGGTTCTCCGCCTCGCCCGACCGCATAGCCACCGACCCGCGTTCCGGGTCACAGGTGGTGGTGGAAATCAAGTGCCCCTCGCCAAAGACCTTCGTGGAGTACCGCGAGTGCGTCCACGACGCCGCCTCCCTGAAAGCCGTGCGCCCGGAATACTACTGGCAGGTGCAGGCCGAAATGGCGTGCACGGGACTGCGCTCGGCGCACTTCGTGGCGTTCTGCCCATTCCTCCGCCACAACATCCACATCGTACCCGTGGCGGAGGACGACGAGGCCATCGCCCTCATGCTGGAGCGCGTGAAGGCGGCCAACCGCTACATTGACGAACACATTTTACTAACCGATAAAAATTCTGACGACAATGAATCTGACAGGAAAAATCAACCTGATGCGGCTTAAGAACGCCTGCATCGTGGCGGTGAAGGGACGAACCTCCACCAAACGGGGAATCTTCATCCCCATCGACGACAACAACCTCTTCGTCTCAGCGGACGAAAACCTGAACGCCAAGGGCGTCTACATCGACGTGAACGTGTGGGAAAACCGCGCGCCCGGCAAGTACGGCGACACGCACTCCATCCGGCAGTCACTGCCCAAGGAGGTGCGCGAGAACCTCACGGACGAGGCGCTCAAGGAGATTCCCTACATCGGCAACCTCCGACCCTTCGAGACGGCCAACGCCGCCCAGGAGGTCACGGCCGTTGCCACGGCCGAACCCGAAGCGGCGGACGACCTGCCGTTCTGATCCCAACGGAACAACGATGTTGAACGCTAAAACGAACGAACAGAGATGTACACCGAAGTGAAAATACGCACCCCGCGGGTCAATCCCCGGACGTACGAGGAAAAGGACGTGACGGTCCATTTCATCACCCTGGCGGACGAGGTGCTGGCACCCTCCGAACTGAAGGCGTTGGAAGCCTGCGGGATGAAGGGGGACGTGATTGCCGTCTACCAGTCGCGAATCAAGGAAATCGTCAACGGCAAGGAGCACGACAAACCGCTCTTCAAGGCCACGCTCGTGCAGGATTTCGTCACCGATTCCGGCGCGACCAAGGAACTGAAGTACCGCGTGCTCGTCCACGCCGACAGCTTCCAGGAGGCCAACGACCTCCTGCGCGACTATGTGAAACAGGGACTTGAAGATATGCGCATCGACGCCATCAACAAGACCCGCATCGAATGGCTCGCCTGAGGCCATGCGCTATCTCGAAGACGCGTTGCAGAAGAGCTGCGTCCGGTGGTTCCATTACCAGTGGGCCGCACGGGCGGAGCTCTTCTTCCACGTCCCCAACGGAGGACGGCGCAACCCTGCCGAGGCGGCCAAGTTCAAGGCCATGGGGGTGAAACCCGGCGTGGCGGACCTGCTACTGCTCGTCCCCAACAAGTTCTACCCCTACCTGGCCATCGAACTGAAAAGCCGCGACGGACGGGCTTCGGACAGCCAGAAACTCTTCCGCGAGGCGGTGGAGAGGGTGGGAGGCAAATACGCCCTCTGCCGCTCCCTCGAAGAGTTCATGGACGTGGTCAACGGCTACCTTGCCGACGCTTGAAACAAAAGTATCAAAAACAATGGAACTTATGGACGCGACACACGGCCTCCACCTGGTGGGCGAGATTATCGAAATCATCCTACCCCAGGTGGCGGAACGCATCAAACAACAATCTTAATCACGGCACACACTTTATGGAAGGATGGATTAAAATCGGCAGGGAACTGACGGAGGACGAAATGTACCGCGGCGAACGCTTCGACAAAACACACGCCTGGATTGACCTGCTGATGATGGCGAACGTGAAGCCGCGGACAATTTCGCGCCGCGGCGGAAGCGTCACCATTGGAGTGGGGGAAGTGGGGATTTCTTTGGATTCTTTAGCCGAAAGGTGGGGTTGGAGCAAGCATACTGTAATAGCTTTTTTGGACAAATTGGAGGTGCACTGCCAAATAGAGGTACGCAAGTCTCACGTCCTTAACGTTATACGCATCGTAAATTGGGAAAAATACCAAGACAATGCACTACCAACTGCACTACCAACTGCACTACCAAACGGAGCAGAGATTGCACTGCCAAATTCTTCTGTAAACACTGACGATGCGGAGCGTTTTTCAAATGTAGGTGCACTACCAACTGCACTACCAAACGATACGCCAACTGCACTACCAACAAAATCCGCTCAAACTATACCTCTTTATAAAAATATACTAAGTAGTAGGAACTATAGTACTATATCTAAGGGTAGTAATATTGAGGATAGTAAAATTATTAAAGAAAGAAACGTAAACGTAAAGAAAGAAATCCGCGGCGCCGACGTTCCGGCTAAAGACGAACATTCGGCAGACGCTAAATCTTCACCGGTGGATAAACCTCCCGTAACGGGCAGGACCAAGTGCGAAACGTTCGCCAAGCAAGTGGAGCGGTCAACAGACCAAAGCTACAAGGCCTTCGGAAAGTGGCTGCTCGAAAACGCCCCCAACATACTGGACGGACGGACGTGCGCCATCAAGCCTCCCACCGAGGAGGAATACGCCAAGCTACGGAAGAAACTCTCGGGCAAGGAACTGGCCGCCTATATCCTCCAGATTGAAAACAACAGGCTCTACCTCTCGAAGTACAAGTCCATGTACCTCACCATCATGAACTGGGTGGCGCGGGACGGCGGCCGACAGAAACGAATCAACTGAAAACATTAACCAAACAAACATGAAAGAAAAAGAACCGATTCACGACTACACGTGCGAAAAGGTGGTGCTCGGCACCATCCTCACCCACAAGGGCGCCTTCGACGAGTGGAGGGACTACCTCACGGTAAACTCCTTCTACGACTTCAAACACCAGGAAGTCTACAAGGCGTGCTGTAGGTTGAACGAAAGTGGCAATGTAATAGACATAATCAGCGTGCCGCCCGAACTCGTCAAGGCGCACGTCTACGAAGATGAAAACGAGGCGCGCTTCTTTGTGTTGGAACTCTCCGGCCATATGGACAACGTGATAAACGACCAGCGTGCCGCCCGCCTCTTCGATCTGGAGAAGAGACGCAGCTTTGGACCCATCGCACAGAGACTCTGGACGGCATCGGTCAGTGAGGACGAGGACCCCGTGGACGTGCAGGAAAGGGCCGTGGAAGACCTCAACAACGTCTACACCGAGAGCGAAAACGCGGTGCTCAGCATGAAAGACGCCATCGGACAGGTCTACGAACAGATGAAGGCCAACGCCGCCAACGCCAACGTCACCACGGGAACGCCTACGGGTTTCCGCCGCCTCGATGAGAAAGGCGGCCTCCAAGCTTCCGACTTCATCGTGGTGGGTGGCGAGAGCTCCAACGGAAAGACCTCGTTCGCCCTCTCCGTGGTGGCCAACGCGACCGCGGCCGGTGCCTCCGTGGCGTTCTACTCCATGGAGATGACCGCCGCACAGCTCACGGCGAGGCTCATCGCCATGCGCAGCGGAGTGCCCTCCAGCGTGGTACTCTACGGGAGGCCGAACGAAATAGAACTGGCGAGCGTGGACAAGGCCATCGGCGAGCTGGCCGACAGGGCGGTCTTCTTCGACGAGCGGTCCACCTCCAACATCGACACCATCATCAACTCCATCCGCATGATGAAGAAACGCAAGGGCATCAGCGGAGCGGTGGTGGACTACCTGCAAATCCTCTCCGTCAACTCGCGTGTGCTCAACAAGGAACAGCAGATGGGCGAAGCCTCCAGGCGGCTGAAGAACCTGGCCAAGGAACTCGGCATCTGGATAATGGCGCTCTCGCAGCTCAACCGCGACAAGGACAACCCCGAACCAAACGTCAACCGGATGCGCGACTCGGGTCAGATAGCCGAGGCGGCGGACGTGGTCATCCTCGTCTACCGGCCCGAACGCTACGGCAAACGCTATCCGGGGGAGTTCAGCGCGGTGAAGACGGAGGGCACGGCGCTCATCAAGGTCGCCAAGGGACGAAACATCGGGACGTTCAACTTCGTCTGCGGATTCGACGCCGCCTGCACGCGCTTCTATCCCCTCGATGACGAACTCCCCGTAGCCCCTCCCGAGGACGAATTTTGCCCCTATTGAGGCGCGGAAGCGAAAATAGGCGATTTAAGCCGTTCTTTTTGCGTGGACTGATAAAGTGTCCGCAAGACGGGCGAAAATCCGGCAGAGGGCAAAAGAACGGGCAAAAACGATACGCTAACCACTAACCAACGGATACGGGAATGAAGAAAATAACCAAACCGCCCGAAAGGGTACGCTGCCGGGATTGCGCCAGAGCCTCCGCCTTCACGGGCAACGGATGCCTCTGCGCCGCCAAGGGACGGAGGGTCTGCGCCTGCCACCGGTACGGACGGATGTGCGACCGCTACGAACCCAGGCGGAGGTAGACTGGAAACGGAACAAAACGAAACGAACAACATAACGAACGTAACAAAACAAAACGAAACGAAAATGGAAACGAAAGAAACGAAACGGAACTTCATCCTCTCCCGGATGGACTGGGTGAGGGCGAACATCGAACGCATGACCTACACCGAAATGGCTTCCATACTGGGAGTGTCGGCCCAATACCTCGGCGCAGTCATCAGGGCGAATGAAATTACCTTGGACAAGGCGCGAATCCGGGAGAGGGCGCGGCGTAAGTCCATGAAAACATGGCGGAAGAAACGGCTGATGAAGGATTCTCCCGACCCGGCGGAACGGGCGGCGTACGAACGCTTCTCGAAGGAGCGTTCCGAAAGGCTCAAGGAGCTGTACAGGGCGGAGCGCAGGCGCGAACTCTTCGGGCTGCCGCGCAAGACGAGGCTAAGAATGCACGGACAACCGAAAGCCGTCCTCCAACAGCGGTGGGAGCTCAGGAAACGCGGCTACGTCATCGAAAAGGGCGGACGCGTGGCATACTACACGGACGGCACGGAACGATTTCACTACGCCGAGAGCAAATGGAAGTTCTTCAAGTTCCTGCCCCTCGGAGCGGAGGAGGAGCAGAAACCCGAGCCGAAAAGGGCGTACGTCCGCGAGGCGTACGATGGGAACATACACTTCAACCTGTAACCGAAGGAGGAACCGACTATGCTGAAACGATACCTCATCTACCGGGTCTACTGCGACCGCTGCATCGGCTACGCCGAGAAACGTTTCACCGTGGGCGACAAGCCGCCCGAGCGGATGAAGCGCGAAATCATCGTCAAGGCGGAAAAGGAAGGGTGGCTGATGCTGGACGACCCCAAGGAGATGCACCTCTGCCCGAAGTGCCGCGAACGCTTCGAATCGTAAAACGGACAAACAAAACGAAACGGAATGAAAACGAACACACGAACGCCAAAGAGCCTGCGCAGAATCGTACGCAACAGCGTACGGCCGGGGGGCAAGGCCTACGCCCTGCAAGCCTCGATGTACAAGGGCCCTCGCGCGAACGGGACTTCAATAGTGACGGAACTTTATGAGACAGGCAATCATCTACCCGACAACCACGGGCGAAAGGTTTGAGTGCCGCCGTGGGGGGGGCAAGACGAAAACCTTCATCGCCCACTACGGCGGCATTGGAACACAGGCCGACAAGCCTTTCGTGCTGACGGCCCGCGGAACCGGAACAACGAATTTACGGAACAACGAAATGAAAGAGAATGAAACGGCGGCGGAACTCTGCCGCAAGGTAAAGCGGAGGCAGCTGGACAGCTTCCTCGAAAGGATGCCCGCCGACAAGCGCGGCGCGGAGGTCGAAATCGGAGGGGCGAGGTACGTCGCCGCGGTGAGGCGGCTCACGCCATCGGAGTGCGACAGGCTCCAGGGCGTGCCGCGGTGGTACGACTGGAGCGGCGTGTCCGAGACGCAACACTACAAGATGCTCGGCAACGGGTGGCAGTGCGACACCATCAGGCACTGCTGGTCGTTCCTGCCCGGGTTCGGTCGCCCGATACGGGTGTGGTCGCTATTCGACGGCATGAGCTGCGCGCGAATCGTGCTCAGGGAACTGGGCATCCCCGTTGAATGTTACCTCAGCAGCGAGGTGGACAGGCACGCCATCGCCGTGGAGAAACAAAACTTCCCCGACATGATTCAGGTGGGCAGCGTGACGGACATCAACGTGCCCGAACTGGTCGAAAAGTACGGCGTGCCGGACTTCCTCTGCGGGGGAAGCCCTTGTCAGAGTTTCAGTTTTTCGGGCAGGATGAAGGGCATGAGCACGGCGCAAGGGGAGGAAATCTACACCCTCGGACGCTACCTCGAACTGAAGGCGGAAGGTTTCGAGTTCGAGGGACAGAGCTACCTCTTCTGGGAGTATATGCGCATACTGACGGAGCTGAGGGAGTACAACCCCAGCATCCTCTTCTTCCTGGAGAACGTGGAAATGCTGGAGAAGTGGGAACGCTGCCTCTCACACGCCATCGGCGTGAGGGGAGCGCACATCGATTCGGCCCTCGTCTCCGCGCAACGCCGCCGCCGCATCTACTGGAGCAACATCCGGGTGAAGGACCTCGGCACGGCTTCCCTGTTCGATGAACTCAACGACGACCCGTTCGAGTGGCCGCGCTACCGCACGGACATTCCGCTGCCCGAAGACCGCGGCATCGTCATCGGCGACATCCTCCAGGAGGAAGCCGGGGACAGGTACTACCTCAAAGGCGACACGGTCGCCGCGCTGATGGAGAAGGCCGACAACCGCAAGCTGCGAGGGTGGCTCGAAGAGCCGCCGTTCAGCGTGGACGAGCTGGTGGATTTCATGGACAGCCCGGACAGCGGATACGCTACGCTCTCCGACACGGAGAAACGGGAGTTGGCCGAGCAGGCCTACGGGATGGAGAAACAACGTTTGCACGACAAAAGCCAAGGCTATGAAAGTTCCGTTTTTGATGAGTGACGATACCCCCCCCACGCGGAAATCAACCGCGCTCAGCACGAGGTACTTGGCGTGGTGGTTCGTCCCCGGACACCGCCAACACACCGCGGTGCTGGAGCTGTTCGAGGCGTTTCCTGCTCAGCCGGTTCAATCCGCGCCGCGTCACGGAGGCGGCTTGCCCGGTCATTCAGGCGAGCGACTACAAGGGACTGGACCCGAACAGGAACGTCCGCCCCGTGATACTGGAACTCTATGAGACGGACGGTCTTGAACAAGTACCGCAATGAACTGGGACGGGAGCACCGGAAGGAGTACGACGGTGGCCTGCGCAACGAATGGTGCCGCCGCTCGGCCATGCGCTCCTACCAGTGCCGACCCGACAGGAAAAGCGGAACGGTGATGACGTTCATCCACGACAATCTGATACTTGAATGCCATGAGGTTCATGAGGATTGTCCGCAAGGGTGACGCTCCGCAAGGGCAGGACAAGGCTTCGGCCCTGTGCGTGGGGGCGCACGGGGCGGGCAACAACTCTCAGTGCGACTGCGTACTGACTTTATTTGAACTGACTGAATCAACTTTTTTATCAACAAACACTAAAACAAAAAATCATGGAAAAGAAAATCAACGAAGCGATTGAGGCGATTAACGAATACGTGAAAGCCGATGAGAAAAAACGCGCGAGCCTCTGCCTCGTCGCGGAAAAGGAAGGGGAAGACGTGCCTGTCATGGGCGGCATCCGGGACCACCGCGAGCTGCTCAGACTGGTGCTGGCCAACGTATTCATGAGGAACGAAGACAATAACTTTACCTTAACGGTCGCGCGCGCCCTCAACGACTTCCTGTATGATGCCGGGAAGGAGCTCGACATCGTGCCGCTGAAACGGAAAGGGAACATCAAAAAAACGAATGACATGACGAAGAAAGAAGAACTGACGCAGGCCGTCAAGATGGCGGTGGCGATTAAGTCCGTGGCGGAAAGCCTCCGCCGCGACGCGAGAGACTACGATGTGAGGTTCCCCCTCCAGCACGCCGAAAGGCTGGAACGGGTGGCCGATGATTTCCTAAAGGCGGTGAAGCCATGACGAACCGGGAAACGATGGCGGCGGCGGACAGCTTCGCCGGGAGACAGCTGCGCAAGGCGATGTTCTACATGAACACCGCCTATGTGCTGGCCGACGTGATTCACACCTACATGATGGAGGCGGAATCGGCCATAGGGAGGATAGGCAGCGAACTGACGCAGGACAACAAGCGGAGGTTCAACCGCTGCCGCAAGATAACATCCGACGCGAAACGGGCGGCCATGGAGATAGCCACCGAAATCTACAGGGTCAACTCCGCTGACGAGGCGTGCGCCGACAGCGACTTCCTCGCCGAGGCGGTGAAGCTGGTGGTGACGCGCACGGGCAAGGGCGGAATGTCCGAAAACGAGATGCTCGCCCTGCTCCGCTCGCTCCCCGCGGCAAGCGCGGAGACGGTCAGCGGCGAACCAGTAATGACGGAGGAGGAACAATCATGTACAGGGAAGTGAAAATGTTCATGATAGCCTGCGACGGCTGCGGTGACATCCTCAACCCGAACGACATGGTGCAGGCGTGGAAGGACAGGGAATGGGCGGACGACGTCGCCAAGGAGCTACTTTGGTGGGTTGACCCCGAAAACGGCAGACACTACTGCCCCGGCTGCTGCGAGTTCGATGAGGAAACGGACGAATACAAACCTAAAAACAAATAATTGAATCATGAAAACAGACGAACTGAAAACCGGTGACTGGGTGTTCTACGAGAGCCCGGTAACGAGCGAAAAGGAGATAGCGAAGGTCGTGGGAGTGACCTACAATGATAATCTTGTGACGGTAGAGCCGCTGTCCGCGAAGAGGTTGCTCGTGTTCGACAATGAAATCTCCGGCGTACCGCTGACCAAGGAAATCATGGAAAAGAATTTCGACTGTTGCAGCGGTGGCGTGTTGTACAGCCGGGATGGGTTGAACTTCGAGCTCATATACAGGAACAAGAAACGTAAGATACTCCAAGGAATTGTGGTGTATAAGCAACTTTACGATGACTTTGAAGGTCCAAGAGGGGCTTTCTTAAGCTATGTATTATATGTCCACGAACTTCAACACATTCTGTGGGCGTTAGGTTGGAGATGCAATTTGAAACTTTAGATCAACGACAAAAAAACCAAGCGAAATGGAAACGGGCGGAACGAAACGGCGGAAGCCAAGGCAGCTTGAACTCGGTCTCGTGTACGGCGTGACCCGTGAGATGGCGTGCATCATGTGCCACCTCTCCTCCGAGTGCGAGGGATGCTGTCTGAAGTGCGACAAACCCTGCGGAGGACAGACGTGCTCACAACCTACGCGTGACCACGAATACAACCGCTTCATGACGTGGATGTACCTGGTGAATACCTCGCTGACAGAGTTGAAGAGGTTTGTCCCGAAGAAGTACCTGAATGAATATCAAAGACAAGCAAAAAAGTGAAACAAAATCAATTTACACATTATGGAAATCAAGAAAGAAAACATCGTGAACGCCTATGCAAAGGGCGACAACAGCGTAAAGGAAATGCTGCGGACAATGTTCCCCGACATCGAGTTTGAAACGGCACAGGCGGCTGATAAACGCCCTGCCACGGAACGCATCAAGACCTTTGAGGATGCGTTAAGAGAACTGGGAGAGGAGCATCCGTTTGTCAAGGCGTGGAACTCCATATACCAAGGGTGCGAGGATTGGAGCAAGGACAACGATATTGCTGACGTGATAGCATACTACAAACTCCGCATCATCACGGCAGCACTCAACGAGGGTTGGCAACCGGAGTTCACGGATGACGAATGGCGTTGGTATCCGTGGTTCTACTTGTACACAGAGGACGAGCTGGCGGAAAAGGACGACAAGTGGAAGCAAAGCCACGCAGTGATTGCAACAGGCGACTATGAAACGGAATTTGCTGGCTTCGCCTGTGCGGGCTCGGGTGGTGCCCCCTCGGATGCGCGTGCGGACATCGGCTCTCGCCTTTGCTACAGGAGCGAAGCGTTAGCCGATTACAGCGGTCGGCAGTTTGCCGACCTGTGGGCTGACTTCAATTTAATCAGAAAATAATAAGCGGCTATGATAGACGAAAAGAAGATTACCGAAGAGGTCTCGGACGTGTATGACGAGATGTTCCTGGGCGATACTGACGGAACTATCCATTTTGACAATGGCGACCAGGAAGAGGCGCACACTCCCCAACAAGTGAGGGAGTTTTTTCTCATAAAATGGGCGGAGCAAGAGTTCGTGAAGAGCCTGTGGCATGATGCAAGTGAGAAACCAAGCATAGGCTGCCTTCTCTTAGGGTGTGATGTAAACGGATATTCCCTCTACTCTTGGCAACGCCAAGAAGACACTTGGGAGATGTTTGCCGACATCTGCGGATTGAAGAAGTGGTGTTACCTCTCAGACCTCTTGCCAAAGGAAGAAACTGAATCTACGAATAAACAATATTCATCTACGGATAAACAATAAACATCTATGGCATCAGTAGCAAGCGTGAATCTGATAATGGGATGCGAAGACTGCAAGTTCGCTGACGCATTCGGAAGAAGCTGTGAGCATGGGGTAATGTTCCCCGTGCTCGCAATGATGGCAGGGTACAAGGAGTGTCCGAATTTTGAAAAGAAAACGTTAAGGCAGCTGCAAGAGCGGTATGACTTGACACATACGCAAACCAATGAAAAAGAATAGCCTATGGAACTGACAATCGTTATCACCGCGGCCGTGCTGATTTTCGGATTCTGCTGCCTCATGCTGCTCAAGGGAGGATACCAGGACGATGAATGGGACGAGGAGTGAATCCCGTCCCGTCCATCGGCGGCGGCCGCTCTTACCGCAGCTTGTTCGTCCGTCTCTCCTCCGTCAGGCACACGATGCCCGACAAGGCGTCGTTTTTACCCAACGCGGCGTACACGGCGAACCTGTACCACTTGTACGCGCGGCTTCTCAGCGATGTGAGACGCGACCAGTTGTGGCCGTCATTGCTCACCCACACGGCAATCTGGCATCGGGAGTCGGCCGAATGTCTCGTGTAGAGCATCTTCAACGCCGACAGACTCTTCAACGTGAAAGGGTCACCGAAGGAGATGCCCCTCGTTATCAGCAAGCCTTTGCGTGCCTCGGCGGACGGGTTGTTGGCGTACGTCACAAGCCGCCCGTCCGCCAGCTGCACGATGTTGTGCGGATAGCTCAGCGCGTACGTCCGGATGTCGTAACCCACATAGGTGGAGAACTCGCGGCTCTCCAACGAGTAGACGAAATGTTTCGCGGTCTCCGTGCCGGGGAAGATGTGCAGCAGCGAATGGTCGTAGTCATACACCACCCTCGCCGTCTCCAGCATCTCCGTGAAACGGTCGGTCTCGCTGACGAACAGACCGTCATACGCAGGCAGGATGTTGAAAGAGGTCTCGTCAATGTTCTCACCCTCCATGGCGGAGGACAACACACCGACCTCAGAGCCTTGCAACAGCATAAGTCCCTTCTTCGTGGCGAACGCCACCGCGCTGTCTATGGGGGTCACGCTGCCGGGGTTGACGCATACGTCACGGCTCACCGGGGAGACCTGCCGGTAAAGGCCGGTCTCAGCGTCAACCTCCAACGCCCAGATGCCGTCGTCACAAAACACGTACAACGGGTACTGGCCGAACTGACCCTGCGACAACGCCTTCGTGGCGGCGCACACGTTGATGATGCTGCCCGTGCCGATGGTGTTGATGCCGCTCAGCGGAAACGTGAACGGGTCGTCCACGTTCGATGTGTAGACCTTGTTGCCGAAATACTCGGCCGTGAAGTCCGCGTCACCTATCACTGTCCCCACTCCGTCATCCACGGCGGTGAAGTTGTCCTCGTCCGCTGTCGGCAACCCGCCGAAGTAGTACGCGCCGTTCCAGCTCTCGTGAGCCGTCAGCGCAAGGGTCAACTCGCCTATCACGGTTCCCTGGTAGAAACTCTTCTTGATGATTACCTTATAGGCGCGGTCATCGGGATAGTAGAACCACCACCCGATGATGCGGTTGGTTCTGAACTGCCTGTGAGCCACCTTGGTGTTACCTCCCGTGGTGCGGATGTACACATAGGTGTCGTAGTAGTATTGGGTGGGGTCGTTCGCCCGTTCGTGCGAGGTGAACTGACTGAAACCGGCGAAGATGTCCCTCTTCACGCGGAACATATTCACCCTGCCGTTATATAGGTACGCACCCTCGGCGGTAAGGTTGTTGTTCGCGAAGTAGTCGTTGGGCATCTTGGACTGGTTCTCTATCTCGGATAGCCTGTCATCCACACCCGGACAGGCATAGTCGGCTATGCCCGTCACGCTCTCCTTCAACAGCTTCTCTATCTGCGACACTTTCTGCTCGGAGACGTAGTGGAAGCTTTGGCTTTGCGTCAGCTTCTCGTCTATCTTGGCCTTCGAGAAGTAAGGGATGGCGAAGCCTGCGAAGTTGAATCCCCTGTATTTCGTTTTTTTCTTGCTCCAGTCATCCGCCCAGTAACAGCTCCGGCAATTGTATGTCCCCGTGGTGGTGTTCACCCTGCCGTACAACCCGTAGTTCTTGTACGCGTCCGCCATGTCGTAGAACGAGTATCCGTTCACCTGCTCCGTGTAGTCCACGGTGGCTATCTGCGGCGTGACGTAATAGCGGATGCGGTACACGATGTCGCTCCACTCGTCAAGGTTCCCGAGCGACGCCACCTTCACCATCAGCGTACACGGGTTCATGCCCACGTCAATCTGATGCTCGCCCTTGATGTTCAGATTCCGCTTGTCCGAGTTGTAGTCCAATGGGACTTGTGACACAAAGGCTCTGTAGAGCGATGGACAGAGCAACACGGGAGGCGACACCCTCAGCACGTTGCCCGCGTAGTCCTCCACGGCGTAGCGCGCGAAGAACGGGTAGATGAACTGACCCCTCTTGGCGAAGTATTCGTAACCTGTGTTGATGCAGGCGAACACTCCCTCCGAATCCAGTTTCTTGTTCGCCGTGTCCAGGTAGTTGCCGCTCTCATAAATGACGATGGTGCTTATTTTCCCGTAAGCGTAAGAGGAATCGTAGCGGTCCGAATCGGGTTCGGGATAGTCCGCGGGTTTCGATCCTTCGGGCCACTTCAAGTAAAACTCTATCTCCGGCAGCTCCGGCGCGGCGCCAAGGTACTTGTAGGCGTTCTCCTTCCAAAGCAGGTATTCCTTCTTCTCGTCCGACAGCACCATGAGGGTGTTGCCGACACTCAAAACCTGGCACATCGGGTTCTCCAGGAAATGACCGATAGGCAACACCTGGGGCGTCACCTCTCCGCCCTCAGCCGGCTCCACCCAATAGAGACGCGCCTCCGATTCCTTGTAAAGGATATAGTGGGTGTACGCGCTCGTCACATGGGCTATCTTCAACTCATAACCCTCGGGAATGGTGATGCCGAGTTCCTTCGGCTCTTCCAAGGGAACCAGCTCGCCGTTCTTCGGAACGAGGTTCACGCACTCGGCGAGCGTGCCCTCCGTACCAACGCTCGGGGCACGGGAGATGCCGTATTTCAGAGGGATGCTGTTCGTCTCCATAACGCCTTACTCCTCCTCTCCGTTCATTCCTTCCCCAGTCACGTTCCCAGTCGCTCCGGTCTCCTCTTCGCCCTTGCCGTACTGGCTCACCGCACGCAGCAGCTCAATGGCCGTGGAGGCGTTCTTCGCGTCCTCAAAGGCAACGGACGAGATGGTAGGTATCACGAACTTCACCACCTGCAGGTAGGTGGCGCATTTCGCCTTCGGGGTCAGCTTGTCAAACGATTCCTCAAAGTCGTGGAACTTGTCTATGGAGAAGTTCTTCATCAACTCCTTCAACTCCTTGCTCGTGTACGAGAAACCCTTCTTCATGCCCGAGCCTTCAACCTTCTTCATCCCTTTCTGAAAATATGCCATAGTCTTCTTCTCCTTTCTCTTTCCTTTCGTTAAAAACCGAACACGGGACGCTCCAACGAGCTGCTCCGAGTCAGGCTTATAAGTTTCAACTCCCACTCGTCGGCGATGGCCTCATAGGTCGCCGCCATGTCGGGTTGGGCCATCAGCGCCCACTCCCTCATCACGCCGTTCACCACAAGGTTGTGGAGGGCGTTCGCCACCAGGTCGGCCGAACCTTTCCATGTGGGGCTAAGGTGCAGCGTCAGCGAATACGCTTCGGGGGTGGCGTTCAGCACGTCTGTAGCCAGCAGCTTCGTCTCTGCCATGGGCTTGGCGAATGCCACGGCGGCCTTGGCTTCCTTCATGTAGGTGTCTATCTGACGCACCAGCCAATCGGTGTCGTCATCCGTCAACTCGTATTTCTCTTTCTCGGTCTCCGTGATGCCGGCGAACCGCGCCTTCTGCCACAAGGCGTACTGCACGTCATACCTTAGTTCATCGTGGTACAAAGTCGCCACGCACTGGATATAGTCGTCCAGTCTGCACACGTCGCACTTGCACTGGCAGGCCGGACGCACCGGGTTATTCGTTATCGTGTCGCTCATCTTTCTGTCCTCCTCTCTTCATTTAGGTTATTCCGTAGGCGTGGTGACGGTCACGCCATCGTCCTCTTCATCCGTCGCGCTCGCATCCGTACCCGTGCTCTCATCAGCGGAAGCGGACTGGCCGCAGCCGCAGCCGCAAGTGGTGGCGACAGTGTCGTCACTCTCGCCGGTCTCCGTGCGCTTCTTCTTCCTCGGAGCGTTCAGCCGGTGCAGGGCGTTCACCGCGGCGGCGGACATCTGTTGCCACAGCTCGCCGTACACGCCGGCACGATCGGGCAGCTTGTCGGCCAACCATCGCCACAGGGCGTACGATGTCAGCGCCTCGGTCAGGTATCTGTTGAAGTCGCGCTTGCCGCCGACCCATCGGTTCTCGTCCCTGTCAAGCGTCAGCTTGAAGCCGGGGTAGGTCGTTACGTTCGTGGTCGCGTCGGTGGATTCCTTGTCAGCGTAGACGGAGGCCGTCACCACGGGAGCGAACGCCTCCTCCAACAGCCTTGCGGCCTCCGCGAAGTAGGTGTACAGCAAGTCCGTGTCCTGGTCTACTATCTTCACCGTCTGGTACACGCTCTCTCCGTTGGCATCCACAGCGTTCCTGCTCTCGAATGCCGACATCATGGCGCATTTCTCAAACGCCTCGCTATATTTGTAATCAATGGTCGAACTCATTTTTCTTCGTCTTTTCTCTACAAAGGTAAAGACAAAACGCCCGTAACCTTGTGATAATGGCCACAATCATCTGTCCGTCAATTCCCGTTCACACCCCGAAGTCAGCCACCTTCTCCCTCGGCGTTCACGCCTCGTCTTCCTCACTCCGCCGAAGCCTCGCCGCCAGTGGCCTCCCGGGCCACCCTCTTGGCCAGCTTCCGCCACTCCTGCATGGCCTCCATCTCAGCCTTCGCCTCCGCGTCCGTCTGGTCAAGAAGCCAGTTGTTCACCACCGCCTGCATCTTGTCGCCCGGATAGCCGTCCTCCACGATGGCCGACACCGCCCTCTCGTACGTCAGCGGTCTCGCCAAACGGGTGACGTAAGCCTCGTACACCGTGCGCTTCACATCCCCGTCCTTCTTCCCGTCACCCGTAGAGAGGCTCACTTCCTTCTCCTCAACCTCGTAGTTCAGTCTCACCTTGCCGCCCTCGCTGACAACCAGCTCAGGCCTCTCGTCAAATACGCTCTTCTTCATCTCTATCGTTTTTTTATCGTTCAACAATACTTTTTCTTCAATTTCTACACTATCTCGTAGTCGGGCTTGTTCGTCCCGGCCTTCTGCCGAAGCGTCCCCCGGAAAGGAAACTCCCCGTGCTCCGCGCACCATCTCAGCGTCTCCGTGATGGAGCCGTTGTTGGTGAAGAACTTGTAATGCAGGCCGTGTTCCTCCACCTGCACCACCGTGGCCGTGTCGCCGCCGCTCAGCTTGGAGTGCACCCCGAACTCAGCGTCCATGAAGGTTATCTCCCTGTTCGCCAGCTGACCCATGCCGACCCTCGTGCCGTCAAGTATACGCTTGCCGTTCGCGTCCTTGCGTTCGAAACGAGGCACGCTCAGCTCCTTGAAATTCTTCATTCCCATCACCCTCCGCCACAGGTTGAACCCGTCACAGCGCATCAGCCAACCCTTGTACGCCGTCGCCGTCCGGTAACGGGCCATCGGGTCCCTCAGCCGCCGCATCTTCCGCCTGAACCTTTCCTTTATACGCTTCCTCACCAGCGTGTGGCCGAAGTAGAACCGGTACCCCACGAAGTCCAGGGCGTGGCGCCCGTCTATCACCTGCACCGAGTAGCCGCCGTGAAGACGTTGCTTCATCTCCCTCTCCGCGTACTCCCGGACGAAGTTCACCGCCTTCCACACCTCCTTCTTCGCCTCACCGAGGATGACCACGTCATCGCAATAGACCTCCACCCTCACGCCGAACCTTCCGCACGTCTCCCTGCACAGGCGGCTCATGTAGAAGTTCGTCAGCGTCTGTATCGGATACAGGCCGATGCCCAGTCCGCGCTCCGTGGCCGTCACCGCCTCCCTCAGCAGGTAGCGAACGCCCTTGTTTCGGAACATCCGGCACAACGCGTCGTAGATGCGCTGCTGGTCCACGCTCTCGTAGAACTTCACGAAGTCCAGCTTGCAGTAGTACAGCCTCCCAGCGCCCTTGTGCTCGTCTATCCAACGCGCCGTCCGCCGCGCCGCGTAGTGGATGCCCCGTCCCTTCACGCTCGCTCCGCTCTCATGGTACAGAGCCCTCACGAGGTGGGGCGTCAGCACCCTCATCAACGCGTGGTGGGTGACGTGGTCGGGATAGTAGGGCAGCTTGTGCAGCTTCCGCACCTTGCCGCACGGACACCGCCGCAGGCACTCACGCCCCTCGCTCGTCCGGTACGTCATCCCGGCCAGCGACTGCCGCAGCCGTTCCAGGTTCTCCCGTGGGTCGCGGTCGTAGATGACCACCCCCTTGTTCCGGTTCTTACCCCTCCGGCTCTCAGCCACCGCCGCCTCCAGGTTCGCCGCGTCTACCACGGCCTCCAGCTTCACGCCACGGTGCTTGCCCCGTATCTCCTTCCTTGTCACAACCTCCATCTTCGGTATTCCTTTTTTCTTCTTCGTTCCAAACTTTTTCCGGCCTTCTACTTTCTCGGCTCATCGGCTTTCGGCCATGGCGTACAACTGCCTTGCCTACTTGCGGAAGGGGACTCTCTTGCCCCCGGACGCATTCATCCGGAGGCTCATACCCTGCGCCTTTCATCTTCGCCCTGTCGGGAGTTTCTTCCGTCTCCCTCCATCGGGACAGGCTCAACCGCGCGCTCCCTCCGCCCCTCCGCCATCCCGTGGCGGCACGGCTCCAAGGGGAACCTTTCACATGCCGGGAGGCAAATATCTCCCGCGCGTCTAAAGCAGAATTTCAAGCGAGCGCCGATGTTCGTCCACGAGTTCGAGAAAGCGTTGTTCGAGTTCGCGTACGAAACGCCGCACTGGGCACCGTTGTTCGCGTTACCACCAACGTTCAGCAGCTCCGCGGTATGTCGCCTTTCTTCTCTCCTCCTCACCCCGGCAGTAGAAGTCCGCAAGCGCGCGGGGCGGAGGAGCGGTTCAGTCTTTTTCTTGGTTCACCCCATGGTTTCTGAGGTCTCCATTTTTTATTGGTTAAACATTTGGTTAATTGTCATTTTTTTCTTCTTTTCTTGTTCATTGTCTCATTGTCGGCGGTTCAGCGCGGGTCCCGGCGGGCGGCTTGCCCGTGCAGGCCCGGCGCTGAGCCGCCAGGGCGGCTCTTACGAAGCGCCGGCCAGCGCGACAAGCTCCGAGCCGCTCACGATTTCCGGTTGACCATAGAAGGCCAAGCGAGCGCCGATGCTCGCCCACGAGAACGAGAAAGCGACGCCCGAGTTCGCGTACGAAACGCCGCACCGGGCACCGTTGACCGCGCGACCACCAACGGCCAGCAGCTGACCTGATGTGTTGTCCCAATACCCGTCAGCGTACCCGGTCGTCTCGCCTCCGCCAACCGCCTTGGGCACCATGTCCCAGTGCTCCCCGAGCGTCATCTTCGTCACGTAGCCGCCTCCGACGTTCAGCACCGGGATTTCAAACACGCGCCCCGAGGCCGTGTTGCTTACGATGTTTCCCCCGTACTCCACCGCGTAGCGTTTTCCGGCCGAGCTGTCATAGTAGAACCGGATGCCCGGTCTGAACTCCCACAGCTTGCCCCACAGGTCCTCGAATCCGAACAGCTTCACGCAGCTCTGTCCGCTCATGCTCGTGGCAGCCACTCCGCTCCCGTCGCCCAGCGTGCGCCCGTAGCCCGTGGCCACGTCTCTCCACGCCTCCCACGACGAGGTCTGTCCGCCGCTCCCCACCGCCGCCTGCGAGTTCAGGTTGCCGTATCCGGACTGGAACAAGGCGTTTATCAGCTTGTGGAAGCCGTAGTTCGCCAGTCCCCAGTCCGTCCCCAGCAGCTGCGCGCAGCTCCAGAAGGCCGACATCGTCTTGCTGTGCGCCGGGCTCACGTCCGGTCGGGAGTGACCCTTCCCGGCCGAGTCCACGTACATCTCGTACGCCCCCACCCATTCGGGCGAGCCGAACGCCTCGCTGTCCGCCGCCTCCGTCAGCCCGTACAGCTTCATCGACTGCCCGCTCGCCTTGTAGTGGCACTTCGGCACCCTCACCATCGTCTCGCACAGCGCGGCCGCCGCCGTGGCGTCCGTCCCGTCCGCGAAGCTGTTCCAGTCCGCCCGGTTCAGCTTCGCCGCGTACGTCTTCCCGTCCTTCGTCAGCAGCATGTAGCCGCCCATCTTGTTCCGGTAGGCGTTCCACACCGCCCCGTCCTTGTTCGCCACCTCAAACGCCGTTGCCGTAGTCTGCTCCAGCGTGTACTGCGGAGCGAACAGGTCTATCATCGCGTCCATGTAGCCGCTTTCAAGCAGCTTCCCCACCTTGATTTTCGTCACGTTGCCCCCCTCGGTGGTCAGGGGCACGTACTGGGCCTCGCTCACGGTGGTCACCGTGGTCACGTCACCCAGCGTCTTCGTCTCGATTGCCATAGTCTCTTGTCCTTTCTTTTATTTTCGTTAATGAATCAGTTTCTGTCTCCGTCTCAGCGTTGTCCCGCGCCTACCAGTCCCTCGGCAGCTTGTACTGCACCCAGGCCCCGTAGTAGGTTATGTTGTTGATTTCGGTACTAATGTCCCTCACCCACACCAGCTCGAAGCTGTCCATCAGGCTGTCCAGCGTGCTGAGCGTGTTCGTCCCCGTGATGCACGAGCCCCGGTCATACATGATGACGGGACTGGAGTACCTCGCGGTCTCCCCGTTGTAGGTGTAGCAGTAGCTCATCGCTATCTTGACCGAGGCGTTCCCCGTGCGCTTGAAGCGGATGACGTGCCCGTCGTCGTACAGCTGCATCGTGGGCAGCGTAATCGTGCACACCGACGAGTTGCCGCATACAATGTTGTAGTCCTTCCGTTCCAGCGTCACGGACGTTTGTGTCGCGGTGATGACCTTGTTGTTCATCGCGAAACCGCTGACGCAGCCTCCGTCCATGTATATCGCGATGTTCTTGCCCGCCCCCGTGGCGTCCACCAGCAGGGCGTAATTCGTTCTATACTTGTCCCTCTCCTCCCCGTTGGAGAAACGGGCCACGGCCTTGTCGTTCGGCGAGGGAAGGACGTTGCCCCCGATCATGGCGACGGCGTTCGTGTCCGTGTTCCGGAAGATGACGGCGGCTTCGTTGTTGAACCCCTCGTTCGTCAGCGATTCGCCGCTGATGCTGAATCCCGCTATCTTCCCCTCCGACGCCGTCACCTTGCCGCTCACCGTCACGTTCTCAAACGTCCCCGTCTTGCACGTCACCTCCCCGTCCTTCGCCTCGAACACCGTCTCACCGGCCGGGTTCTTCATCGTGATGTAGTCCGCGTTGAAGTTGCGTATCACGCCGTTGTCCGAAAGTATCAAGTCCGTGGCTATGAACTTCCACTCGTCCGTTGCCTCTATCCAGTAACCCGTGTCCTGGTCGGGAGTGACGGTGCGTCCGCTGTGGGTGAGCTTGCATAGGTAGTATTTCCCGTTGTACAGCTTGATGTCGTAGAACTCCTCGCCATCGCCGCCCTGGTAATACGTTCCTCCGCTCTTCCACTCACCGATGCGAGGCAACGCGCCTTTCGTACCCTGCGCACCTATCACGCTGTTCACCACCGGACCGAAAATCTCGTACGTGTCGTCCGTGTATATCACCTTCTCGTATGTCCACAGGTAAGGTTTCAAGACCGTGGCGGTCTGCACCTCCTGGGTCCAACCATCCGTGTCCACCGTCACACCGCTGCCCAATGCGGATGCGAGCCAATAACGCTCCGTCCGCTTTATGCCCTTCTCGGCCGTGTATATCGTCACGCTTCCGCTAAGTATCATAGGCAATCCTCCTTATCCTACCGTTCCGGTGTATACCGCGTTGAACCCGTTGCCGGCTCTCACCACATCGTTGTAAGGCACGGTGATGCTCGATGCCTCAAACTGACAGCCGGACTGCGTGCTGAGGACGAAGTCGCTCCCGTCATTGCTCTTCGTGTACCATTTCCAGGCACTGACAGCGCCTTCAACCACCGCACCGGTCTTTCTCTTCACCACCAACGGGGTGATGATGGCCGTCTCGCCCATCTTTATCTGAGTACCCGTGATGCCGTCAATCTTGTTCATCACCGTGTAGGGGTCGCTCAGGTCGGTTATCTCGTCAAAGCCGCTGATGGTCATGCCGTTTATCGTCACGTCACATCTCAGCTTCAACACGTTGTCCACATCGTCCTTCGTGATGACCTGCGTCTGGGCGGTCCCCATCGCTACGTCACCGTCAGCGGTAACCTTGTACCAGGCGAACGTGAAGCCCGTGAAGTCCGTCACCTTGCCGCCGTCCTTGTACACCTCACAGGTCTCCACCAACTGGGTGTCGGTCTCCAGGAGTTGCGAACCCATGGTGTTGCTTATGCGCACGTCATACTGCTGACCGCTGGCCTCCTGTATCACGACTTCCTTCATCAGTCCGCTGAAGGCGACAATGTTGCCGCTTATCTCCACCGTTCCCGATGCCGTTATCTTGTCGTTGTCATAGCTCGATATGGGCACGAGGTTGCCCCATACGCGTATGGCGTGCAGGGAGTACGTCACACCGCCTATCACCTCGGAGTAGTCGGAAATGTACTCTATCAAGTCCTCCATGCCGCTGTTGGTGCACATCTGACGGGTCTTGCCCTCGTAGGTCTTCGACGCGAAGGTCAAAGCCACATCGTTGTAGTAATAGGTAATCGTGTTCGCCCTGCGTATCTCGCCCGTGGCGGAATCCCTCAGTATCGCCACAACGGTAGGCTTGTCAGCCTCCGCAAGGTTCCGGAAGTCCGGGATGAACGAACTCTTCGACTTGTCATAACGCTGCACCAACGGAGTCCCCTCCGTGCGCAAAAATCCGTTTATGGTCGTTCCGTCAAGCACCGCTATCAGTTGCACTCCACCGCTTACGTTCATAGATTGTCCTCCTCTTCGTTTACAGGTTCGTCACTCGTTTCATCAGTCTCTTCCGCCCCCAAAGCGGCGGACTTCATGGCTTCCTCCGCAGCCTTGGCCTCTTCTTCGGCCTTCAGCGCGTACAGACGGCTCTCTTCCGCCTTCTTCTGAGCTTCCTGCTCCGAAATGAGTTGTTTCAGACTGCGAGCGTCTATCACCTCGGGGGTTACGCCGCTCAGCAGGCGCAGGGCGGACAACTCCAGTATCACCCGTCCATCGGGTATCGTCTCTTTATAACGGGAGTCGAACCCTATCCTGTCCAACTCCTCCTTCTTCACTAACAGGTAATTCATGTCTTCTTATATAAATTGGTTTATTCCTATCAACGCTCCGTCCGCGTCCTTTATCACCTTGCCGTCCGAGTCGGTCGACAACGTCATCACGCTGTACAGATACACCTTGGCCTGCACGTTCACTCCGTACTTGACCGGGAAACCCACCGCACTGGGCGTAAACGTTATCTCCTTGCCCATGCCGAGATACACCTCCGAACTGCCCGTCTTCATGCTCGTCCCGTACCACATCACGCTGAACAGCGAATACTTGTCGTCCGCTATCTCGTCCTTGTTGTACAGAATGCGCACCTCGTACGACACGGGAACGGTCAACTCGTTGTCCATCCTCGCTCCCGATGTCTGCAGCACCTTCACCTCCAGGGTCTTCGGCATCTCCACGTTGATGCCCACCGATTGGGTCAGCTGCTCCGTCTCGGGTACGCTCGGTCTCGACGTGCCTTCCTCCCAATAAGCCGCACGGCATCGTACCGCTATGGTGGAGAAGAACCGCGCGTCAAGCTTCAACTGCTTCGTCCAGTAGCCGTCATCACCCATGCCGCCTATCACTATCGTGTCAAGTTCGTCTTGCGTGAACTCCCTCCACTGACCGTCCTCACCGAGCACCTGCCACCAATAGGCGGCCTGTTCGTCCGCTACCGGGTAAAGGTCGTCATACAACTGGGCGTTCAAGGTCTGAGCCCAGCATTTCTTGCTGTCCGGCACCACCGTCAACGGGTTCACCGTATAGGTCGTAGGCTGGTCTATCTTCAACGTGTAGTTGTTCGTCTGAAAGAGGGTGGAACGCAACACCATGCTGGCCTCAAAGGTGTCCTGTCTCGCCCTGCGGGTGTCCGTTATCTTGAACACGCAGTATATCTCCACCGCTTCATCGGGAGGGATGTTCTTCGTCACGGTGAGCGACAGAACGGGTTTCCCCGACGCGCTCACCTCGTAGCCCGATTGGTTGGTTATCAGGTTCGACGCGTCCGACTTGGGCGTACCCAGATACCAGTTCGCCTCCACCACGGTCTGCTCACCGACCATCACACCCTCCGGATCCGACACGCTCACCTTGGGCATCAGCACGCACGGCACAAGACTTCTGTCCGGCGTGTACTCGCTGTTGTACTTGTCATAAGCCTGCACGGGGTTTCCGCTTAACACCACCAGCTCAGCTATCGAGCTGTAGGGGTCAACGGTCACGCTCATCGTCTGCTTCGTACTGTTTATTGGCATAGTCTATAGTCTTTTTTACAAGTTTGTTTCTTTTCTTTCTTCTCTTAGATGTTGGAGATGAGCGAGCCTTCAACGATGGTCTTGCTCTCGTCAGGCACATACATCCGGCAGGTGAACGTGCAGGTTCTGTACTTGAACCCAAAGTTTACGCCAGTCCCGTGTTCGTCCGTCCGGTCTATGTGTATCACGTTCTTCTTGCCTCCCACATATTCAGGCTTCCAAGTGGCGTCAGCCGCAGCGTCCCCGGTGTCACGTGTCCACTCTATCTCGAATCCGTCAGCCGACATCAGGATGTCCGTCACGTCCGCGTTGGCGTATTTCACCGTGGCGGTAAGTTCCAGGTCAAAATCGCCTACCTTGACGCACGTCCCGTTCGGTATGCTGAACTGCATGTAGTAGTTCGTGTCTCCGGATACCATACGCCATCCGGGCGACAAGGCCGTTGGAACGGCGGTCGTCTTGTCCGATATGCAGGCCCATACGCATCCGTTGTACTGCACGGTATGCTGCTCCAACACCGCAAGAACGGTCTTCCCGTCCGCGCCTTTCCGCTTGTACGACACGTATCTGTAAGGGGTGTCGCCCTCAGCCGTGGTGAGAGACCACACGCCTCTGTCCACAATGTTAGGCACAAGTTCGCCGTTCCAGTCGTATTGGAAGAACTGCTTGCAGACAATGGTCTTCGCCATCAGACCCATGTCGTTCTCTCCCTTGACGAGCAGATTGCTCACGGAGTCGAATATAGGCAGCTTGCCGAGTATTACCGAGTAGTTGTAGTCCTCAAGTACGGGTTTCACCACGTTCTCAAGGAACATGACGCGACCTTCCTCGGAACTCAGAAGCCAGCTCTCCGAACGTTCACTGATAACGCCCTCTGCGGAAATCTCCGTTGTTCCTTTTCGGGAGATGTTGTAACCGGCCACGGGAGGATAGTTCTTCTCACCGGGCACGTCCTTGTCGGCGTACAGAACAACGGTCACGGTGTTGGTGTCAGCGTCTACCACTTTCACCTGCATCCACGAGGTGTACCGCTCTTCCGACAGCGGATTCACGATGGAGTAGAGGATGTCGTTCACCTCGAAGGGCAACGCGTCCCCGGCCTCCTTCGTCCCTATGACGAGTTCATACACGCCGTCTCCCTTGTCGGTCACGGACGTTATCTTGCCTCCGTCAGAGAATACATACTCTCCGCTCATCGGATGAAGCCGTTGCAGAAGGTCTCCCAACTCAACCGCACTCAGCCTGCTGAGAATGGCAGTCAGGGCATCGGTAATGGCCTTTTGCGTCATTCCGTGCGTCTCGCTGGTGCCGGTCTCGCCGTACAGGGTCACTCCCAGTCGGGATTTCACCCAACTCTCCTCGTCCCCAGTCCAATAGCCTCGCAACACCGCGATGTCGTAGGCACTCAGTCCGTCATAGCCATAGGTCACGGCGGAGGTCTTCAACGCGAGAGAGACAGTGTCCTTGCAAGCCGGAAGGGCAACGGAGGGGTCGGACGTGATGCAGAAGAGCCCGGCTCTGTACGAGTGGTCAAGGCATCGGTCTCCCCATGCGCCCAACCCATCCCCTTCACGGGGAGGCTCTACGGGAGGACAACAGGCATCGTGCCTGCCTACCTCCATGCCGCATCGGCATCCGCCAGGCGCGGGCGGAGCAGGCGCAAGCTTGCTCTCATCCGTCTCGCCGAAGATGCTGTAGAGGTTCTTCGCCCATATGGCCTCTATGCCGTAGATGCCTTCGGGCAGCGTGTCGGCAGGAATGGTCAGACTGATTACGCCCGCCTCGCTTGCCTCGGCCTCAAAGTGGTACTTGTTGCAGTCGTTCTTCATGAACACCGCAAGACGAGCCTTCGAGAAGTCCTCGGGGGTGGAGGACAGACCCTTCGTGACCGTCCACGCTATCTTTATGCTATGTCCCTTGTAGATGTATCTCATCCGTCAATCATTGTTGTGTCTGCCCGGCGGAAGGGTTGATGCCCATCACCACCAAGGCTTGGTTAAACATATCATCCGCCCTCTGGTCACCATAGGTGAGCAAGGTTAGGCCGGCCGTGTAATAGACCAACGCGGTGCGGAGACCGCCCGGTATGTCTATCTGCCCGTCCGTAACCTCCGGCCGGTATGACACGGATACCTCGTAGGTGTCGTTGACATCCTTCGGACAATAGAGCTCCAGGATGTCATTGTTCGCTCCGCGGACGAAGCCTACCTTCGGGCGTTGGTACGTCCCCGTGGTGTACTTGTCGCGCAGCTTGCTGTACTCCTTGTCGTCCCAACGGATGGCATCGGTCACATAGTATGGCCACGAACCGCACTTGGCTTTCTGCATCCTCAGCAACCGCTTGCCGAGGGCTATCCGCAGGATGCTGCAGATAACCGCGTCCGACGCGTCCTTCACGTTCACCATGTTGCCACCCGAGGTGATGGTTTCCTCCGGCTCTATGTAGGCGGTGTCGGCGTGCTCCACGATATAGGTCGCCGCATCAACGATTTTGCTCTCGATGATTTCCACCATCTCCGCATTGTCGCTGCCTCCGACAAACTCAGCGTCGTTCAACGCTATCTCGTCTATCGTTCTCTGTACATCCGACACTATGTCGCTGACAAGGTAATTCATCGCTCACTCACTTTTTGAGGTTCGGGAAGGTCACTCCGTATTTCTCCGTCAGCCGCTCAATGTCCTCGTCTCCGGACACTTCTTCACCGCGCTCCTCGAAGAAACGCTCCACGTCGTTCACACTCTTCACATCCTCAATGCCCATAAGAGCCTTCTCTTTCTTGGTCTTGGCGGCCTTCTTCGCCTTCGGCGCTTCCTCCACGACCTCTTCCGCAGGTTTCTGCTCCTCTTCTCCATAGGTATGAGCCAAGGTGAACAGAGTGCCGAATCTCGGGTCGTTCTCTATAGCGTCCTGCACGAACTTGCTGCCGGTCTCCAGCGAGGCTTTCACTTTGGGGGTCTTGCTGCCGCCCTTGAACTCCATGTTGATGGTCACGCCACAGAACTTCGTGCTCAGTCTGCCCCATGTCATGCCGTTCTCCAAATTGTATATCTTTCTAATCATTTCCGTTTTCCTTTTAGGGTTTATCGAAAAAGGGGACACCGAACACCCGGTGCCGGCACCCCCCCCCTTATCATCTAAGACAAAAGCTATTTACGCTTCAATCGCTCCGTTGTAAGACTCCCACTCAGTGCCGTTGTACATGTACAGACCTTGCGAGTTCGTACTGTCAGCCGTAGTCAGGTAAACCAAGTCGCCCTTGGTCGGGTTGGTTACGGAAGACAAGGAAGTTACGGATTTCATCACGCCTTTCAAGTTGGTGAACTTGTAGCCGTTGATGGCTTCCTCCGGCCCGATGAACATACTCGAATAGCCTGTCAGCATCAAGCAGTCGTCCTGAATGTAGTACTGGGTCTTCGCCTCACGGACCTCACCGCCTTCGCCCTTCTCGTGGTCGATGGATACGGTCTTGCCCTTCTCGTAGTAGAAACGCTTTGCCTCTCCCATCGGGAACGCGATGGCGCACTCCGCGTAGCCAAGGCCGTCCAACGCGGGCTCTACCTTGAAGTTCAGACGACCAAAGGTGGTCTCGAACGCGGAGATGTCAATACCGAGGACGGTCTTCGAGGTGAAGGACACGTCCTTATGTTTGGTGAAGTCAATGTTCAACAGCTTCTCAATGAACTTGCTGCCGCAGTAAACGTCCATCTCGTTGGTCTGGGCGTACTTGAAGAACAGCATACGGGTCATGCCGATAAGGTCGGCGTAGGTCAGGGTAGAACCGACTTGGTAGCCGAGACGCAACTGACGCAACACACCCTTCTGGAAGTACACATACTCAGTACCGGTGATTTCGTTCGTCTTGGAGGACTTGCAACCCGGACCGATAAGCATGGTACGGGTACATTTCTTGCGGAAGCTGTCGAGGATGTAGTCCTTCATGTCCTGCACGCTCCACTTGGCCTTCTTGTTGATGCGCTCGAAGAACTCGGTCCAGGTGATGGGACATACCTTCTTCTGCAGGTAAGCGACCTCTTGGTCGGGCAGGAAGTTGTCCGGGGTGATACGCACCTCACTCTCACTCATCGCCGGAGCGAGCACGAATAGTTTCGTACCGGCGGCAATGTCGGGAACGTAGGTCTCCGCGCCGTTCAACGGGCCGTTCAACGCCTCCACGGTCACTCCGCTGGAGTCGTTGGAGATTACATACATGACCAGCGGACCGCCGTCCGAACCCTCAACACCCTCAGCCATCAAGGTGGAGCAGGCGGGGAACAGCTTCTTGTCATTGGCGTACAGAGGCAGAACAACCTCATGAGCCTTCGCGGTGCTGTTCGTCACGGCCGATTTCGTGTTGCACTCCAATACCGCCTCACCGATGTTGTAGTGCAAAGGTTCTTTGGTGTCAACCTTCACCTGCTTCGCTAACGCGAGAAAGTCGGTGTGCAACGGATAACGGAACGCACGGAACTTGGTTACATAGTCGTCAACCTGGTTCTCCGCCAACCCGGCCTGCTCGATGGCGGAACCGGTAGAGGCGTGTCCCTGTTGGTCGATACCCTTGCCGGGGACATCGGGTGTCGTTCCCTCCAAGGGAGTGCCGGTATTGGGGTCAGTGTCGCTTCCGTTCTCACCGATGGTCACGGCCATGGCGGCACCTCCGGTCAAAACAGCCAGGAATACGAGGAGCAAAGTGCTCCACAACTTTTTGTTTCCGAAAATCTTACTCATAATCTTCTTTCTTTTTTTCGTCTTATTAAAATGGTTAATTATCTCGTCTTATGCCAAGAACGGGTTATTGACTTCCTTCGGTCTCGTTTCCTTCATCGGTGTCTGCTGACCGCTGATGTGCTCTTGCTTCTTCGGCATCTTGCGCAGCTTCTCGTCCACTTTCGTGGACAATCCCTCGGCGCGGCCTTCCGTTCTCGCCTGTTCCACGTCCTCCTCATGCTTGCGGCCTTTTGCCAAGTGCTCAAACACGTCCATGTTCACCTTGCCGATAATCAGGTCGTCCATCATTTGATACATCTCCTTGATGATTTCCAAGGCGTCATCATCCGACAGCCCGAGCTCGGCAGCCTTCGCCTTGGTCTCGTCCATGGTGACGGGCCAGTTCTCCGCAGCCTGCTTCTCAAGCTCTTCGCTTTTCGTCTTCCGCTCCAACGCCGTCTTGCCCGCTTCCGCTATCACTTTGGCGTAGTCGGGGTCTTCACGCAGCGCGTCCAAGTCAAGCCGCCCCTCCTCGATAGCCCACACTATCGGGTTGAAATCCTCCTTGCCCTTCGCGGCGATAATCATGTCACGGAGCATGGGACTCCCTTGTATGTTGTCGCGCAAATTGTTGGAGTATCTCTCGTAGCCTTCATACTCGTCAAGCATATTGTTGGCTGCATCGTAGTAGGCGTCCTCGTCATCCATGTTCAAGTCGGGATGACGTTGGGCAAACCTGCTGCGGAACGTGTCGCGCTTCGATGGCTGAGTAGGTTGGGGCTCTTGCATCCCGTCCTGCACCTCTCCGTTTTTCAATTCATCTTTTTCTTCTGCCATATCTGTACGATTTTGGTTTTGATTTTCCACAAAGATACCACACATTATCTCGTTGTTTTGAGAAAATGACCACAAACACAATATTTTACATAAGTATTTCGATTATTTGCAATTCCGGTTCTTTTGTAGTATATTTGCACAACTATCGGTTATCGCATGGAGAAATATGACAACGGGTACTTCGAGACTCGGTACAACGCGCTCTATGCGGCTTATAGGAAAGCTTGCCGAAGAAGTGACGTGCGCTCGCACAAAGAGGCTATCGTGGCCGCAGTGAACAGCCCGTCCCCTTCGTTCGGCATCACACCCGGCGAGGCGTACAGGCAAGTCCTGAGGCTTCTCAAAGGCAGACCGCCTTCATACAAGGAAGGCTCTGTCCGGAGGAAGATAGCGTTCGACCTGTTCGACGAGTACAACCGATTGAGGGCGACACCCACTTTCAGGGACGCTACAATCGAATATCTCGCCTCCTTCGTGGCTCTGTCGGGTGCGCCGAAGTTCTATATGTCGTATAGCCGGGCTCGCAAGATTATCGACGCGATGAAAAAGAAACGGAGGAATGAGCGCAAACTTTAGACAACTGGCACCTTCGTTCGCGGTCGCAACCATTTGCGGCATCTTCACACTGACAAACTCATCTTTCGGTTTTGATAGCAATATCGAAATCCAAAATTCACTCCTCTACCATTTCTCTCACGCAAACGTCTTTCACCTCTTGGCCAACCTCGTGGCTCTTTTCGCCTTCAAACCGAGATGGACTACATGCGCCTATGGATATGCGGCGGCCTCGCTGGCTTCGGTCATTCCTTTCGCCTGGATGGCGGACGAGCCGACCTGCGGATTGTCGGGTTTCGTCTTCGCCTGTTGGGCAAGAAGATACTGGTCTTTCAGGATTAAGCCGTTCTACATCATTGGCATCAGTCTCGTCTCGGTATTTATTCCCCACGTCAACTGGAGGATTCATTTGTATTCATTCATCTTAGCCGTTATCATCTATGCAGCAAGAGAAGCAGTCATTAAAAAACGAAATACTCTCCGTCATCCGTGAATCGAAGGAACGGGAGAACGCCATGTTCGGCAAACGCGACCAACTCACGGGAAACGGAATCGCCATGCACACGAACAAGTACCAGATTCGTGACTACCCGATACGCACGCAGTTCCTCACCGATGAGGTGTACAACAACAAGCTGTATCAGGATGTCCTGGAAGCGAAGTCCATCTTGAAGTACACCAACCAGTTCAATGCGAATCTGGAGGGTCTCGGCGTGACGGACAGACTCTCCACGGATGATGTGGTGAAGGAGATGATGCTCGTACGCCTTTCGCACGATCCGTCATTCGCTTTCTATGTCTGCTTCCGTATCAAATACAAGCAAGGCGGCACCGGGCCGTTTGTCCTCAACTATGCCCAGCTCTATGTCCTGGACGAGTTGGAGACGATGCGGCTGAACAACGTACCTATCCGCATCGTTCTGCTCAAGGCGCGCCAATGGGGAGGCTCTACGCTCGTGCAGCTCTACATGGCATGGGTGCAGCTCTTCGTCCGCGAACAATGGTATTCCGCTATCGTGGCGCAGACCAAGGACACGGCCAAACGCATCAAGGCGATGTACAAGAAGGTGCTCGACAATATCCCGGGACTGGTGTTCGGGACGGACTGCGTCATTTTCTCTCCCTACGAGAAGTCCTCGGCCGACAGCATCATCACCAAGAAGGACGGGACCATCCTGCGCGACAATGTCATTACTACCGCATCGTACGAGAATTTCGAGTCAACGCGCGGACAGGACTACGCCATGGCGCATTTCTCCGAGGTGGCCTATTGGCGCACCACCGGGTGCAAGTCCGCCGAGGACGTTATCACCAACATCGAATCGAACATACTGGAAGTCCCTCTCACGATGCTTATCGAAGAGAGTACCGCACGGGGAATGTCGGGTCATTTCTTCAACGCCTATCAGCTGGCGAAGTCGGGCAAGTCAAACCGCAAGGCCATCTTCATTCCTTTCTTTTATATAGAGAATGACCGCATCCCGTTCGGCTCCTATGAGGAGAAGTACCTCTTCGTGAAAAGGCTGTTGGAGAGCAGGGATAATGAGGTGGCTCCCGACAAGGCGCACGAATCTTTCGCCTACATCTATTCGCTTTGGAGGAAGGGAGCGACCCTTGAACATCTGAAATGGTACATCAAGAAACGGGAGAGTTTCACCGACCATGCGCAGATGGCTTCCGAAGCTCCTTCCGATGATGTGGAGTGCTTCAAGTTCTCCGGCGTACACGTCTTCTCAATCAAGGTGATTGACGAGCTCCGCGAACGATATGTCCGCGAGCCTGTCTTCAAGGGTGACATCATGGAGACAAAAGGCGGAGACCTCAAACTCGAACCCCAGTCCAACGGGTTGCTGTGGGTTTGGCGGATGCCCGATGAGAAGAAGTGCTCCGACAGGTACATCACGATTGTCGATGTCGGAGGACGGAACCCGTTGGCTGACTACTCGGTCATCACCGTCATGGACAGATGGTCTACCCGGTTAAGGGACGGAAAGCTGGAAGTGGTGGCGAGGTGGAGAGGACACATCCGTTACGACTTTCTCGCCTACAAAGCCGTGAAAATGTCACGCTTCTGGGGAGACGCTTTGCTCGTCATAGAATCCAACACGTTCGACAAGAAGAAGGCGCAGGCGGATGAATACGTGGACGAGGGAGACCACATCTTGGGCATCCTGAAAAAGTTGGAAGGGCTCTACGGAAATCTATATATGCGCCCTGCCACCAACGAGGAGGACATCCGTCAAGGCATCCTCAACAAGGTGGGGTTCCACACCAACGTGAAAACCAAGCAGGAGATGGTCGACAATTTCGTCTCGGCCTTCGAGGACGACCGGGTAATAGACCCCGATGAACGCTTCTACCAGGAAGCCGCCATCTATGTAATTGAGGACGGCAAATACCAGAACATCCAAGGCAAGGACAACCACGATGACATCCTCATGACCGACATGATTGGCGCGCTCGTCCATACCAAAATGCCGACACCGAGAAAAGTACGCGAGACCGACAACAGCTTCTCTCCGAGCCAAGGGACGTTCAACGAAAGCCGGATGTAGTCCGGAATCCGATGGGATGGAGCGGTATAGGGGAGACCTTAGTCCACCACCTCCGTCCCGTTCACATAGTCTATCACCATCCTGTTCGCCCTGTCAACCTTCTTTTGGTTGAAATCTATATAGATGGATGTAATTGAAGACCCTATCTCATGGCCGAGAGCGGCGGAGATTGTCTCCTTCGGTATGTCGAGCGAAGCCGCAATGGTCGCCCATGTATGCCTTGCCCAATACCATGTGATGTCAGGCTCAATCACGTCTCCATTGCCGTCCTTTAACTTTCGGAGAGCCGGGCACAAAGAAAGACTGAACGATGCGGCATTCTTCATCCCTGAAATCTTTTGGAAGTCGAAATGACCGAGGTTTCCTCCGTGTCTTTCGATGATGGCGATGGCTTCGGGCTCCAACTTGATGGAATAAAGCCTTCCTGTCTTCGCCCGTCTGTATTCCAACCGTCCGTTCTCAATAACGCAGTCCCCGTACAAGTCCGCCATGTTGATGCCGATAAGGTAGAACGACAACATGAAGAAATCCCTGTAATCAGAGCCGCGGCCTTCGACATTCGCGTCCCTCAACGCCCGCAGCCTCTCCACGGAAAGGTTTCTCTTCCTCGTCTTCTCACGTCCCATGTGGAACTTCCTAAAAGGATATTGCAGATTCGCTCCATTGTCTATCTCATGGTTGAACACCCTCCTTATGGAAGACATATAGAGAGAAACGCTGTTCGTCCTTAGCCTCTTCGACTTTAGGTGCGCGCAGAATTTCTCCAGCCATTGTGCGTTCACCTCATCCATATAGACCGAGCCATCGTATTCCTCTATCAGTGTTCTTGTCGCGGCGAAGTATCCCATTGTCCCTTTTTTGCCGATAGTCTTCTCGAAATCCGTCATTGCGTCAACGAGCCTCCTCCTGTCGTTAGGGTCGTCTCCGTCAATGATACGTTCCAAGTCCTTCTTCAGCTTCTTCATGTCCAAGGTCTTGTTGTCCACCATAAGGATATGTTTCTCCACGTTGTTCATCATGTTCCGGAGGTAGATATTCTTCACCTTCGCGTTCGGGTCTCTCTTGGAAAACCCGTCTCCCGTCCATTCCGATTGCCCCGAAGTCATCCCCACGCTCAAGAGGAAGTTCGTCCCGTTTGCACTGACGAGAATCTTCACGGGAAAAGTCCCGTCCTTCCTCGCCCGTCTTGTGTCCAGATAGTAACTCGTCTTTATCATAGTAAATCAAATCTTTACCGACCGAAAATTTGCAATTAATTTGCAATAACAATTCCGCAAAAAACCGCCAACACCCATCCAAATCATCCATTTCTCGCCCGATTTTTGCTTATTTAAGCCCTAAAAAAGGTTATGTGTATATTGATAATCAATGACATATGATTTTTTTCTCTAAATCTACATAGTTTTTCGTATGCAAAGATATAAGCATTGTAACTATCTGTATATTAACCGATTGCAACGTTGCGAAAATCTCTTGCAATGAATTTGCAATAAACAGCCATTTTTCTGCCGATATTCACGCAACAAAGGTAGGGTAATTATCCTATATATAAAAACGCGCGAAGAAGTTTTTTTACTCCTCGCGCGTTTCAACACGAAAACAACTATAGAGACTTTGCAAATCTCAGTTTAATCACTTCACTGTCGTCACGGCAATCGTCAGCCTCATTGTCTCCGTCATCGCCCTGTTCGCAGCGTGCGCGGAATGAACCCGAGCGCGCTTCAACGGAACGCCGCAGCCGACATCTCGGGAAACAACTCCAGCTGGACGTATCTCCGCCGCCTCCCCTCCGTCCGCCGCATCATCTCCCGGTACTTGGAGAGCTGACGCACGGGAACGAAAAGCCGCTCCGTCACCCCGTTGTTCGCCGTGCCGCTCAGCCGCGACCGGTGAGCCTTGCTCCACACCTCGGCGAACCTCCCCTCCGGCATGGCGTACTCGCTCACCAGCACCAGCTCCGTCTGACGCTCGCACCAGTCGTAGAACCTTTCGTGGTCGAACTTGTTCTTGTATTCGTCCGTCCCTCTGTACGGAGGGTCGCAGTAGACCACGCTGCCCGGCTTGATTCTTACCTCGTCATAGGACTTGAAGGACACTTCGAGGCGTTCGAGGCGTTCGAGGCTTTGGAGGCTTTGGAGGCGTTGGAGGCTTTCGAGGCGTTCCCAAAGGTTGTGCAGCCCCACTACCTCGTTGTAGTCCTTGTCCAGCGCGGGCATGAAAGTCCGCATCCTGTTGTAGTGTTCCTCCGTGGGGAACTCCCACTGGCTCCGTCCGAAGTAGTGACCCGTCATCTGCGTGCCGAGCCGCTTGCCGACTTCCGCCTGCGGCAGTACCTGCTCCAGTCCCCGGAGCAGGTACTGCCGCAGTTCCTCCTCCTGTACGGATATGTCGCCCTTGCACCTCGCGATGAGCGCGTCCAGCTCCGCCTCCGCATACTCTTGCTTTGAGAGCCACCAACGGATGTACTTCCGCTTATACTCGTCCGCGTGCGCCTTGATGTCCGCAATGCTCCCGTCAGTCTTCACGCCGAACTCCTCCATCAGCGTGAAGTCGCCGAGCACCCTCGCGAAGTGCAGCGCCTTCTTCCACGGCTCCACCTCCTTCGAGTAGAGGTAGTTCTTTTGGTTGTTCCCGAAGCTCCAGCAGCAGGCGACATAGGGGTCCGTGTCCTTCATCCTGTTGAAGTCCTCGCGGCTTATCCACCGCCTCTCGTCGCGGTACTTGCCGCCTACGGCATCCGTGAACAGCCTCAGACCCTGCCCGTCAAGGTCGTTGGCGAAATAACGCTTGAAGCGTCCCGTTTCCATCATTCTGTGCGTCACCGCGCACCCTCCGGCGAAGAGGTCGTAGAAGTTGTCCGCGCCGGGTATCGCCTCCGCCAGCTTGGCGGCGATGAGGTTCTTGCTTCCCTTGTATGGTACTCCGTAATTCATTTATCCGCTTTTTTTTTATTTATTCGGCTTCTTCATCTCTTCGACAATTCTCTTCTTTCCGTCACGGATAGACTTGTCAAGCTCATTCAACTGCTCCTGGTCGGTAATCAGTTTCCTGGCTTCTTGCATCGCGTCAATACCCATGGACTTGTTCAGACCATCGAATTTCATCATCTCCAGATAGTCGGGAGAGTTGATAATCCGGTCGTAGTACTCGGCGTACTCGGTGAGGCCTTGCTTGGCCTTTCCCTCGTAGCCGCGCATCAACCGCTTCGTCTCCTCGGCCTTTTCCTTGAAGTCGTAGTACTCGTTCACCGCACTGCGCGTTTGGGTCCGTTCGTCCCCGGTCTGAACCACCCTGTTCAGGAACGGGACGTTGGATGCCTGAAACTCACGGCTGCCGATGATTGTCTCACCCGTTTTCTTCAACTGGTCAACGAACGTGAAGTAACCTCCGAAGTAACCTTTGAGGATATGCTCCATCTGTGCAGGGTTCGCAAGGTTAAAGCCCTCGTTCTCGTTCAGCGAGATGACTTTCAGCTTGTCCGAAGAACCCTTCTTCACGTCGTTACCGCCCGTAACCTCGTTCAGCCACTTGCTCGCCGATACCAAGTCCTTGCTGGCACTCTTGAAAGCCTTCGTCCATTCGGGAGCGTTTCGGTTGTACTCGGAGTTGCTGTATATCGGCATCCCGGTCCACGACTCGTTAACGGTCGCCTCGAAGACAGGCTTCAAGGAACTCGGCACAATGGCTTTGAGACCGCCGGCACCTTCCATGAAGTCAAGAGGCAGAAGCTGTGTCAACTCACCGACCGCCGCCTTTGTTATCTCTCCCACGCTCTTGTCCTGTCCGCTAAAGGCGCACGTTCCGGCAAGCTCGCCAAGTCCGTAAATCGCCCTCAACTCAACGGGGAGAGGTATCTTTATGAAGGTATCCGTTGTCAGCTTGAACATCAGATTGCTGCGTCTTGTGGCTTCCGCCATGTCAAAGTAGCCCGTTCCTCCGTCCTCATCATCGTCACCACCCAGGTATGCGGCAAGGACACCCATTGCGAACATGACCGCAAGTCCGGTCAGCGTACCCTTCGGGTTTTTCTTCACCACCTTGGTAAAGTTTGCCGTACCTTGGATGGCAGCGTTCCAGAACACGTATCCGCCACGTCCGATGGACGAGATGATGGCTGCGATGTTTCCTGCCCTTGTCTGACCTTGCAGACCGAGGGTCTTGCTGCCAGCACCCTTCTTGTTGAAGTTCACCGTTATCTCCTTGGCATCGTAGATTGAACGGGAGACGGAACGTCCGCTCTCCATCGAAGTAAGGAACGCGGCAAAGCGCGCCGTGTTCTCAACCCCTCTGTTGGCGGTGTCGAGAATGTCGCCCAAAGCCTCACGGATGGTGGACATCTTGTACTTCCCGTTCTGCCGCGCGAGCTCGTTGGCGATTTTTTTCTTCTTCGTCCGCAACTCGTCCAGTTTAAGGAATCCCGTCTCGCCTCCGTTCATGAGGAACTTGTAGAACATATCCTCGATATAGTCGTTTCTGTTCAGCGTTCCTCTCAGATACTTGCCGTAGAGGTGGGTCATCCTTGCCGGGTTCACCTTGCCCCAGTTGTACGAGAACCTTGCGCTGTACGCTCTACCCTCTTTCGGAAGGGTGATAAGGTTCGCGTACAGAGCGTCGCGTATCCCGTTGGAGAGAACAAAGTTCGGGTTGGCGGTCGTGTAGGCGATGGACAGACCTCTGTTTATCCCCTCGATGAGCTTCGCGAGAGGATGCTCCACGGAATCGGGATTCGTCAGTCCGTTGACGGCCTGCGCCAGTCTCGGGTTGCCGTTCACCGTTATCACATAGCTCTTGCCGTTCTGACGGACGATAATCTGGTGCTCGTGTTCCACTCCGTTCAGAGGTCTGTACGGAATGTCGGGAGCGTCCTTCGCCCTTTGGTACTCGTTCGGGAATTGCTTCGCCAATTGCTCCATGTTGTCCTCGAAGTCGCTTATCTTGTCGGCAACCTCCGAAGGCGTGTCGTCCGGTGTGATGTTGTTCGGCAGCACGGGCTCCCATACGCCGCTTGCCGCATTGTAATGAATCCACAGGTCGCTCATCGTGATAAGGTTACTTGGATGGTTCTTGGCGAAGTTCATCATCGCCTGCTTCACCAACACGTTCCTGTTACCTTGCGAGATGGCACTGTCCATCATCAGCCACAACTGGGCGAGAGGCTCGTCGGCTTTGCTCGTACGGCCTTTCGCGTTACGGATGGGGGAGGAAAACGCTCCGTTCCCCCGGTTGTCCGTGAGATAGCCGTACACGTCCGTGGCGACCTTCTTGTCGAAACCTCTCAGAGGAATGTAGTACTTGTACCTCGACAAAAGGCTGTCATACACGGCGCGGCTTATCAACCCGGATTCATACGACTTGCGCAGAATGGCATCGGACACTTCCTTGACCTTCTTCCAAAGGTCATCCGTATAATAAAGCATCTCGTATTCATCAACTATCCTCTGTGACTCGGCTTCGGCTGCTGCCACGTCTTTCATTCCCGTCAATGCGGTCAGTCCCGAATAGTCCCTGCTCCGGTTCTTAAAGTAAAGCTCCAGTTCCCTGTCGTCCCTTTGCTTGCGCAGGTCGTCAAGCCTGTCTATCGCATCCTGGTCGCTCGGGTCATTGTCCAAGGCACGCTCGGCCTTGCGGATGTCAGCACCGAACTCCTCGTCCGCTTTTCTCTTCGCGTCCCTGCGCGCCATCACCTCGTTGCGCTCCAACCCGTGCTTGGCGAACATATAGTCCGTCAGCTCGGCACGGCTCGCCTCGCTCCTGG
>CAVFNZ010000003.1:0-48768 GCA_963624095.1 Clostridium sp. CAG:217 | reverse complement strand
ACACTATTGACTGTGCTCGGCACCTTAGGGCTACAGGTGGATATTAACATCAAGCAATTGGAGTATGAGACAGTGTAAGGTCCTTGTTCACGACATAGAGGCTGGACTTGCGCAAGCCTACGACCTTTCAACACTAACCCGCATCTGATTCATTGTAGCGATAACATACATCTCTCATAACTCAAGACTGTCCGGCCTCATCAAGAAATCCAACAATCCCATTGTAAGGACTCCGTTCTCGTCACGCCATGGTTTTATGTCATCTTTCACAATAATCATCTTCTTGAAAGAATCGTTAATTCTTAGCAACGACCCCATTTCCTGTTTGCGTTTGTTTTCATCGGGCAAAGCCAGAGCCGACTGGATATAATATCTTTGGCTGCCTTCATTGACAACAAAATCCACTTCAAGTTGATTGCGCTTCCACTTGCCATCATCATCAACGAAACGTTGCTCCACCATGCCGACATCCACCTTGCAACCTCTGCGACGCAGCTCGTTGTATATGATGTTCTCCATGATGTGTGTCTCCTCTTGTTGACGCAAACCCAATATAGCGTTTCTCAGTCCGAGGTCGGAGAAATAATATTTGGCGAAGCTACCAATATATTTTTTCCCCTTGACATCATATCTTTCAGCCTTTTCTATCAGGAATGCATCCTGCATATAGCCCAGATAACGGTCTATGGTCGTGGAGTCAATGCTTACTTTCTTTACGCTCTTAAAAGTATTCGCCAGCTTTGCGGGATTAGTCGGTGCCCCTATTCCAGAAGCTATAATCCTGACAAGTTCCTCAAACTCTGCCTTGTTTTTGATGTGCTGACGCTCCAAAATATCTATCAGATAAACACTTTCAAACAAATTGTTGAGATAGTCCATCTTCTTTTTCTCTGTTTCAAGCGACAATATATGCGGCAATCCACCGTAAGTATAATAGTCTTTCCAGGCTTCCGCAGGTGAAAGGCCGGTGCCTTCGCAGTATTCAGAAAGCGAAAGAGGATAAAGATGTATCTCATCTCCTCGTCCACGAAATTCCGTGATGATGTCGCTTGACAGGAATTTTGAGTTGCTTCCTGTTACATAAACATCGGCATTGTCTATGCGTAGTAAGCTGTTCAATACTTCCTCGAACCGCGGGACGAGTTGCACTTCATCCAGCAGTATGTAGTACAAATCACCATCTGTCATCTTTGCCTTAATACATTTGTACAACGTGAGTGGCTCACGCAAATCCGCATTTTCAATGTCATCAAGCGCAATCTGTATGATATGTTCCGCATCAACTTCCGTTTTGAGCAAATGCTGCTTGAACAATTTGAAGAGGAGAAACGACTTGCCGCAACGTCTGATGCCTGTCACAATCTTTATCAGGCCGTTTTGCTTGCCATCTATGAGTTGCTGTAAATAGAATTCTCTTTTTATTTGCATAGCCTTCGTTCTTACGCGGATTTTTTGGCAATATTGCCACTTTTTCCGCGCAAAGTTAATGATATTCCCCCATTACCCACCCTAACACCACGGATTTTTTGGCAATATTGCCACTTTTTCCGCGTAAGGAATCATGTACAACTCATGTTTTAAGTTGTAGGAATATTATGAGAGTCCTACAATAGTGTTGGGGGATTATGTAAGATACTTGGAGAATCCAATGGAGAAAGTTAGCCTCCATGAGGAAGGAGTGTTGGAGGATTATGCAAGATACTTGGAGAATCCAATAACCTCATACAGAATATCAAGTCGTGAGGGTTGGAGGATTATGCAAGATACTTGGAGAATCCAATGGATTTTTGTGGTCAGTCCGATAAACGGATGGCGATTGTTCGGATAACTGTACGTTAACTAACCGTTAACTCGCCGTTTACTATCGTTTACTACCGTTAACCAGCCGTTAACTAACCATTAACTACCGTGGAAAACCGTTAACCGGAACGTCAAAAACGATGCATTTCGTTAACTGATTTTCATGCTCTCGGAGGCTCCTTTCCCAGGACGTACAACCAGGCACCCTCATCCCGTACAACTATAGCACCTCATCCTGTACGTTCACTACCCCTCATCCCGTACGGGATGGGAGTGCCATGCCGTACGGGATGAAAACCCCATAAACGACATGACTTTTCCTCATTCCACCAGGCACTTTTTCTTTTCGTTAACTGAAGCAGTAGTCACTTTACGTAGAGCCGTACTGAATCGATAGACACAAACGACTGAGCAAATCTTCGCCAAACAGCCAAACGAATTATTGCCAAACAGCCAAACGTTATCAAGCCATATCGCCAAACGAAAATGCGCCAAATGACCAAATTCCTTGCGAATTATTCTTTTGTTTCGTGCTAAATTACGGGACTGGCCCACAGTTTGTTTGCGCAACCACACGAAAAAAGCGGCTACGAGACTCGTAACCGCTTCATTGCCGTTGTGGACCAGCTAGGGCTTGAACCTAGGACCTCCAGATTATGAGTCTGTTGCTCTAACCAACTGAGCTACAAGTCCGGGAAATAGACCTCCCTATTTCGAGTGCAAAATTAGAATGTTTTGTTGAGACACGCAAGTATTTGTGAGAATAATTGTATTTTTGCACCCGAATTATGGATACCCGATGGGAACGACAATAAGAAACTTTATCTTTGATATGGGCGGAGTGTTGGTAGATGTTGACCAACAGCGATCCATCGAAGCCTTCAAACGTTTCGGACTGGACGAAGCGGAACAATGGATAGACAAATACCAACAGGCCGGTGTCTTTGAAGAGCTGGAATTGGGCAACATCTCCTCCGAAGTATTTTGCAGTAAAATCCGCCACCTCTCTCACGATTCGCTTACCAACGAACAGATTATTGACTGTTGGAACAAGATGTTGGGTGAAGTGAAACCATGGAAGCTCGACTTGTTGCTCTCGCTTCGGAAGCGGTATATGGTCTATCTGCTGAGCAACACCAACCCGATTCATTGGGAGATGGTGTGCAAGAATCTCTTCCGTTACCATGGGTTCGATGTGCATGACTTTTTCGAGGAAGAATACCTCTCATACAAGATGCATATGGCGAAGCCCTCGAAGGAGATTTTCCAAGCCATGCTCAACTGTGCGGGAATCATGCCCTCCGAGACGATGCTGATTGACGACTCACCGGCCAACTGCGAGGCCGCGCGTTCATTGGGTATGCAAGTCTACTGCCCGAAGGACAGCGACGATTGGCGACAACTTTTCGACAAGCAATAACACATACAGATGGAAGAGGCAAAACCTTGTGTGGCGACAATTGGTTTCTTCGATGGTGTGCATCGGGGACACTGTTTCCTCATTGAGCAAGTGAAGGAATTGGCGGCGGAACGCGGTTTGGCTTCCTGTCTCATCTCTTTTCCCGTACATCCGCGAAAGGTGATGCAGGCTGACTACCAGCCCCAACTGCTGTCTACTTATGACGAAAAGCGTACCCGGCTGCTTCGTACCGGCGTGAACCGTTGCGTCATGTTGCCCTTCACGCGTGAGATGTCCCAATTGTCGGCCTACGACTTCATGAAGAGCGTGCTGCACAATCAGTTGAACGTCAGAGTACTTGTGGTGGGATACGACCATCGTTTCGGTCACAACCGTTGCGAAGGTTTCGCCGACTATGTCCGTTATGGCGAAGAGTTGGGGATGGACGTGGTACAAGCGAAAGCCTGTGTGCTGGACGGCATCAACGTCAGTTCCTCCGCCATCCGCAAGTTCTTGCTGCAAGGCGATGTGCGGTCGGCAAACAAATGCCTGGGTTATGATTACCGGCTGGAAGGTAGGGTGGTGGACGGCTTCAAAGTGGGCCGAACGTTGGGGTTCCCCACCGCCAACGTGATGGAGTCAGACCCCGACAAACTGATTCCCGCCAACGGGGTCTATGCCGTGCGGGTGAAGTTGGCCGACAAGACATACAAGGGGATGCTCAACATCGGTGTTCGCCCCACGGTAGGCAATGATGCCACGCGCTCTGTCGAAGTCCATATCCTGCATTTCTCCGGCGACATCTATCGTCACGCCATAGGGATAGAGTTTGTGGAACGTATACGGGATGAGCATAGGTTCGAGAATATGTCCGACCTCTCCGCCCAGCTGGAAAAGGATGCCGAGAAGGTGGACAAATTGCTGGATGATAACTAAATGGAGTAGGGGAGATGAAGAAGTCTTTTTTGCTTGTACTGACGTTTGTAGGCTATCAGTTCATGGTTGCCTTGCTGCTGATTATCACTAATGTTGTGATGGACAGGCCCGACCCCAACGAGTTGAGTACGGGTCAGCTGATCCTCTCTTCCATATTGTCCAACGTGTTGGTTATCGTACATCTGTTGTGGTGTCGCGACGCACGGCTCAACAAATCGTCCTTTACGCGGGTTCCCCTGCGTTGTTACCTGTTGTGTCTGCCACTGGTGCTTTCGGCGATGTTTGTCCTCAATGTGGCCACCGAATGGATTGACCTCCCCAATTACAACAACGGCCTGTTTGCGGCGATGAGTCGCAACGTTTGGGGCGTTCTCTCCATCGTGTTAGTGGCTCCCTTGGCCGAGGAGTTGCTTTTCCGGGGTGCCTTGGAGCGTCATCTGCTGAAACAGGGGTACGGCTCTACAGGTGCCATCGTGGCGTCGTCGGCTTTTTTCGCCGTGGTACACGGCAATCCTGCCCAGATGCCGTTCGCTTTTCTTCTGGGTATGCTGTTGGCCTGGCTCTACTACCGCACAGGCAGCATCATCCCCGGTGTAATGTGTCATGTAATCAATAACGGTCTGGCCGTATGGACCATGCTTACGTTCTCCCCTGAGATGTCCACCGAGGAGATTATCGGGGATTCCGCGACACTCTGCATCATGATGTTCCTTTCCGTCGGCATCTTTGCCGCCTGTTTCGTGTGGGCGCGCCGCATCTTCCCCTTGCGTTAAACGTCATCCCCGGCACCGTTAAAGATATCAGTCCGGTAGCCTTTCATCTCGTTGCGTAAGTCCAATGATTTCCCATCGGTCAGCTTGTCCATCAAGGCCCAGAATCTATCCCCGTGGTTCATTTCCCGTGTATGCGACAACTCGTGCAGCAACACGTAGTCTATCAGGTGCGGAGGCAAGGTCATCAGGTAATAGGAGAGGCTGATGTGTTTCTGACCCGAGCAACTCCCCCAGCGTCCTTTGCTGCCCCTTATCTGTACTTTGTTAAACGGAAGTCCATGTCGCTCTGAAAGGACTCTCAGTCGTTCGGGCAGGAAGAGCGTAGCCTGTTGACGAATCTGCTCCTCCACCACCTTCCGAATCCACGCTTGGGCGTTATCCGTATCAAAATCGAACTTTGGGGGACAGATGATTTCTACGTCACCTTTTTGTCGTTTCACGAAGAACTTACCTGCGGTCTCGCCCTCAGTAAGCCGAAGTTTCAGGTATGCGGTGTCGATGCGGAAGTGGAGATTGACCCGCTTTTGCTGTTCCCTCAGCTTTGCCTGTTGCGCCTTCAGCCTGTCCCGATAAGCGTCCAATGCCTCCATAATCCGGTCGGTCGGCAGTCGGTAGGGTAGTGTGACAATCACCCCGTCCTGTTGCGCGCGCATGACGATGTGCCGTGCCCTTGCATTGGTGCGTACCTCTATGGCACCGAGTTCCTTGTCCAAAAAGCTGATTTTGCGTATCATGGGCGCAAAGGTAAGAAAGATAACCTGGAAATAAAAGGGCCACTGCTCTCGCAGTAGCCCTTTTACTAAAAGTTAGTTTTTATGAAAAATTTGAGAGAAATGAAACTTCACAGTTTCTTGAGTATGTTTTAATAAGCACTAACTATATATAATTAAAAAAGCAAATAAATATCATTTCACCCCTTCGCCTTGCGGAACGATGGACTTGGAGAGTTTGTCGATAAACTCATCGTCCATGTTTCCCGTGAAGTCTATCACCTGAAAGGAATCCTTCCGGCATACGTACATCACCAGTTCCACGATGCTCTCGTCTTTCCGGTGCAACAGTATCTTCCCTTTTTCGTTCTCGTTGTCGAAAGCGAGATACTGTTCGAACCGGTTGGTATTCTTCCGCGCCATCTGTTCCGCCTTCTGATAGTAGGTCTCCCCGTCCTGTGCGGAGGTCACTATCTGCATGCTCTTCAGGTTCGAGAGAATAGCCCTTATCTGTTCTTGCTCCTCGTTCTGCGCATCGGTATTCAGCACCACGTTTATCATCTTGGGGCCTATGCTGATGCACTTCAGAACGGTGTCGCACTTGTTTTCGCTCATGTAGCGCATGGCAAAGTCCTGAGCGTTCGCCAAGGTCGCCATGGCCAGGATGCAGATGACTGACAACAAACGTTTCATCGTATTCATTCTACAGCCATTGTGTCAGGAGTCTCCGGTTGTGCCTCCGGGTTGGCTTCGCCTTCTACCGGACAGCTGTCCGCCGGTCGTTCCTGATATTTGTTGATGCTCTCCGATACCGTAAACAAGGCGTCCGAAATCTTTCCGTACGCCGTTTGCGGGTCGGTGAAGCTGTCTTTGTATGCATCGTAATTATAGTCGCTCTCGTCGCCCGGTTGGTTGAACGCATGCTGTACGGCATTGCCTACCGTCAATGCGATGGCGACACAGGCGGCGGCCTTCAGCAACGGCCTCAACCGATAGGAGAGGGTCAGGCGGTGAGCTTTCACCACCGGCTTTTCTATCTTGGCCAACAACTTCGCGTCAAAGTCGTCACTGAGCTTCACTTCCTTAGCCTGCTGCTGGTAAGCGAACAGCTCTTTATAGGGAAGCAGGTGAGCCGGAATCTCCTGTTGTTGGAAGAATGCACGCAGGATGCGCTCCTCTTCTACGGAGGTTTCGCACTGCCAATACCGCTCCAAAAGTTGCTCAATGTACTTATAGTCCATAATCATCAATCTCTTTATATTGTTGTTTTATCTTTTGCCGGGCTCTGAACAGGTTCACTTTCACCTGCTCTTCGCTCAGGTTCAAGATAGTCGCAATTTCCTTGTAACTCTTTTCTTCCACGTCCCTCAGTTGGATGATGGTACGCTGCTTCTCGGGCAAGGCGTCAATCAGTCGGTGTACCAACGACACACGCTCCTGACGGACCAAATCCTCGTAAGGGCTCGATGCGTCCGGTCGGGAACTTGTCTCCTCACTCAACTCCGCGCTCTCGTTGACTTTCAACTGGCTGCGGTCTATCGCCAAGTTGCGGCAGACGGTCAAGCAGTAGGCCTCTATCGACTCAAGCCGCGGCCATTCGTCCCGCTTGTCCCAAACCTTAATCAGTGTATCTTGCACGATGTCCTCGGCCTCACCGCTGTTGCATGTGATTCGCAGTGCCAACCTGAAGAGCTTGTCTTTTAGTGGCAGCACATCGTTTCTGAAACTGACTTCTTGCATCTCTTTGCTATGATGACGGACAACTGGCGACAAAGTTACACTCCATCCCCCGTTTTTTTCAAAAATAACGCATATTCTTCATCGTCCGTCAAAAATATGGGATACTTTTTTGTGCGGTTACACAATTGAGCTATCTTTGCAGCCGATTAGAAATGTGGAAAGATTTGGGCAGCTTGCAACCACGGTAAAAAATGCTAAATAGAACAGCCTGGCTGTTGTGCATTACATTCTCCCCAAACATTCTCCCCATTTTACATTTTTACTTATTTACTGAACCTTCAAATGTAGAAAGATGGGATACTTGTTTACATCCGAATCGGTGTCTGAAGGACACCCCGACAAGGTGGCGGATCAGATTTCCGATGCCGTACTTGACAAATTAATCGCTTTTGACCCCAACTCGAAAGTAGCTTGCGAAACGTTGGTAACGACCGGACAGGTGGTGCTTGCCGGTGAGATAACGACCCAAGCCTATGTGGACTTGCAGCGCATTGCCCGCGAGGTGATCAATCGCATCGGTTACACCAAGAGCGAGTACATGTTCGACGGAAACTCTTGCGGATTGTTCTCCGCCATTCATGAGCAGAGCCCGGACATCAACCGCGGCGTGGAGCGTGCCGACCCTATGGAACAGGGCGCGGGCGACCAGGGAATGATGTTTGGCTATGCTACGAACGAGACGGAAAACTATATGCCGTTGTCGCTCGACTTGGCGCATAAGATTCTGCGTGTGTTGGCCGAAATCCGCCGTGAGGGCAAGGTGATGACTTACCTCCGCCCCGACGCCAAGAGCCAGGTGACTATCGAATATGACGACAACGGCGTGCCCAACCGCATCGATACGATTGTCGTCTCTACCCAGCACGATGAATTTATCCAACCGGAGAATGATTCCAAGCTGTCTCAACTGAAAGCCGATGAGCAGATGCTGGCGCAAATCCGTAAGGATGTGATTGAGGTGCTGATGCCCCGTGTCATCTCGGAGATTCATAGCGAGAAGGTGTTGGCTCTTTTCAACGACGAAATCAAATACTTCGTCAACCCCACCGGCAAGTTCGTCATTGGCGGTCCTCACGGTGACACCGGGCTCACGGGACGAAAGATTATCGTAGACACTTACGGTGGCAAGGGAGCCCATGGCGGTGGCGCGTTCTCCGGTAAAGACCCCAGTAAGGTAGACCGCAGCGCGGCCTATGCGGCCCGCCATATCGCCAAAAACATGGTGGCTGCCGGAGTGGCCGACGAGATGCTTGTGCAGGTCTCTTACGCCATCGGTGTAGCCCGTCCGATTAACATCTATGTGAATACCTACGGACGTAGCAAGGTCAACATGACGGACAGTGAAATCGCAAAGAAGATTGACAAACTCTTCGACATGCGCCCCTACGCCATCGAAGAGCGTCTGAAGTTGCGCAATCCCATCTACGAAGAGACTGCCGCATATGGTCACATGGGCCGCGAGCCCCAGTGGGTAACAAAGACCTTCGAGTCCAACTACCAGCCTACCAAGACCGTTGAGGTGGAGCTGTTCACTTGGGAGAAGCTCGACTATGTGGAGAAGATAAAAGAAGTTTTCGGGTTGAAATAATCACTTCAATCAATCGTTTCACTCCATGGAGATAAGAATCTTTGTATTTTTGCTCCCAAATAACGATTACCGATGAGCGAGATAAAGAGCGTATGTGTCTACAGCGCGTCCAGTGCCAGTGTGGACCCTTGCTATCTGCAATGTGCGGAGAGCTTGGGCGTGCTGCTTGCGCAAAACCATATACGCCTTGTCAACGGAGCCGGCCGTGCGGGACTGATGAGAGCCTGCGCGGACGGTGTGCTTGGTCACGGAGGAGAGGCGACCGGAGTCATCCCCCGTTTCATGGTGGAGAACGGCTGGGGTTATGACCGACTCACCGAGACCATCGTCACGGAGACGATGCACGATCGCAAGGAGACGATGATTCGTTTGGCTGACGCTATCATCGCTTTGCCCGGTGGGGTAGGTACTCTGGAAGAGCTGCTGGAGGCCATCACCTGGAAACAGCTGGGCCTCCACCGCAACCCCATCGTTGTCCTGAACCTGAACCATTACTATGATTCGTTGTTGGCAATGCTGCACAAGGCCGTTGACGAACGATTCATGCGTTCTCAGAACCTCCAGATATGGCAAGTGGCGACTACGCCCGAGGAAGCCATCCGGCAAGTCCTGTCGGCACCGGAGTGGAGTGAGGATGCCACCAAAACCGCACGGCTATGAACCAGAGTTTGTTCCCCCAAGATACAATCTACACCTATCCGGCGGATACGTTGGCTGTGCCTTACGCGGCTGTGGAGGATACACTGGCCGGAGATGTCGATTCCTCTTTGGGATTCGGTCTGTTGCCTGCCGATGCGCGGAATGATACCGCGTCGCTCTGTACCGAGAGTGTCGGTATGGATATGGAAGGAATCCCCTATCACCCGCACGTCGACAATGTTTTTGTTTCAGCTATGTTGTTCTGTTTCTTCCTGTTGGCTTTCACTCTTGCCGCGGAGAAACACTACCTGGCGCAGCGAATCGAAAACATGTTCTATGTGCGTGAGAAGCCGGACTTGTTCTCGGTAGGCGACATGAAGTCAAGCGTCAAATGCCAAATCCTTTTGTCGCTTTTCACCTGCCTGCTGCTGGCCATTCTGTTTGTTGATTACTCGTACGAGACCGTGCCCCAACTCTTTCAGCACTATTCGTTGTCTTTCTTGTTGGGTTCCTACCTTCTCATCAGCATTTTGTCCTTCGCTTTCAAGGTGGGGCTCTTTGCCCTGGTGGACTGGGTCTTCTTCGACAAAGAGAAGAATTCCCTCTGGATAGAGTCCTATGTGTTGCTCTATTCTTTGGGTGGTCTCTTCCTGTTTATGCTCCTGCTGTCGTATGTATATTTCGATTTGTCCAATCTTTACGCCCTTGTCTCTGTCGCTCTAATAGTCCTTTTGGTAGAGATATTGTTGTTTTATAAGTGCTTTAAAGTCTTTTTCAACAAAAAGTATGGCTGTGTCTATTTAATTGTGTACTTTTGCACCCTCGAATTGGCACCGTGTCTTCTTCTCGGGAAGACGCTTATGACAGCCAATAGCTTGTTGATAACAAATTATTAGTACCTTAATGATAAAGAAAGTACTTGTTTCGCAACCAAAACCTGCTTCTGAGAAATCACCGTACTACGAAATTGCAGAGAAGTATGGGGTAGAGATTGTGTTCCGCCCCTTTATCAAGGTTGAGTGTTTGTCCGCCAAGGAATTCAGACAGCAGAAAGTCTCTATTCTGGACCATACCGCTGTGGTGTTTACGTCACGCCATGCCATTGACCATTTCTTTCATCTCTGTACCGAGATGCGTGTCAATGTTCCCGAGGACATGAAATACTTCTGTGTGACAGAGTCTATCGCTTTGTACATCCAAAAGTATGTCCAGTATCGCAAACGTAAGGTCTTCTTTGGCGCAACCGGTAAGATAGACGATTTGATACCTTCGATGGTGAAGCACAAAACGGAGAAATACCTGGTGCCGATGTCCGACGTTCACACCGATGAGGTGAAGAACCTGTTGGACAAGAATAAGTTGACCCACACCGAAGCGGTGATGTACCGCACCGTGAGCAACGACTTCACTCCGGAAGAGAAGTTCGACTATGATATGCTGGTCTTCTTCAGTCCCGCGGGCATCAACTCGTTGCTGAAGAACTTCCCCGACTTCGTGCAGGGCGACATAGCCATCGCCAGCTTTGGCCCTACCACGGCAAAGGCTGTACGCGACGCCGGATTGCGGCTCGACTTGGAAGCTCCGTCGCCACAAGCGCCTTCCATGACCGCTGCCCTCGACATGTATATCAAAGAGCATAAATAAGCACCTCCGTGCTTTTTTCCCATAAATGAGGATTCTGTGCCAATAAAGTGGTAACTTTGTGGTGCGGAATCCTCACTGCTTTACGAAAACAACGGATAAATGGAAACCTTACACAACACACTCTCCAAAGCGGAACGGTTGAACAAGAAGCGGCTCATCGACCAGTTGTTCGGCGGCGACGGCAAGTCGTTGCTCGCCTTCCCGTTGCGCATGGTCTACATGACCTCCGGGGGAGGAGACCCCACCGCGTCGATGCTTGTCAGCGTGCCAAAGAAACGGTTCAAGAGAGCCGTTAAGCGCAACCGTGTGAAGCGTCAGGTGCGTGAGGCTTACCGCAGGAACAAACGGATTCTTGTGCCCGTTCTTGAGGCGAAGAACCTGTCCGCGGCGATAGCCTTCATTTGGCTTGGCGATACCCTTGTGGAGTCGTCCGTTGTGGAAGAGAAGGTACGCAACCTGCTGCTCAGGTTGTCCGAGCGTCTGCAGCCTCATGCGACGGACGACACCCCGGAAACGAAAAGAGGCGAATCCTCTGCTGATGCCCAATGATACGCGGCTTCTTGATATGGCTCTTGGTGTTGCCCATCCGCTTCTATCGGGCATACGTTTCTCCGTTGACACCTCCTTCGTGCCGCTTTACGCCCACTTGCTCCGAGTACGCTATCGAAGCGATTCGCAAACACGGCCCTCTCAAAGGACTTTGGTTGGCTGTGCGTCGTCTGCTTCGTTGCCACCCCTGGGGCGGTTCGGGCTATGACCCCGTTCCTTGACCTTCTCAACGCTTTTCGTACGCTGCCATGGACTCCTTCGCGTCAACTTCCGAATCCTCCTTTTGGGACGTGCATACGCACCCGTCACAGATGGCGTTTTCCGCCCGGGCCATCTATTCCTGCGGCTATACGGATAGTCTTGAGGTGCCCTGTTACCGCTCTCTGAGCATCCATCCCTGGTTTCTTACGGAGGGGAATTACGAGGCTCAGTGGCTATGGCTGGGTCAACACGTCCATGCCCCCGGCGTGGTGGCGATAGGGGAGGTGGGGCTCGACAAATGCGCGGATACCTCCCTCGACCTGCAACTGCGTATGTTCCGCCAAGTGGTGGCTCTCTCCGAACGTTGCGCTCTCCCGTTGATACTCCATGTGGTGAGGGCTTCCAACGAAATCATCCGGCTGAGGAAAGAACTCGATGCCCATATGCCTTGGGTGATTCATGGCTTTCGTGGCGGACGGCAACTGGCGGAGGACTATCTGCGGCACGGCCTTTACCTCTCCTTTGGCGAACATTACCGGGTGGATGCCTTGCGGACAGTGCCTGCGGAACGCCTGTTGCTGGAGACCGATGAGTCCTCTTCTCCCATCGAAACGGTCTACCGGCAGGTGGCCAAAGACCGGCAGTTGTCGCTCGTAAGCTTACAAACGAGTGTGGAACAGAATATTAAGAAACTCTTTTTTGAAGGCAACAGTTGTATCTTCAAATAAAGAGTTGTACTTTTGCACCTATTCTAAACAAACTAAAACATTTTAATGACAATCATTCGATGAATTTTGTAGAAGAACTAAGATGGCGTGGCATGGTTCATACCATGATGCCCGGAACGGAAGAATTGCTTCAGAAAGAGATGGTAACCGCTTATGTGGGTATCGACCCGACGGCAGACTCACTGCATATCGGACACTTGTGCGGTATCATGATGTTGCGTCACCTGCAACGTTGCGGTCACAAACCGTTGGCGTTGATTGGCGGTGCTACCGGCATGATTGGCGACCCTTCCGGCAAGTCGGCCGAGCGCAACCTGCTCGACGAAGAGACGCTGCGCCACAACCAGGAATGTATCAAGAAGCAGTTGGGCAAGTTCCTCGATTTCGAGTCTGACGCCCCTAACCGTGCTGAGCTCGTCAACAACTACGATTGGATGAAAGACTTTACGTTCCTCGATTTCGCGCGTACCGTCGGTAAGCATATTACCGTAAACTATATGATGGCGAAGGAATCCGTGCAGAAACGCCTCAACGGCGAGGCTCGCGATGGACTCTCCTTCACCGAATTCACCTATCAGTTGCTGCAAGGCTACGATTTCCTCCATCTCTACGAGACCAAAGGCTGCAAGTTGCAGATGGGCGGCTCCGACCAATGGGGCAACATTACCACCGGTGCTGAGCTGATTCGTCGTACCAACGGCGGCGAAGTGTTTGCCCTCACTTGTCCGCTTATCACCAAAGCCGATGGCGGCAAATTCGGCAAGACTGAATCCGGCAACGTATGGCTCGACCCCCGCTACACTTCTCCCTACAAGTTCTACCAGTTCTGGCTGAACGTGAGTGACGACGACGCGGCACGCTACATCAAGATATTTACCTCCCTGCCGAAGGATGAGATTGAGGCACTGATTGCCGAACATGCCGAGGCTCCGCACTTGCGCCTGTTGCAGAAACGCCTGGCGAAGGAGGTCACCGTCATGGTACACTCCGAGGCGGATTACAATGCAGCCGTAGAAGCGTCCAACATCCTCTTCGGCAACGCGACTTCCGAGGCACTCCATAAACTGGACGAGGACACCCTGTTGGCCGTGTTCGAGGGCGTGCCCCGTTTTGAGGTATCGCGCGACGAGCTGGCAGCCGGCGTGAAAGCAGTGGATCTTTTCGCCGAGAAATCCGCTGTATTCGCTTCAAAGGGTGAGATGCGTAAGTTGGTTCAGGGCGGTGGCGTTTCGCTCAATAAAGAGAAGCTAACGGCCTTTGACCAGGATATAACTACCAAGGACCTGTTGAACGACAAATACCTGTTGGTTCAGCGTGGCAAGAAAAACTATTATCTTATCATCGCCAAATAAGAAATAGAACAAAAATATTCAAAAATCTTTGGCGGCACAAGGAAAACTACCTATCTTTGTGCCGCTTTTTTAACGGAAGCCTTGTCGATTGGACTATGGTGTAATGGTAGCACAACAGGTTTTGGTTCTGTTTGCCCAGGTTCGAATCCTGGTAGTCCAACCAACAGACGCAAAAAGAGGATTTATCGCACTGATAAATCCTCTTTTTGCGTCTGTATATCTTTAGTTACTTCTTCTTTCCGTCTGGTTTCTTGGCAATGCGTGCGAGCCACTTGCCGCCTACCATACAAGCGATGCCCAGTATGATAAACGGGATGCTCAGCCATTGTCCCATATCCAGTGTCATGCCTCTCTCAAAGGAGACCTGTACGTCCTTCAGGAACTCAATGAAGAAGCGGAAGGTGAAGATTGTCGTCAGGCAGTAGCCGAAGAAGAACCCTGTGCCCACTTTCTCCCTGTAGCGTTTGTAGAGCCAGATGCCTATGCAGAAGATAATCAGGTAGGCGATGGCTTCGTAAAGTTGTGCCGGATGGCGTGCGAAATCCTCTCCGTTGCGTGCGAAGATGAATCCCCACGCCACGTCCGTAGCGTTGCCCACAATCTCGGAGTTCATCAGGTTGCCCAGCCGGATGAAGCAGGCGGTGATAGGGGTGGCTATGGCGATATTGTCGAGCACCCAAACGATGTTGACTTTCGTCTTGCGCACATAGAGCCACAAGGCTATCATCAGTCCCAGCGTACCGCCATGGCTCGCCAACCCTTCGTAACCCGTAAACTTCCATCCTGCGGCGGTTTGCCGGAACGGCAGAATCATGTCGAGCGGGTGGGAGAGGTAATAGGAGGGTTCGTAGAAGAGGCAATGGCCCAAGCGGGCGCCTATCAGGATGCCAAAGAAGCAGTAGAGGAAGAGTGGGTCAAAGTGTTCTTCCTTCTCTCCCTGTTCCTTGTATAGCCGTTTCACAATCAGGTAAGCCAGTGTCAGTCCGATAATCCAACATACGGAATAGTAGCGTACGTGGATGCCGCCCAAGTGGAACAGGTCCACGTCGGGATTCCACAGGATAGTGAGCAGTGCGTCCATGATGTTCTTGTGTTAGTGATGATTAGACATTGAACCTGAAGTGCATGATGTCTCCGTCCTGCACCACATAGTCCTTGCCTTCAACGCCCAGTTTGCCGGCCTCGCGCACAGCGGCTTCGGAGCCATACTTCAGGTAATCGTCGTATTTGATGACCTCGGCGCGGATGAATCCCTTCTCGAAGTCGGTGTGTATCACACCGGCGCACTGCGGAGCCTTCCACCCTTTCTGATAGGTCCAGGCCTTCACCTCCATCTCTCCGGCGGTGATGAAAGTCTCCAGGTTCAGCAGGTTGTATGCGGCCTTTATCAGGCGGTTCACGCCCGACTCTTCCAACCCTATCTCGGCCAGGAACATCTGTCGCTCATCGTACGTCTCAAACTCCGCTATCTCCGATTCTATCTTGGCGGCTACCACCAACAGGTCGGCGTTCTCGTCCTTGATGGCTTCGCGCACCTGCTCCACGTAGTGGTTGCCGTTGACGGCACTTGCCTCGTCCACGTTGCAGACGTACAGCACCGGTTTGGAGGTGAGCAGGAACAGCTCCTTGGCAATCTTTTGCTCGTCCTTGTTCTCGAACTGCACCGTACGGGCGGACTTTCCCTGTTCCAACGCCTCTTTGTAGCGCACCAGTACGTCGTAGGCTTGCTTAGCTTGCTTGTCGCCTCCCGTCTGTGCCTGTTTCTGCACCTTCTGTATCCGGCTCTCTATGGTCTCCAAGTCCTTCAACTGTAGCTCAGCGTCGATAATCTCTTTGTCGCGTACCGGGTTCACGCTGCCGTCCACATGCGTCACGTTCTCGTCATCGAAACAGCGCAACACATGCAGGATGGCGTCTGTCTCACGGATATTGGCCAGGAACTTGTTCCCAAGTCCCTCGCCCTTGCTGGCTCCCTTCACCAGTCCGGCTATGTCCACAATCTCCACCGTAGTGGGGACGATGCGTCCCGGATGAACCAGTTCGGCCAGTTTGTTCAACCGCTCGTCCGGAACGGTGATGACGCCTACGTTCGGCTCAATGGTACAGAAAGGGAAATTGGCAGCCTGTGCTTTTGCATTTGACAAGCAGTTGAAAAGCGTTGATTTGCCGACATTTGGCAAACCTACTATACCGCATTGTAAACTCATAATCTATCTTGGTTTTAATTTAATCTAAATGACTTTGTTGGCAAACAATAGTGCAAAGGTACGATTTTATGTTTGAATAACGGGTTATTCCCCGGAATTCTTTCTACCTTTGCGCTCGCGGAAAGCCAAGGGCTTGGATGGAATCAGGACACGCGGATTCGTGGTTCACATTGTTCGCAGGTAGCTTGGCTGTGTTCATCTTAAAACGGAATTAGTATGCTGAAACATATCGTTATGTGGAAACTCAAGGAGCAGGCCGGTGGTAGGACCAAGGCCGAGAACGCTCTTTGGATGAAAGAACATCTGGAGGCTTTGGTGGGCGTTGTCCCTCAGCTCCGTAGTGCGCATGTGGGCATCAATGTGGTGGCTTCTGACGGCAACTACGATGCCGTGTTGGTCTCTACCTTCGACAACGAAGCCGACCTGAACGCCTACAAGGTGCATCCCGCTCATGTGGCTGTTTCCGACTATTGCAAGTCCGTACGCGAGAGCCGTGTGGCGATAGATTACGTTGAATAGTCCGTTCGTTGATAACACTTCCCCCTGGGTGTCCGTTTAGGAACACCCAGAGGGAAGTCTTCATTTGTGGCCTCTCGGCTCCGCTATAAGCCCTATGGGCGGTCATCGAATCTCCAATCCATGTATGCGGAGACCGCTATCCCCCTCTCTTGCCTTGTTCAGCTTATAGTATTTCGTCATTACCTTGTAGAAAGCGTTCCCCTCTTTTGCCGCTTCCGGAGTGTCATAGGGATTGAACTCGTAGTAGACGATGTGATAACCCTTTTTCAACAGCTCCTTGTCGGCTTCGGCATACAACTCGTCGAACGCCGAACGCAACAACCAAGGCTTCCCTTTCAGCTCGTTCTCTATGCCCGCTTTCTTCTGTTCCTCCGGAAGCTGTTTTGGAGCCACTACAACCGCTTCTTTGCCATGGAACTGAAAGGTGTACTTGTCGTACCCCTCCCACGCCGATTTTGAGCCCGGAAATGGCTGACGTGCGGTGTATGCGGGAGGCTCTTCCCCCTTCAGCTTGCGATAGATCTCCGTGGCGATGCGCTGAGCACCCTCTTCGTTGGGGTGTACACAGTCCGGGAAACACTGCGGATAGGGGAGGAGTGGCGTGTGCAGGTCAATCACTTCCAGCTTCATGTCCGCCGCGATGCGGTCGATGGCAGGGATGATTTCCTGCACGATGGTACTGTCGTTGATGGTCCACTGCACTTTGGTGGGCGGCACCGGGTAACAGAGATAAATCTTGGGGTGGGAGGGGAGTGCCTGAAAAGCCTTCACCATGGTACGCATATCGCCCTCAAACTCCTGTCCGTGCGCCGGCCAGTTCATCGTCTTGGTGTCGTTGGTTCCCAGTTTTATCGTCACGATGTCCGGATTAAACGCCAGCGCGTCCTGGTACATCTGTTCCTTCATGTAAGGACGGTCGCCGTTCATCAGCATGGTTCGTCCGCTGAATCCGAAGTTGCGCACGTCGTACTCCTTGCCCAGCCATTGGGAGAGGATGCCCGGATAGCTGTCCTGAAACTGGTTCTTCACGCCCACACCTTGTGTGATGCTGTTGCCGATGCAGGCCACTTTCACGGGAGACTTCTCCTGAGCCTGCAATCCTACTGTGAAGGCGAACAACAGCAGCAGTCCGCCCAAACTTCTTTTAATCATCTTCTTCTTGTTTTTATAATGGTTCATAGTTCTTTCCTGTTGTCAATCAATGGGCTTCGAGCCAATTGGCTCCCCATCCGCAATCCGCCACCAACGGCACGCGCATGGCGTAGGCATGCTCCATCTCATCGATGACGATACGCTCCACCTGTTCCTTCTCGTCGGGGTAGACGTTGAAGTTCAACTCATCGTGTACTTGTATGAGCATGGTAGACCGCAGTCCGGCCTCCACGAAACGTCTGTAGATGCGTATCATGGCGATTTTGATGATGTCAGCGGCACTGCCCTGTATCGGCGCGTTGATGGCGTTTCGTTCCGCATAGCCACGCACCACGGCGTTGCGCGAGTTGATGTCCGGCAGGTAGCGTTTACGGTGGAAGACGGTCTCGATGTAGCCTTGTTGGCGTGCCGTTTCTATACTTTGGTCCATGTATCGCTTCACCTCCGGGTAGGTCTCGAAGTAGCCGTCAATCAGTTCCTTCGCCTCTTTGCGGTCCACCTCCATCCGTTCCGCCAAGCCGAAGGCGGAGATGCCGTAGATGATGCCGAAGTTGGCCGTTTTGGCCTTGCTGCGTTCCGCTTTCGTCACCTCTTCTATCGGTTTCTTGAAGACCTTGGCGGCTGTTGCGGCATGGATGTCCGACCCGTTGTTGAAGGCTTCTATCATGTTCCGGTCGCCACTTAGGTGCGCCATGATACGCAGCTCTATCTGTGAGTAGTCCGCTGAGAAGAAGAGGCAACCGTCGTCCGGGATGAAAGCCTTCCGAATCTCCTTGCCGTCCTCGTTGCGGATAGGGATGTTCTGCAGGTTTGGATTGCTCGAACTGAGTCGCCCGGTCGCCGCCACCGCCTGGTTGAACGATGTGTGTATCTTGTTCGTTTGGGGATTTATCAGCTCCGGCAAGGCATCCACATAGGTACCCAGTAATTTCTTTAACCCTCTGTAATCGAGAATCTTCTCTACGATAGGATGCTTGTGGCGCAGACTCTCCAGCACCTCTTCGGACGTGCTGTATTGTCCTTTGCTTTTGGTCTTCTTTGCCTTGTCGGACAGCTTCAGCTTGTCGAACAGCATCTCGCCCACCTGTTTCGGGGAGGAGATGTTGAACGGCTCTCCCGCCAGTTGGTAGATTTCCTGTTCAATCTCGTTCATCCGTTCGGTGAAGAGTGCCGACGTTTGTTTCAGGGAATCGGTGTCGATGCGTACGCCGTTCCACTCCATATAGGCCAGGACAGGGACTAACGGCATCTCTATTTCCCGGAACAGTTTCTCACAATCGTTCTCCTTCAGCTCCTTCTCCAGGATGTTTTTCAACTTCAAGGTGACATCGGCATCCTCACAGGCGTATTTGTAGACAAGCTCCGGAGGCAAGTCGCGCATGTTTTTCTGCTTTTTGCCCCTCGGGCCAATCAGCTCCTCTATCTTGATGGTCTCGTAGTGCAGGTAGACCTCGGCAAGATAGTCCATCCCGTGACGAAGGTCCGGTTGAAGAACGTAGTGGGCAATCATGGTGTCGAACAGCTCTCCTTTCACCTCCACTCCGTAACGGCGCAACACCAGCATGTCGTACTTGATGTTTTGTCCCACCTTCACGGTTGACTCGTTTTCCAGTACTTCCTTGAACTCGTTAACTATTTTTTGCGTTTCGGTCGGGTCTATGGGTACAGGCACATAGTAAGCCTCGTTTTCGTGCATCGAGAAACTCATTCCCACCAAATTTGCCTCCACAGCGTTCGTTGAGGTCGTTTCCGTGTCTAAACTGAAGATTTTCACGGACAATAATTTTCGCACTAATTCGCTCCGTTTCTCCTCTGTGTCAACGAGTTGATAGTCGTAGTGCAGCTCTTCTAACCGCGTGAGATTTGAATATTTTTCGTCGCCTGTGCCCTCGTCCGCAAATAAGTCAAGGAAATTGGCTTGCAAAGTGTCCTTCTCCGACTTCTTGGGCACACTCGTCTTCTCCTTCTTGAACATTCGGTCGAGCAGGGTCTTGAACTCCATCTCCGAGAAAATCTTCCGGAGTGTCTCCTCATCCGGTTCCTTCGTTTCGAGCTCGTCCATGTTCAACTCGATAGGAACCTCGGTGTTGATTGTCGCCAGGAATTTCGAGAAGGTTATCTGCTCTTTGTTGTTCTCCACCTTATCCCTTAGGGACCCTTTCAGTTCCGAGGCGTGTTCGAGCAGGTTTTCTATGCTCCCGTACTCCGCTATCAGTTTTTGGGCGGTCTTCTCTCCCACGCCCGGGCAACCGGGAATGTTGTCCGCACTGTCGCCCATCAGTCCCAACATGTCTATCACCTGTGAGGGACGTTCTATCCGGAACTTCGCCTTAATCTCTTCCACGCCCATCACGTCGAACTCCTTGTCGCCATACTTGGGGCGGTACATGTAGACGTGTTCCCGCACCAGTTGGCCATAGTCCTTGTCCGGTGTCATCATGTAGGTCTCTATGCCTTTGGCTCCGGCTTTCAGGGCCAGTGTGCCGATCACGTCGTCCGCCTCAAAGCCGTTCACTTCCAGGATGGGGATGCGATAAGCCTGAATGATCTCCCGGATGATGGGTACAGACTCCTTTATCACCTCCGGCGTAGCTTCGCGCTGTGCCTTGTATGCCGCGTAAGCCTCGTGGCGGAACGTCGGCCCGGAGGGGTCGAAAGCGATGCCGATATGCGTCGGTTTTTCTTTGTTCAGAACCTCCTGCAGGGTGTTCACGAAACCCAGTATGGCCGAGGTGTTGAAACCTTTGGAGTTTATCCTCGGTGATTTTATGAAAGCATAATAGGCTCTGTATATCAGTGCGTAAGCATCCAGTAAGAAAAGTTTTTCCATGATTCGTTCGATGTTTTAACTTGTAAAAATACTAAAAATAGGGCTATTACATATTTTTATTACTACTTTTGTCGCTAAATTATTTCACATGGATAGAAACGGAATCATACTTAATCCGATAGAAACGGAGTTTCGGACGTTTAAAGAACTCTACGCAAACTCCTTTCAGACTGACAATCCGTTGCTGCAGTCCGTCTTCGACTACTTGCTCCAGCGCAAGGGGAAGATGATGCGTCCTATCCTTGTCCTTCTCGTTGCCAAGGAGTTTGGCCCTGTCACACAAGCCACTTATCATGCCGCGTTGACCTTGGAGATGCTCCATTCCGCCAGCCTGATTCACGACGATGTGGTGGACAAGAGCTGCGAGCGGAGAGGGCAGAAGTCGGTCAACGCCATTTATGACAACCGCATCTCCGTGTTGGTGGGCGATTACATGCTTTCCGCAGCCCTCCAGCATTCGGCCAAAACCAATCATATCGAGGTGGTGGATGCCATCTCGCAACTGGGTAGGGACCTCTCCGAAGGGGAGATTCTTCAGCTCTCCAACATCCAGAGCCAGGAACTTTCCGAGGCGGTTTACTTCGATATTATCCGCATGAAGACCGCGGCCCTCTTCTCTACCTGTGCCAAAGCTGGTGCGTTGACCGCTCCTCACGCCACCCGGGCAGATGTGGAACGCTTCCGTCTCTTTGGAGAGAAAGTGGGTGTTTGTTTTCAGATTAAGGACGATATCTTCGACTACTATAAGAATGATTCCGTGGGCAAACCCACTGGTAATGATATGCTTGAAGGAAAACTTACCCTCCCTGCACTGTATGCCGTCAGCCATACGGACCGACAGGATATCAAGGACTTGGTCGTAAAGGTGAAGAGCCTGCAAGCCACTGCGGAAGATGTGGAAACGCTTACCCAATTCACCAAAGACAATGGCGGCATCGAGTATGCCGAGCAGGTGATGATGCGCTACAAACAAGAAGCGTTGCTCCTTCTCACTGAGGTCAGGAACAACGCTATCCGTGAGGCACTTACCGCCTATGTTACCTACGTCATCGAACGTGAATCTTAATCTTAGGCCTGTTTCATAGCTTATTCCTACGGTACTCCCAATTGGACCTATCCTTTCCCTGTGGTCGTACTTCCTTGCAAGCGCAATGGCTCTTTCAAGGAAGTACGATGATTCATTCAAGCTAAGTTGGACCTGGCAGCGTTAAGAGTTAGAAGAACTTTGTTTCCTCGCCTGCTATTTCACTCAACAACAGGTTCGCAAGCCGGCTGGTGCCGATGCGGAAGAGCTCGTTCGTGAGCCATTCCTTGCCCAAAACCTCCTTTACGATGGTGTAGTAGACGATGGCATCCTGCACCGTGTTGATGCCTCCCGCGGCCTTGAAACCCACCTTGCGGTCTGTCTCGTCGCAGTATTCACGGATGGCCTTACACATCACATAGGCTGCCTCCGGTGTAGCACCGGTTTCTATCTTCCCCGTTGAGGTCTTGATGAAATCCGCACCCGAATACATGGCCAATATGGCGGCTTTCTTGATGTTGGAGGCGTTGCCCAACGCGCCTGTCTCCAGGATTACCTTCAGCTTCTTCTCGCCGCAAAGGTCCTTCATTTCGCCTATCTCGTCGCACATGTCCTCGTAGTTGCCGCTCAGGAACTTGCCCACCGGAATCACGATGTCTATCTCCGTCGCCCCTTCGTGCAGTGCCATGGCTGTCTCCGCTATCTTCACTTCGGTGAAGGTCTGCGATGAGGGGAATCCGGCTGATACACAGGCAACATTCACCTCCTCAACCTCCAGTGACTGGCTGACGATGTTGGCAAAACAGGGGTACACACAGATGGCCGCCACGTTCTTCAGGTCGGGGTATTTGTCCTCGAAGTCGTTCACCCGTTCCGTGAATTTCAGCACGCTCTCTTCGCTGTCCGTGGTCTTCAGCGTGGTCAGGTCGATGCAGTTGAAGAGGAATTTCTTCACCTCCATCGTGTTGTTTTCAGTGGCCTTCTCCACAATCTTCCCGGTGGCTACACTCACCTCCTTGTCATTCAGTTCGGTGACATACTTCCTCAGCGCTTCGTCGTACTTGCTGAGTTCAGCGTTCTCACTGCGTTCTATCTCCAGATTTCCCATGTTATTTATCTTGTTTATCCGTTTATGATTACTTGTTTTCTGTCAGTTTAGGATTGTTCTTGTGCCGATCCTTGTCCCGAGCGGTCTTCTTTGCGAGGTTCTTCTCGAAAGCCTCTGTCAGGTTTACGCCTGTCTGGTTGGCCAGGCAGAGGAGTACCCACAGCACGTCCGCCATCTCATCGCCAAGGTCGTGTTTCTCACCCTCCTTGAACGACTGGTCGCCGTAGGTGCGTGCCATGATGCGCGCCAGTTCGCCAACCTCCTCGGTCAGAATCGCCATGTTGGTCAACTCACTGAAATACCGCACGCCGTAGGTCCTTATCCATTCGTCCACTACCTGTTGCGCTTTTTCTATATCCATCGTTCAATCTATTTATAATCAGCTGTATACAGCATGCTATTCCTTGTTTTTCGTATCCATGCAGATGGTCACCGGCCCGTCGTTTATCAACTCTACCTTCATGTCTGCCCCGAACTCGCCGGTCGCTATCTGCTTGCCCAGTGCGATGCTCAGTTCGTCGCAGAAGCTGTTGTACAGCGGCACGGAAATCTCATGCTTGGCCGCCCGTATGTACGAGGGACGATTACCCTTTTTATACGAGGCGAACAGGGTAAACTGGCTGATGGCCAATATCTCTCCCTCTGCATCGAGGATGGAGCGGTTCATCACCCCGTTCTCGTCATCGAAAACCCTCAGGTTGACTATCTTGTGGCAGAGCCATTCGATGTCCTCTTGGGTGTCCTCTTCCTCCACGCCTACCAATATCATGAACCCTTTGCCAATGCTGCCTTTCACAGTCCCGTTAATGGTCACGGAGGCACGGCTCACCCGTTGTATCACTGCTCTCATAATGTTGCTGTTTATGGACGGGAAAGCGGCTAATCAGCATCCCGGAAGGCTCTCTTCCCGGAAGCCTAAGCGACTTTCCCTCTGCAAAGATAGTCACACTCCCGTTCCTATCCAATGTTGTCTGGATATTTCTGAGGAAAGATACGCCGACAAGCCTTTTAGGATGAGCGCGCTAAGGTTGACAAGTGGTTCAGTAGTATAACCGGACAACGGGCAAGCGGAATCAAGATAAGACATTAACGAGACCATGGGTTTTCATGAGGTTAACCTCACAAGCCCATGAGGTTAACCTCACAGGCCCGAGAGGTTAACCTCTCAGTCTGATGGGTATTACCTCGTTTATTGGTGAGCTCTTTTGGTGTTAGACGTAAGTACTTACATCCGCCATCGTAAGTACTTTCATGTGCCGACGTAAGTACTTGCATCAACGGATGCAACTGGATGGCTTTTTCGGGCATCAACTTCTCAATTCCCGGGTCTCAATCCTTCCATTACCGCCTTGGCCTTTGCTTCACCCACTACCTTGGTAAGCTCCTCCAAAGAGGCTTCGCGGATGCGTTTCACGCTCTTGAACTCGTGCAACAGGGCACTTTTGCTCTTTTCTCCGATGCCCTTTATGCTGTCCAGAGCCGATGCGGTCTGCCGTTTACTGCGTTTGTTGCGGTGAAACGTGATGGCGAAGCGGTGTACTTCGTCCTGTATCTGTTCCAGCAAATGGAATAGGGGAGTGTTCTGTTTCAGTCCGATGGTCATTGACGGGAATCCGTAGAGCAGTTCCGCCGTGCGGTGGCGGTTGTCCTTAGCCAGTCCGGCAATGGGAATGTTCAGGTGCAGTTCGTCCTCCACCACTTCCCGCACCACCTCCATCTGTCCTTTGCCGCCGTCGGTAATAATCAGGTCGGGCAGGGGAGTGCCTTCGTCAATAGCCCGTTGATACCTGCGCCGCACCACCTCTTTCATCGAGGCGTAGTCGTCCGGCCCTTCCACGGTCTTGATGTTGTAGGTGCGGTAATCCTTTTTCGAGGGTTTCGCCTTCTTGAATACCACGCAAGCCGCCACAGCGTCCGTTCCGCTGATGTTGGAGTTGTCGAAGCATTCTATTTGGTAGGGCATGCGCTCCAGTCTCAACGCTTGCTGTATCTCTTTCATCAGCCGTACGCTCTTCTGCTCCGGGTTCAGCTTCTCCGCCTGTTTCAGTCGGTCTACCTTGTATTGCTTCACGTTCAGTTGCGACAGCTCCAACAGTTTCTTCTTGTCCCCGCGTTGCGGCACCGTGAAAGTGACGTTGTTCAGTTCGATGTCCACCTCAAAAGGCACGATGATTTCGCGTGAAAGACTCTTGTAACGTTCGCGCATTTCCACAATACCCATTGCCAGCAACTCTTCACGCGTCTCTTCCAGCCGCTTCTTGTACTCGAACGTAAAGGCTTGGTTGATGCTCCCGTTGGTAATGTGCAGGTAGTTGATGTAGGCCGTCGTCTCGTCCTCTTCGATGGCGAACACGTCGATATTGTGCAGTGTGACGTTTACCACCTCGCTCCGTGCCCGGTAGCCTTCAATCAAATCATACTTCTCTTTTATCTTCTGAGCCTCTTCGAACCGCATTTCCGCCGCCAAGCGTTGCATCTCTTCCAGCATGCCTTGGCTAATGGCTTTGGTGTTCCCTTTCAGTATCTCCTTCACCTCCGCGATGTTTTTCATGTACTCATCGTGCGACTGTTGGGCGATGCAGGGTGCTTTGCAGTTCTTGATGTGGTATTCCAGACAAGGGGCGAACTTTCCCTTACTTATATACTCCGGGGTCAACGCCAGGTTGCACGAACGGATAGGGTAGAGCTTCTTAATTAGCTCCAGCACGGCGTACATCGACGGCAGATGACTGTATGGCCCGTAGTAATTGCTTCCGTTCCGGACGATGCGCCGCGTCTTGAAGACCCGGGGAAAATATTCGTTGCTCACGCAGATGGAGGGGTAGGTCTTGTCGTCTTTCAACAAGACGTTATAGCGTGGCTTATATTTCTTGATGAGGTTGTTCTCCAATAGTAGCGCATCCTCTTCCGTGTTTACCACGATATAGCGGATGTCTGCAATCTTGCTGACCAACATCCGTGTTTTGTTGGAGGTGTGCTCCTTGCTGAAGTAGGAGTAGACCCGCCGTTTCAGGTTCTTCGCCTTCCCTACATAGATGATAGTCCCTTCCGCATTCAGGTATTGGTATATGCCCGGACTGTCCGGGAGGTTCTGCACGATGCCCCTCAGATAATTTTCCGTCTCTGTTCTGTCTTTCTTTTCCATCTTCTTTGCGTGGAGTGTTTTGTTGCTCGCTGCTACTGCAAACGCCTATCACCAAAAGGTTTCTTTACGAATTGTTTCACGTGGAACAATGGTGAAGTGGTTGTTTCCAGCGGTTGCTCTTATTTGCGTAGCAGGACGAGAAGCACGTTTATGTCACTGGGGGAGATACCCGGAATGCGGCTCGCTTGCGCAAGGGTCTCGGGGTCGATGCGCTTCAACTTCTGTCGGGCTTCGGTCGACAAGGAGTTCAACGTGTTGTAGTCGAACTTGCCTTTGATGCGGATGCTCTCCAGTCGGGAGGTCTTTTCCGCAATGAGGCGTTCCCTTTCGATGTATCCTTTGTACTTGACCTGAATCTCCGCCGCCTCCATGATTTCTTCCTTTCTGTCGGTGATTTCACCTAACAGCTCGGCAAAAGGCTCTATGTGGTTGGCGATGTTCGCTAAGGTGATTTGTGGACGGCCTATCAGGTCTACCAGCTTGCATCCTTGTTGCAGGGGTGTGGTTCCCAATTCCGCCAAGGCGGCATTGATGAGTGCCGGCTTCACCGAGAAGTTCTCGGTGAATTGGATAATCCGCTTCACCTGTTCACGCTTTTCAACCATACGTTGGTAGCGGTCCGCCTTGGCCAAACCGAGCCGGTACGATTTCTCCGTCAACCGCATGTCGGCATCGTCTTGCCTCAGCAGGATGCGGTATTCGGCCCGTGAGGTGAACATACGGTAGGGCTCGTCCACGCCCTTCGTCACCAAGTCGTCGATGAGTACGCCGATGTATGCCTCGTCGCGTCCCAGTGTGAAAGGCGCGCCGCCCACGCAGTTGATGTGCGCGTTGATGCCGGCTATGATGCCCTGGCCTCCCGCCTCTTCGTAGCCTGTGGTGCCGTTTACCTGTCCCGCGAAGAACAGGTTCTTGATAATCTTCGATTCCAACGAGTGTTTCAACTGGGTAGGGTCGAAGTAGTCATACTCGATGGCATAGCCCGGTCGATAGATGACCAAGTCCTTGAATGCGGGTATTTTATGCAACGCCTCCAGTTGAATGTGGATAGGAAGTGACGATGAAAAGCCGTTCAGATAGAGTTCCTGCGTGGATTCTCCCTCCGGTTCCAGGAAGAGCTGGTGTTGTTCTTTGTCCGGGAAGGTGACAATCTTCGTCTCTATGCTGGGGCAGTACCGCGGACCGATACTCTTGATTTGTCCGTTGAAGAGGGGCGAGTCGGGCAACCCGTCGCGCAGCACTTGGTGCACCGCCTCATTGGTGTAGCAGGTCCAGCACTGTAGCTGTTTCAGCTTCCGGGGTTCGCCCATGAAGGAGAATTGGTGGAAGTCCTGCTCGCCGTCCTGCGTGTCCATCAGGTCGTAGTGCACGCTGCGCCCGTCGATGCGGACCGGCGTGCCGGTCTTCATGCGTCCGGCCTTGACGCCATGGCGAACGATGGATTCGGTCAGATGCAGTGAGGCGGGCTCCGCTACCCGGCCGCCCGGCAGTTGCGTACGTCCGAAGTGCAACAGGCCGTTGAGGAACGTTCCTGCCGTCAGCACCACCGCTTTGGCGTGGAAGGTAACGTCCAAATAGGTGACGACACCCGTCACCGTGCCATTCTCCACCACCACCTCTTTGACCTGGTCTTGCCAGATGTGCAGGTTGGGAATGTTCTCCAGCACCTCGCGCCAAGCCCAGATGAACTTCCCGCGGTCGCACTGTGCCCGCGGGCTCCACATGGCGGGGCCCTTGGAGCGGTTCAGCATGCGGAACTGTATCGCCGTGCGGTCGGTCACCAAGCCCATGTATCCGCCCAGCGCGTCTATCTCGCGTACGATTTGTCCTTTGGCGATGCCGCCCACGGCAGGATTGCAGCTCATCTGCGCAATCTTGTTCATGTCCATCGTTATCAGGCAGGTCTTCGATCCTAAGTTGGCAGCGGCGGCCGCCGCCTCGCATCCGGCGTGTCCCGCGCCTATCACGATAACGTCGTAGTTGAATTCCATCATTGTTTCTCTTCCTTTCGTAATGCGTGCAAAGGTAGGAATTATTTTTCATTTGGATTCTCTTACACGCCCTTGCGGAGAGAAACATCTCCACATATTTTGTTCAACCTGAACCTTATACTATCTTTGCAGCCGAATTAATAAACATTGAATGAAGACATTTGAAGAGTTAGGCGTTTCCGAGGAAATACTTAAAGCGATTAAGGAGATGGGCTACGAGAACCCGATGCCCGTGCAGGAGGAAGTGATTCCCTATTTATTAGGAAACGGAAATGATGTGGTGGCGCTGGCGCAGACCGGTACAGGCAAGACGGCTGCCTTTGGCTTGCCACTTATCCAGAAGATTGACGTGAGTGACCGTGTGCCTCAGGCACTTATCCTTTGTCCCACCCGGGAGCTGTGCCTGCAGATTGCGGGCGACTTGACCGACTATTCCAAGTATATCGACGGCTTGCGCGTGCAGCCCGTTTACGGAGGATCGTCCATCGCGACGCAGATACGCAACCTCAAGCGCGGCGTACACATCATCGTGGCGACACCGGGACGACTCATCGACCTGATGGAGCGCGGTACGGTAGACCTCTCCACCGTGCGTGACGTGGTGATGGACGAGGCGGACGAGATGCTCAACATGGGATTCACGGACAGCATCAACACCATCCTGGCCGAAGTCCCCGAAGACCGCAACACGCTGCTCTTCTCCGCCACCATGAGCCCGGAGATATCACGCATCTCGAAGAACTATCTCCACAATGCCAAGGAGATTGTCATCGGTGTGAAGAACGAAGGAAGCAAAAACGTGAACCACGTCTACTTCATGGTTCATGCGAAGGACAAGTATTTGGCTCTCAAACGAATAGTTGACTTCTATCCACAGATATACGGCATCATCTTCTGCCGTACGCGTATCGAGACCCAGGAGATTGCCGACAAGCTGATACAGGACGGCTACAACGCTGATTCTCTGCATGGTGAGCTGTCGCAGGCACAGCGTGACCTGGTGATGCAGAAGTTCCGCCAGCGACACCTGCAACTGTTGGTGGCTACCGACGTGGCTGCCCGCGGATTGGATGTGGACGACCTGACGCACGTCATCCACTACGGACTGCCCGACGACACGGAGAGCTACACCCACCGCAGCGGCCGTACGGGACGTGCCGGCAAGACCGGAACCTCCATCGCCATCATGAACCTCCGCGAGAAGGGCAAGATGCGCGCCATCGAGAAGATTATCGGAAAGAAATTCGTGGCGGGCGAACTGCCTACCGGTAAGCAAATCTGTGAGAAACAGCTGCTGAAGATGGTGGACGAGATAGAGAAGGTGAAGGTGGACGAGGAGGAAATCGCTGATTTCCTGCCCGATGTATACCGCAAACTGGATTGGTTGGGAAAGGAGGACATCATCAAGCGCATGGTGTCGCGCGAGTTCAACCGCTTCCTCGACTACTACAAGAACGCTCCCGAAATAGAGATGCCGTCCGACAGCCGTCAGTCCAAAGAACCCAAGGAACGCGGAGAGAAGCGCGGACAGCGCAGCCGCAAGGCCGAAGCCGGTTATGCGCGCCTCTTCCTCAACATGGGCAAGACGGACAACTTCTATGCCGCACAGGTGATAGAGCTGATCAACAAACACACCCGTGGCCAAAAGATAGAGATAGGGCGCATCGACTTGATGCAGAACTTCTCCTTCTTTGAAGTGCCCGAGGAACAGGCCGATGAGGTAATCCGCGCCTTGGGCAGAACCTCCGTGGGAGGTCGCAAGGTCGTGGTGGAGCGTGCCGACGAGCAGGAGAACGAATCGGGCAAGTCCCGTGGACGCGGCAAGCGAAGCGATGACTCGGAGGGCCGTAGAGGTCGCCGTGGCGGCAAAACTTCCGAATACGGGAGAGGCGAGAACGGCAGGGGTAAGTCCTCTGATCGTCGGAAGGACAAGGGCGACTCCCGCCGGGAGAAACCGGCCAAGGAGAAATCCCGCAAGAAGGGTCGTGAGGAGCGTGAGTTCGTTCCTGCCCGCGCCTCGAATAAGAAGGATGACTGGCGTCAGTTCTTCCAAGGCAACGACAGGGGTTTCAAGGACGAGGAGCCTGACTTCAGCGAAGAGGGATGGGCCGTTCGCAAGCCCCGTAAATCCGGTAAGAAATAAGACACTTTTTGAGTATATATCTCGAAGCCTTGTGCCTATAATGTCTCGGGTCGATGCCTATAATGTCATCGGCCCGAGACATTATAGGCATTTACGCTTGCGTGCTTATCGGAAATATTTCCCGATGCCGGGCAGTTGTTTCAGCGGTAAATCCTTGTGGAGGATGTAGGCCACGAACACAAGCAGGAGCAACGTGCGGAGGGGCAGCAGAACCCATAGATTGGTGAACGGAAGAGCCTCCGCCACGGCATAGAGCAGGGCCGCCAGTAACATGTATTTACCGATGGAGGCCAAATCGTAGCGGATGGGATACTTCTTCTGTCCCACGAAATAGGAGAGCAGCATCGCCACGCCATAGCCCGCAAAGCCTGCCCAGGCACAGGCCATGTAGCCATAGACGGGGACAAACAACACGTTTACACCGATGAGTACGGCACAACCGGCAAAGGAGAAATAGGCGCCCCACTGCGTCTGGTCAATCAGCTTGTACCAGAACGAGAGGTTGAAATAGACTCCCATGAAGATTTCGGCAATCATCACAATCGGTACGACCCTCAGACCCGACCAATAGTCCGGAGCCAGGATGTATTTCAGCAGGTCCAGGTAGAACATCACGGTCAGGAAGGCGAGGAGGGTGAAGATGATGAAGAATTTCATCGCTTTGGCGTATACCTCCCGGTTGTCCGCATCCTTGCTTTTGCCGAACACAAAAGGCTCGTAGGCATAGCGGAATGCCTGTGTCAGCATGGCCATAATCATCGCTATCTTGCTGCAAGCCCCGTAGATTCCCAACAGTTTCTGCCCTTCGGCGGCATCGGGATAGATATGGCGGAAGATAATCTTGTCCGCCACCTGGTTGAGAACCCCTGCAACGCCCAATATAAGGATAGGGTAGGAGTAGCGCAGCATGCGGCGTGCCAAGGAGCGGTCGAATCCCCCCTTGAAATGGAGTTGCGGCAAGAGCAGCACCATGATGATGGCGGTGCAGATGAGGTTGAACAGGAAGGCGAAGAAAACATCCTTTCCACCGATGAAAACGTAATAAATCACGTTGATGGTGATGTTCAGCACGATGAAGAGCATCTTCAACGCCGCAAAGTGCAGAGCCCGCTGTTTGTAGCGCAGATAGGCGAACGGAATGCTCTGGAACGCGTCCATGGCCACCACCCACACCATCATGCCGATGTACCAGGGGTGGTCGGAATATCCGGTGAAATGGGCGATTTGCGGCAGAAACAGCGTACAAAGCAGGGCGAACAGGAGTGAGGTGGAGCCCACCAGGGTGAGTACGGTGGAGTAGACCCGCTCGGGTCGTTCGTTCTCCTTGTTTACAAAGCGGAAAAAGGTGGTCTCCATGCCGTAGGTGAGCACCACCATGAGCAGGGCCGTCCATGCGTAGACTTCGGTGATGACACCGTAGCCGCCCGATGCCGCCGACATGGCGGCGGCGTACACCGGCACCAGCAGGTAATTCAGGAATCGTCCTACAATGCTGCTGACACCATAGATGGCCGTATCCTTTGCCAATGATTTCAAGTTTGCCATAGCGTGATGTTTGTCTGTTCGCTTATCCGAAGAGGTCGCCCATGGGAGTCATCCGTGCACGCCCCAAGTGCTTGTAAGCCAAGTCGGTCACTTCGCGTCCGCGGGGTGTACGTTTGATGAATCCCTCCTTGATGAGGAAAGGTTCGTAGACCTCCTCCAGTGTGCCCGCGTCCTCGCCCAACGCTGTGGCGATGGTGGAGAGCCCCACCGGTCCGCCCTTGAACTTGTCGATGAGGGTGCAGAGAATCTTGTTGTCTATCTCATCGAGGCCGTAGCGGTCGATGTTGAGAGCTTCCAACGCGAAGGCGGCAATCTGCATGTCGATGCGTCCCGAGCCGCGCACTTGCGCGAAGTCGCGCACCCGGCGCAGCAGGGCGTTGGCGATACGGGGCGTGCCGCGGCTGCGTGAGGCTATCTCGCCCGCCGCTTCGGTGTCGCACGGAACGTTGAGGATGTGTGCCGATCGTTGGATGATGTCCGCTATCAGTTCGTTGTCGTAGTATTCCAGGTGGAGGTTGATGCCGAAGCGCGCCCGCAGAGGGGCCGTGAGCAGTCCGCTACGGGTGGTGGCACCCACCAGGGTGAATGGGTTGAGGTCTATCTGGATGCTGCGTGCCGACGGTCCTTTGTCTATCATGATGTCGATGCGATAGTCTTCCATGGCGGAGTAGAGGTACTCTTCCACTACGGGCGACAGGCGGTGTATTTCGTCGATGAAAAGGACATCATTGGGCTCCAACGAGGTGAGGATGCCGGCCAAATCGCCCGGTTTGTCCAGCACGGGGCCGGAGGTAATCTTGAATCCCACGCCCAATTCGTTGGCGATGATGTTGCTCAGGGTGGTCTTGCCCAGTCCGGGAGGACCGTGAAGCAGGGTGTGATCCAGCGGTTCGCCTCGCAGACGGGCCGCCTCCACAAACACCCGCAGGTTGCTCACCACCTTCTCCTGTCCGCGGAAGTCCTTGAAGCTGAGCGGACGCAGGGCGTTCTCAAAATCGCGCTCCTTACTGGTGAGCTGCTGATTGCGTATGTCGAAATTCTCTTCCATTGTCATGCTGTGTCACGTTAGGCAGTGCAAATGTAGGTAAAATCGGCTGAAAGTGTCCCTGCTTTTGCTGTTTCGATAAAAAGTCCACTTTCTGACAGGGTTAAATAATCTTAAATCGGCATGCGTGACGTTAGATTACACAAGCGTGACGATAGATTACACAAACTTTAATATGAATGCCCTTATTTTGCTTCCGTAATTGTTTACGATTTTGCGTTAGGCCTGATTCCGCTCATCGGGATAGCCTACAAGAAATATTAAACTAATTAAAAAACATTATGTTTAACCTTTAAAAAAGTTTTATGAAACAATCAATTATGCTAAGAAAAGCACAATGCCTGTTACTGGCTGTCGGCTTATTTCTCTTAGGCGGTTGTGCCATCGGCTATGAGTCGCCGAATGGTTTTGATGTTGGAGTAAGAAATACGCAGATGGTCACGCCGGATTCGTTTGCTTATTCCATTGACAAAACGGGTACTGTCGCAACGGTTAGTTGGCCGCTCGTACTGGGTGCCAAGTGCTTCGAAGTGTCGTTCTGGAATGTGGATGACCCCGAGAACCCCGTAGTTATTGGCGACTACGACAAGAAGATGGTGGACGGTACCTCCATGAAGGTGTCCGTTGCCGAGGATTGCAACTACAAGATGGAGATTCGCGCCATCGGTAACTCCGAGTTGGGCAACACCGATGACCCCGAACCGGTGGTTCACTCGCTCACTACGATGGTGCCGTCCGTCGCCACCATCCCGTCCGGATCGGACATCTACGAGTACCTGCAGGCCAATCCGCTGCCCGAAGCGACAAGCAAGGAGGTGGCCATCGACCTGGAAGCTGATGGTACATACACCTGCAGCGGTCCGGTGGACTTTGGCGGCCAGAAGATGACCTTCCGCGGCAACAAGCTGAAGTGGCCTACCGTGAAGATGACGAAAAACGGAGCCTTCTACACTTACTCGGGTCTGAAGTTCAAGTTCCTGAAGTTCGACTGTGCGGAATGCGAAGCCGGCTCACTCATCTTCATGAGCAACGCCGGCTTGCCTGACGACATCAAGTCGCAGAATTTGGGCAAATATTACCGTGACGGATCGGTCATCAAAGACATCTATATGGTAGAAGACCCCATCTACATTGCCGACTGTTGGATTAAGGACCTGCCGAAATCCATGATTCATGACAATGGCGTACAGGTCGCTTTCTGGAACTTCACCATCTCCAACTGCATCATCCAGCAGAAGAGCAACGGCGACCCGTTCATCAACCTGCAGAAGAAAGGCCGGTCGATTAAGGAGATTGAGTTCAAGAACTCCACTATCTTCAACATCACGGACAAGGGTAGCTATTGGCTTCGTTACAACAATGCGTCGAACGCCACTCCTTCCAAAACATTCGGTAACATGACCAGTGAATACAGCAACGCTTCGGTAACAGTGACCAACTGTACGTTCAGCCGAACCTTCGTGACGGGAAAGATGGCCAACAACAACCGTAACAGTTCGACCAGCACTACGGTCAGCTTCTGCGTGTTCTACGATATTGCAAGCGTTCGCGAATGGTTGGCATACGGCACCACGAAGAAGTACAGCTTCAACTTCTGGTACGCCGTCACCAAGCCCGACACGCAAGACCCGACACAGAAGGACACCAGCGGAGCACCGTTTGCCTCCACCTACGACCCGAAGTTCCTGGGCGATGTGAAGCAATCGCTCGACTTGACGCAACCCAACGGGGGTGTGAACTTCGCTCCGGGAGAGACCCAAATCAAAGTGAACTATGCGGGCGACCCCAGATGGTTATATTAAATGAAGTCTAATACCTAACATATATAGTATAATGAATAAACGACATATCATATACAGCTTATGTCTGCTGCTGATGGTCTGCCTGGCAATCCCCGCGGGCGCACAGAACCAGAAAGCCAAGCAGGCTGGTGTCCGCACGGTGACAGGTCTCGTTGTGGACGAGAATGATGAGCCCATCATCGGCGCTACGGTCATCGTGCAAGGTGCCAGTGTGGGCACCATGACCGACATGGACGGTAAGTTCACGCTGAAAGTCCCGGAGAAGGGAAAGATTCAGGTCTCCTTCATCGGATACGTGAAACAGACCGTATCGAAACTCGACAATCCGAAGATTGTGCTGAAGGAGGACGTGAACATGATGGAAGAGGTGGTAGCCCTGGGCTACGGTTCCGGTAAGCAGAAGAACGTGACCGGTTCCGTGGAGGTGTTCAGAGCCGAAGAGTTGCAGGACCTCTCCGTAAGTAACCTCTCCGAGGCCCTCGTCGGTCTGTCTCCTTCCGTCCATGTGGACATGCCGAGCAGCGGCCGTCCGGGTGAGACGGCAACCATCACCATCCGTCAGGCCAAGCAGGCCGTGTCGTTGGTGCCTACGGGTGTCGATGCCGGCGGTCAGGCATGGGGTGGTGTGGCCGACCCGTCGCCGCTCTTCGTTATCGATGACTTCATCAGTACCGAGGAAGACTTCAACAACCTGGATATCGACGAGGTGGAGACCATCACCATCCTGAAGGACGCCTCCGCCGCAGTCTATGGTTCCTACTGTGCCTACGGCGTTATCCTGGTGAAGACCAAACGCGGTGAGGCCGGTGCGCCGAAGATTTCCTACAACGGAACGTTCGGTTTCATCGATGCCATCAAGCACGCCGACATGATGAGCGCCTACGACTATGCCCGCATCTACAATGCCGCACAGGGCGCGCCCAACAAGAAATCGGGTACGGAGGATATGCTGCTCGACTACATCCAGTACGATGAGATGGAGGCCATGAAGAACCTCGACTACAACCTGCTGGACAAATACTGGTCGTCATCCCTGACCCAACAGCACAGCGTGAGCATCAGCGGCGGTACGGAGAAGGCCACCTACTTCGGTAACGTCTCCTACTACACGCAGGACGGTAACATCGGTAAGTTGGACTACGGTCGCTGGAACTACCGCGCGGGTATCAACGTCAAGATATCCAAATACCTGAAATCCGCGCTGAACATCTCCGGCAACTATGCCGAGAAGACTTCGCACATGGCAAGTTCCGGTGGTAGCGGCAGCAACGAGGACTACTCGTACATGCTCTTCAACCCCCGCTACGTGCCCGACCAGATTGGTGACTATCCCATCTATCACTCGGGTATGAAGAACGACCCCTCGTTCAGCAACTACTACAACTACCAGTCGCTCTACCGCTCGCGCAACAACAAGGTGAACAACTCGAACTCCCTGAGCCTGCAGGCATCGTTGGAGTATAACTTCGACTGGAGTGAGATACTGAAAGGTCTGAGCCTGAAGTTCACCTACTCGAAGAGCATCAACAACGACAAGACGAACAACATCCGTATGCAGAACACGGTGTACCGTGTGAAGAACCGTGGCGGTTCGGGTAAACACTTGTACATTACCGACCCCACCCTCCTTATCGACAACGACCCGGAGATAGACTACGACCCCGAAACCCTGGAAGGCTTCGCCTACACCTCGTATGACAACCTGGAACAGCGTATCCTCAACGACGGACAGAAGTCCTACGTCAGCCGTAACATGTCGCGCTCGGACAGCTACCAGATGAACCTGATGTTGATTTACGCCCGCAAGTTCGGCAACCACGACATCAGCGGAACCTTCTCCATCGAGAAAAGCGAAGACGAGTCGGAGAATGTAGAGGCACAGGGTACGGCACCGCTGTCGTTCACCGACGGACAGTCCACCTCCCTCTCCGATGAATCGGAGAAGACGGTAAGCTGGTCGCGCAGCGAAGGTGGTCGTCTGGCCTACATCGGCCGTCTGAACTACGCCTATGCGGACAAGTACCTGCTTGAGTTCCTCTTCCGCTCGCAGGCATCCACCAAATTCTCTCCGAAGAACTATTGGGGCTACTTCCCCAGCATCTCCGCCGGATGGGTTATGTCCGAAGAGAGCTGGTTCGACAAGGAGAAGACCGGCATCGACTTCCTGAAGTTCAGAGCCTCATTCGGTATCATGGGACGTGACAACGTGGACGCGTGGAGATGGTGCCAGCTCTATGACTACAAGGAATACGGCGCGCCGATATTCGGTACGAACATCGATAAAGAGGCCGGCAAGTCGTTCAAGCTCCCCGAGAAGTCCGGAACCAACCCGAACCTCCGTTGGGACAAGAACTACCAGACCAACTTCGGTATCGACATGACGCTTCTGAACAACAGACTCTCCTTGACGATGGAGGGCTACTACACCTTCGCCCGTGAGATGTTCGTGACTCCTGCCGGCAATGTACTGCCGGGTACGGTAGGTATCTATGCCGCCCCCGAGAACTGGGGTAAGATGGACTCCTACGGTGTGGAACTGCAGGCCAAGTGGAGACAGCGCATCGGCAAAGACCTGCGCCTTACCTTCGGTGTCGGCACAGGCTACGACGACAACAAACTGTTGGAGGCCTCCTTCCCCCTCGACCCGAAATTCACCGACCAGGTGAGAGGCGAACGCTCCGACCGCGGTAAATGGGGACTCTCCTGCATCGGTATGTTCCGTTCCTACCAGGAAATCGAGGAATACTTCAACAAGTATAAAATCACCGACTACTTGGGTCTGACCAAGTCCGAGGTATATCCGGGTATGTTGATTTACGAGGACATCCGTGGCAAGAAGGACGCGGACGGCAACTACACCGCTCCCGACGGCATCATCAGCGCGCAGGATGACGTGGTGCAGATTTCTCACCGTTCGAGCAACCCCTACAACATGAACTTCAACTTCCAGGTTCAGTACAAGGAGTTCTCGCTCAACGCGACCGCACAGGCCGAGTGGGGTGCCTACACCACCGTTCCGAGCGGACTGAGAGGGGAGAGCTTCGGCGACATGGAGACCAAGAACATCTCCACCTTCTGGCAGGACATGTTCATCTACGAGGACGTGAAGGACCTGCAGGGCAACGTATTGGCCAAGGCCAACATCAACGGAAGCCTGCCTAACCTCCGCTATTCGAGCGTCAACAAGCAGGAGTCTACCTTCTGGCGGATGAGTGCCGCAAAAATCATGCTGCGCAACATCACGCTCGCCTACTCGATGCCGAAAAAGTGGATTCGTCCTTTTGGTGTCAGCAGCATGCGTTTCAACGTAACCTGTCAGAACGCGTTCAGCTTCTACAACGCCATCCCCGGAGGCGCGTGGGATACCTTCGCCGGTTCATACGGCAATTACCCTGTAACGCGTAAAGTCACCGTGGGTGTGAAAGTTTCATTCTAATTATTAAAACTGAAGTATTATGAAGATAAACAAATTACATAAAGTCGCTCCGGGTCTGGTGCTGGCATTGGGATTGTCCGCGCTGACAGGCTGTAGCGACCAGTTCCTGGCCGAAAAGCAACCTTACGGTAAGTTCGGTCCCGACCTTGTCTATGGGGATGCCAACTCCATCAGATTGCGTCTGAACTATCTCTATGAGAAATCGTTGCCCTACTACAAAGGCTATGCCAACACGACAGATAATTTCTATCCGGACTTGTGGCCGATAGGATTGCCCGACATGTTGTCGGCCAACACGGACGAGTTTACCGGATACGGTGAGTATACCAAGCCCGGAACAATCTGGAGCAGCGAAAACATCCAAAAGTTTTTCTACTATGGTGTAAACGAGAGTCCGTGGAAGAAAATCCGCGAATGCAACGATGTCATCACCCGTGTCAACGAGAGTACGGCACTGACCGACCTGGAGAAACACGAGACCGAGGCGCAGGCACGCTTCTTCCGCGCCACCCGTTACTACCGTTTGTGGAAACGCTACGGAGGTGTTCCCATTGTGGACAAGCTGCTCAGTACCATGTTTACCGACAGCTTGCAACAGGCTGCTGTGCGCAACTCCTCGGACGAGACCTTCCGATTCATGATTGACGACCTGACGTATGCCGGCGAGAACCTGCCCGCCCGTTGGGAAGAAGAGGTGAACGACTGGGGACGCATCACGTCCGGAGCAAGCTACGCCCTGGCAGGCATCATCGCCAACTACTATGCGAGCCCGGTGTTCAACCGTGCCGACGACACCGACCGTTGGCAGGAAGCCTACGACCTCAACAAGAAGGCGCTGGAAGTGCTGGAAGAGGGTAAATTCGGATTGGCCTTCGAGGGCGATCCGGGAAACAACGCCAGCAACTGGGCCAACATCTGGAACTCCGTTTATTGCGGAGAGGGTGAGGGAGGACTGTCTGAAGGTGTATACATCGCCATCTGCAACAGGTCAGCTGCGGACAAGGCCCTTAACAACTGTTGGGAGCAGACCATCCGCCCCTCCAACGCCAAGGGCGGTGGAGGTCTCTCGCCTACATCCGAGCTGGTAGACGCATTCCCCATGGCCGACGGAAAACGGCCGAACCTGGGCAGTGTCTATCCCTACGACAGGGTTTGCTTCTTCCTCAACCGCGACCCGCGTTTCTACCGCACCTTCGCGTTCCCGGGCACGGAATGGAAGTTCGACGGCACCATTGAGGTAGAAGAGGGGGACGAATCCTACCCCTATACCAGTGGCGCACAGTATAAGCTGTACAACTTTGCCTGGTATCCGGATGCCACTGAAGCCTCCAACGAACGCAAGGGAGGATTCTTTACCGACTACATGGGGAATGGCGGAAAGACCGTCTTCGTGCGCAAGAAATCGCAGGATGCCGGTCTGGGCAAGGCGGCCATGTACACGTTCCAAAACGATGGTGGCTTCAAGTACAGCGGACAGCCTCTTATCGCCATCCGCTACACCGAGGTGCTGCTCAACTTTGCCGAGGCAGCCTGCGGCATCAACAAACTGGATGAGGCGTGGAACGCACTGGTACGTATTCGCCAGCGTGTAGGTTACGAAGGCGACTGCGGACTCGACCCCGCCATCAAGGGCGACCGCGCGAAGATGTTCGAGGCTATCCTCTACGAACGCCGCATCGAGTTGGCCTACGAAGGCAAACGCTTTGACGACTGCCACCGCTGGATGCTGTTCGACGGAGGCGAAGGCCAGGAACTTATCAACGCCGGATGGGGACTCACCGCATGGGGCGGCAACACCTGCACCTACCTGGGCGTGACACCGCTGAAAGACCAATTGCTTCACCGGATAGAGCTTTACTTTGACCCGGCCGTCTACAGTGCGGCGAAGGAAAACCTCCACGATCCGTTTACCCACGATAGTCTCGGCATCAAGAAACCTACGGCGTTGAGTCTGAAAGAGGACATGACGGCCACTGTTTCCGAAGACACGGAAGAGGGAACGACCTATGTGTACGCCAACTCCAACGTGAAGAAACTGGCCGAGTTCTACAGGGCAAATCTCCTTAGAAAGGATGTTGAGACCATGGACCCCGTGGAATTAAAGGACGCGGACGGATTGGTCGTTGCCACCTTTACCATGCCGACATGGGACGCGAAACTCTACTTCATGGGATTGAATCTGACCGACCAGGAGAATAACCCGCGAGTGGCGCAGAACATCGGTTGGGTGAGCCGCTACGGTGGCATGGGACTCTTCGATCCCTTGAGCCTGACACCGAACACGGATGTAATGAATGTGACCACCACCCAAGTGGTTACACCCTTAGAATAATTTCGGTTTTTTAATTAGGTAATCAAGAAGGGGTCTTGTCGTGAGACACGGCCCTTTCTGCACCAAAAACATTTTGTTCATAACAATGTGCTGAACCAAAAGTTTTTACTAAATTTGAAAGCCGAAGTGGTGTTTAATAAAAAAGGAGATTTTATGATTCTACATTAATTAGTTTTAAATTGCTTTAGGCGTTAATGAAGGTTTTGTTATACATATTGTTCTCAGTCATATGTTGGGGTAGTTTATTTTTTGACACCCAATATATAAATGACTCACCCATAGTCCCTAGAAAATTATGGGTGGAAGTAGGAATATGTGTATTCGTGCTTTTCTATGCGTCTTTTGCTTTCTTGAAAAGAAAGAACAATGCAAATCGATTAGATGCAAAAGTAATGTATATCATTCTCCTAATCTTTGCATTTGAACAAGCTCTCTATGGCATCTTGCAATACTTCGAAATCGTAAACACGTCTTCGTTTTTTCGAGTGGAAGGAGACTTTGATAATCCTGCGGGTCTTTCAGTAAGTCTCTGTTGTTGCCTACCATTTTGCTATCCTTTTTTCAGCTCTCCAAACCGTCTTAAAAGATACTTGGCATATTTGTTCTTAGGCGTTCTGATAGTTGCTATTCTAATGACTCAATCCCGAGCCGGAATATTGTCAATGTTGGCTATATGCGTATGCATGGCGAGAGACCGCTTTAGAATTAAATCAGCATGGTTGTTGATTGTATTCTCTGCCGTAATAGGTCTGAGTTACTTATGTAAAAAAGATTCTGCAAATGGAAGATTGTTGATATGGAGGTGTTCCATTGAAATGGTAAAGGAACATCCTATTGTCGGATGGGGTGCAAATGCTTTCAGAGCCAACTACATGAATTATCAAGCCTCTTTTTTGAAAAATAATCCCAACCACCCATTCGCCAAGTTGGCAGATAATGTAAAACATCCATTTAATGAGTATCTTAATGTTATACTTATGGGAGGGTTCTTGGGATTGATGCTGCTCCTTACATTTTTTTTCTTTATAGCCTATTGTTATTATAGAAGTCGGACTTCTATAACAACAAAAGCCGCATTATGGTCATTGATAGGAATCTGCATCTTTGCGTTCTTCTCATATCCTTCCAGATATCCATTTATATGGATAGTCTTTATGTTGGATTGTATTATTGTCATTGGCCAGGCCGATTTGTTGATGAGGCTGAGACGCATTGCTAAAACAACAAGTTTAGTCTGCATCATTTTATCGGCTGGCTATTTCTTGTTCAGAAGCTTATCCAAAGTGTCAGCTGAACGTAAATGGAAAGAAATAGCTGATAAGGCAATAATTACAAAGAGTCAGCGTGTCTTTTGCGAATATGACAGTCTACAGCTTTGCTTCAAATCAAATCCCTATTTCTTATATAACTATGCCGCCGAACTTTTCTTGGCTGAACGGTATGAAGCCTGTTTGCCTGTTCTTTTACGGTGTAAGAAGATGTTAGCGGATTACGAGTTAGAAATGCTGTTAGGAGAAACATATAGTGCTATTGGACAACCTTCTAATGCGATAAGACACTACGAAAATGCTTCATATATGTGCCCTTCTCGAATTGAGCCGATGTATAGGATTTTCCTCATAGAGAAAGAATCTAACTCTTCCGAAAAAGCGGTTGATACAGCAAGAAAGATTCTCTCTAAAGAAACTAAAATACCATCTATGGAAGCGTCTAAAATGAGAATGGAGTTAAAACGCTATATTTTAATTCATGAGAGTCAAAAGAACGAGTCATTAATTAATTCAACAAAGCCTATGGAGAATGAATGAACAAAACATTAAATCTTGTTTCCTAACATCCAAAAGACATCCCTTATGTATCAAGGGATAATAAAAAGTTATAGTTGGATAACAAGACGTTTAGCCAAACGAAATTGGTGTTGTAATCAGTAGTAATAACTAAAAAACAAAAGAAATGAAACAGAAAACTACTTATTTGATTTTAGGAGTCATCCTTTCGGGATGTTTTGTCTTCCAGAGTTGCAGCAATGACTATGATGACAAAGACTTGTTTTCTTCTTCCACTGAAAGGGAAAAAGGAGTTAGATCGGTGGACAACGAATATTCAATGGATGAGGTGATAGCATTTGCTGCAAACTACGTTACAGTTGAGAATAATGAGGCGTATAAATTGAACTTAAGCAGGGAAGAAGCCTTGGAGAACAACATTTCAATTGATCAATACACCGAGCTATTGAGTATTGTCGAGAATATCAATGTTCAATTAGCTCAGATTAAGAACGACTTGCCGCAGGGAAAGACATTGGTTATAAGCAATCCACAAAGACGGACAAAAAGCCGTAAGAGAGTTAGAAACCTTGCTTCTGAAGAATCGCAAGGTATATACTCTTTTGGGTCAGGGCAATCGCAATTTACGGTTGACGTACCTAGGTACGAGCCCAAAGTCATATTTACAGCGAGTACGGGATGTCCTGGAGGCCTTGTGACTTTGTCAATATATGATACTGTATTCGCGATGTCTAGTTTTAATAATACCTGTGAATACATATCAGGTCTTTCACCAGCGATACTGGAGTGTACAGTTTCAACTATATGCAGTTTTGGCGGTACGATTAGCTATAGATGTGTTAGTCTTTAATAAGAAGCAGTTATGAGATATATTTATTTACAACTTATTGTTTTGTGTGCCTTGGTTTCCTCTTGTTGTGCTAATAAAGCCGAGGAAGTAAATGCTAATAAGGCTGATTCCATTCAAGTCGATATGATGGCTCATCAAATATGGTATGATTTGAATGTGAAAATCGGGAACGGAGATACTTGTTCTTTTACGCCCTATCAGAAACAAGTATATGATGTGACATACGGCAAAATGGCTGGTAAGGTCAAAAAAGTCGAAGGGAAAAAACAACTCCATTTGGAGATGACCAAGGACGAGTACATGAAATTTGGTTTACACGAAGCCTTCTACAATGCGATGGTAAAAGACTTGGAAGGCGTGAATCATTATTTTGATTCGATTCCTAATGACACTGTCATGTGGAATGAGTATGTCAAATTCTATAAACTGATAGAATAAGGACCTGTTCTTACTTAATGGATGAAATGATGAATTTACATTTCATAGATTAGTAATACGGTTTCCGGTTAGAATCAACAACAATCAAATGTGAGACTTCTCTCTGCAGAGAGAAGTCTCACTGACAAAACTTAAAATTGAAATACAATGAAAAAAATACTCAAATTTGTCGTGTTCCTTTGCGGCATAGTAACTATGATTCCGTTGGTAAGTTGTAGTAATGACAATAATGAATCTGACGATTCTGATTCCATGGTTACGGGGGCTTCCTACTATATTATGCTTAATCCGGCAAACACAAGTGGAGACCAAACTAATTTTGTTAATACGACTATTACAATTACCGATAAAACGTCAAATAGAGAGATTCTGAAGAAAGAGGTTGTTCTGGATGCGTTAGCAATGACTCCCGTTGAAGTTACGTCTGAATCTTTGGTAAAGAGTTTCCCATTTGAAATAAAAATCTCGCAGACATTGAAGTCCGGTATTGATTTAACCCAGAAGAGTTCATATAAACTAGGTCTTCAGATAACGATTGCCGTTAGTTCTTATGATTCTGATAACAAGGTCATTAATACGAAGCTCAGCAATGAGAGATCTTCAAAGGAAATTTCCGCAAAAGATCTTTCAACGTATTTTCCAAAGACAATCAGTTATGTTTATCACATTGATAAGAATGGAGTCATTACAACTGAATAGGATCTATTTGTCAATTAGAAAAACGATTTTACATTTCATAGATTAACGTTAAACATTTAAGTTAACAAAGAAGCATCAAAAGAGGCCTATCTGGGAAGACCGGCCTCTTTTAAATCTCATCCCGTTATCGAACTGACGAGTACGGGTATTGTTGTTCTATTCCCATCAATTCAATAATAACTAAAAACTGGTTTATGCAAAAGAAAAAACAATCAAGGGGAGTCATCCCACCCATGGCAAAACGACCAACCATCGCTTTGTCCATAATTATCCTGTGCCTGACGGCATTCTCCTCATGCCGTCACACTCCGTCCGCCCTTGAACAGGCGTTGTCGTCAAGCGGGAGCAACCGCTCGGAGCTGGAACGCGTGCTGACCCATTATGCCCGGAACGAGTCGGACAGCCTGCACCTGAAAGCCGCCCGTTTCCTGATAGAGAACATGCCGGGACATTATGAACTCTCTTCCCCGGTCATCGATTCCGCCTTACACCACATCGATTCATTATACCCGCAAATGCCGTCGTTGGCCAAAGCCACCATCCTTTCCGTCCTTGCGAAGAGGGAAAGCCACTTTTCCGCCAATGAGCGCAAAGAAGATGTCCGGCACATAAAAGCGGATTTCCTGATTCGCCATATAGACAATGCCGTCACCTTGTGGCGTTCCTGTCCGTGGCTGAAAGGCAACATTTCCTTTGACGGGTTTTGTGAATATATCCTGCCATACAGAATAGCCAACGAACCCCTGCTCGCGGCCGATTCCGCTTCCGGTCTGTGGCGTGACATTCTGCGGGAGATGGATGCCTTCCACTATACGCCCACCTCCATGGATGACATACGCTCTTTCCTGAACAGCCAAATCAACAACAAGCATGACAAATATTTCCATGACTTGCTTAACCCGCAACTTCCAGGCAACGAATACAAGTTCGATTGTCTGGAGAAATGCTACTATGACGTGATAGGCTTCCACTGTGCGGCCATCCCTTCGGTAATCGACTTCATCCCCGACTGGGCGACACGCAACGGACGACACTATTGGCGAACCATCATAGAACCGCAAAACCTCAACGACAACCTCAGCGAGACGCAAAACCCGAGAACCGCCAAGGTCTATCGTATAACCTACGCGCACAACGCCATACCGATTCCGGACGGGACAGACTCCATTCCGGAATTGTTCACGGAACCTTTCTGTCGCGACGTGACGGAACAGTACGTGAAAGTTTCTGACTTGAGCGTGAAGATAGATAAGAAGAGGCTCGGGCACAACCCCAAGTACGTCTACCTGTCCATCTTCAACGACCTGGAATGGAAGCCTATCGCCTGGGCGGAGAACAAACGCGGCAAGGCAACGTTCAGCCGCATGGGTCGCAACCTTGTCTACCTGCCCGTCTGCTTTCGCGGAGGCGAAATGCGCCACACAGGCTATCCCATACGGATAGACGTGCATGGCAACGCAACCCGGTTGCAGCCCGACATGAAAGAAATCGTGACGCTGACGTTGACACGCAAATACCCGTTGACCTATTCCAAAATCAACTGGGGAAAGTCATTGGTGGGGTGTTGCGTGGAGGCTTCCAACCATGCGGACTTCTCCGTGAGCGACACGCTGGCCGTACTGGAACAGCCCAATCCGTCCTTGAATTGGATGACTTTGCCCATACGGTCAACAAAACCCTACCGCTATTGGCGCATCAGCAAGAAAGGCCGTTTCCTCGACCTGGGAGAACTGGAGTTCCGCGACGCCGATGGGGAGACCGTAAAGGGCGAGATAATCACCAGCGGAGACAAACAGACCTCAGAAAAGGCGTTCGACGGTGACATCCTCACCTATTGCCACACCCATCAATGGATAGGCATAGACTGCAAGAAGAGAACGGCCATGAAAGAGGTGCGCTGCTGTTCCCGTACGGACGGCAACGGCATCTATCCCGGCCATCGCTATGAGTTGAGTTACTTCGGCTGTGACGGATGGCAGACGGTGGCGTTCCAAACCGCCACGTCGGACAGCCTCGTCTTCGAGCGGGTTCCGGCCGGTGCCCTCTATTGGCTGAAGAACCTCACGGAAGGAAAAGAAGAACGCATCTTCACCTGCGAGAACGGACAAGTCCGCTTCTGGTGAAAGCCAAAAGCAATTGTAAACCAGATTGTTTTAACCTTAAAAGCGACAACTGAACAACGGAAATATAGACTCGTTAGTTTCTTGTTGCCACGAATAACAGTAGCGGCAGTAGGACGTTGAACCACACGAAAGCTGGTAGAGTAAATATATTAAAGAGAAAAAGTATTAAGACGATTTTATTGTTTCACATGTTAGGATGGGGTATATCCATTTGTATATGACATCCTAAAAGAAAAAAAGACAGATTAAATGAAAAAATTTATATTGTTCTGTTGCTTGATATTGTCAAGTTTGCACTTAACGCTATCCGCTCAAGAAACAGCAGACATACGGTTTAGGGATAAAGAGATTAAACTAGGTGAAGTCCCGTCGACGGGTAAGGATTATATGCTTAACTATATCTTTACTAATACGGGAAAGAAACCTTTGGTAATCTATAGGGTTAAAGCCTCTTGTGGTTGTGTAAAAATTAAAAGCTGGCCAAAAGCTCCTGTCATGCCACAAAAACAAGACACAATTAGGGTGTTTTTTTCTCCTAAAGGTCAGAAAGGCTTTTTTAGCAAGAGTATCCTTGTTGATACAAATACGCCAAAGGGCTCTTATATAATCAGGTTTTAAAGGACGTGTAAATAGCCCAACAAAATGATTGTTATGCAAAAAACGATTCTTACTATAATAGCCATTGTCACAGGTTTGTGCCCGATTGTCCTTTTCATGACTAAAGGATATTTTGACCTGATGGAGACGTTGCTATGCATTATCTGTGCAATCGCAACAATGGTATATGCTCAATCGGCTAAGGAATCCCTTCTTCATAAATTCGCAGGATGGACTTTATGGAGCATTGTAGCGTATTTTTTGGTTATATTGCCTTCAAGACTTTTAGGTTCAATGACCAACACGGTCAGTTTTTGTACGGCAGGACTGCTGACGTACATCTTCTGTGTTCAGGCGAGTAAGGTTCATATAAAGGCTATCTACCCGTTTTGTGCGGTTGCACTGGCTATATTGCTTGTGGAAACACCTTTGCGCATAGTCGCCTTTAAGACTTCCATAATAACCCTACCGGAGTTCTTTCTATACTTGTTTGGAGCGTTTGGCGCATTCTTCTTTTTCAGGAGGAAATCGTTTATGACCACAACATCGCTTATTGTGCTGACGGTATTTGCTGTGCTTTTTGGCTTGAAAGGAGAACACTATTGGTTGAACAAGTTGAATTATGGGACATTTACTGGAAGGGTGGAACGGACACCGATGAAAGATTATTGTTTCTTGGATGAACAGGGAGATACAGTACGATTGTCAGACCTGAGGGGAAAGAAGCTCCTCATAGACTGTTGGGCAAAAAGCTGTGGTATTTGCAGAAAAAAGATGCCGATTGTGCAGCAGGTCTATGAACGTTACAAGTACAATGATAAGGTCTGTGTTACCAGTTTGTATGTCATCTATCGGGGTGAGAGCCGGGAGGAAGCCGTCGAAATCGTCAAGAAACAAGGCTGTTCTTTTCCCGTATGGACAATCGACAAATCCCACGAATTACTGGTAGACTTGAATATCACCGGATACCCAACAACATTGATAATAGACGAGGAGGGTTACCTGATATTTCATGGTGCTGTAGAGGATGCCGGGAATCTGCTGGAGTAGAGGTGTAAAGGAGAATAAGCGATGAATCGGATTGAGTGGATATCCCTGTTTGCTTTTACGGCAATTCTATCTATTACCGCTGTTATAGTTCTACTTTATAAGACCTATAAGAGGGGTAAGGTGTTGTATGCGGCTAATCGTCTTCGCAGATTAGTCATCGAAGTAATCATATCCGCCATGATATCAATATTACTGATAGGAGGATTGCTGAGGTTACTTTGAATTTCGTTATTCGCCTCAAAAAAGTGGAAGGGCGTACTGTTAGAAGGAAAATACGGTCGTTTCCCGGAATCTGAACAAGAAGGTTAAGATTCCATCCAGTGAGATAGACCGTATGCAGATGGAAATCCGAATAGATAGAGTTAACGAACAGAGTACGAATCAATAACCGACTAAGAAACGAAACAGAAAGAAACTTGAACAGGCATTCCTGTCTACCACGAATAATAGTAGCGGCAGCAGGACGTTGAATCACACGAAAGCTGGTAGACGAAGATTAATATTAAAACATTAAAAGTATGAAAACCAAAAACATTTACAAACTAATCCTGTTAGGACTGTTTTGTATAGGGACTTTCCAAGATTCCTACGCACAAAAGACCACTTGGAAAGAGACGCTTGACAAACTCGTCAACGAACAGGTTGCTGAAAGTAAAATCCATTTGGACGGGTATGCGTATAGTGGTAAAATTGAGACGGAAGCTCAGAGAAAGAAGCTCATTGAAGACCTCTTCTCTGACGAGGCACTCATTTCCATCTCGTTTTATAATCCTTACGCCAATGATGTCGTGTCTATCCGTACAAAGCGAAAGATAGATGAATTAGAAGGCAAGGGAAATGACCTTGACGGACTAAAAGAAAAGGTTAACAAGCTCATTAAAGTTGG
>CAVFNZ010000002.1:0-55268 GCA_963624095.1 Clostridium sp. CAG:217 | reverse complement strand
TGCCGAACCGCCGCGGGCGGCTCAGGTAGTTGTACTTCTTGCCCTCGTTGACCAGGCTCCATACGATGTCCGTCTTGTCAACGTACAAGTATCCCTTCCTCCGGATTTCCTCAAAGGACTGGAGCCCCACCGGTAATCTTCTCATTGTATCCATATCAATAGCTTTTCCGCACAAAGATAACGCAAAGTCTTGGATTTTACATGTTTCTCGTCATGTCCATTAAAGATTTGTTTGATTTGTTTGATTTTCATCACAGCACCAACACCGGACGATAGTCAATATTGCCTGCTTCGGGTTGAACTTTCCAATCACCCTAAAGTCCTTTGCTCCACAACAGCTTGAAGAAATCGAGGACGGTTACCACTCGATTATACATAAATAGCTGAATTTAAGATTACTAACATAATCACTACTGCATATTTTCATTGAATATCCGCAGTACTACTGCATATTTTCATTGAAAATCCGCAACAAAGATAAGCAATCTTCTCAAAAGAGGGACGGCTTCATGGAAAATTTCTTTGGCTTTCAGTCGACCGCAGTTTGTGTTGTAGTCAACCCTATCCTTTCATTTCCATTTATTAGATACAAGAGTCGTACGGCACAGCCATGTGACACCGCAAGGGGAAACTACATCGGCCGGTAGTCTTTCGCCAAACCGCCCTCGCCGGTTTCTTTGTAGAGGGAGGGAAGGTCGTGACCGGTCTGTTTCATCACTTCGACGACTTTGTCGAAGGAGACACGATGGGTACCATCGGTGTAGGAGGAATAGACATTGGCATCGAGGGCACGGGCGGCGGCATAGGCGTTGCGTTCGATGCAGGGAATCTGCACCAAACCGCATACGGGGTCGCAGGTCATGCCCAAGTGATGTTCCAAACCCATCTCCGCGGCGTACTCTATCTGTGCGGGACTTCCGCCCGACAATTGGTTGGCGGCAGCGGCAGCCATGGCGCACGCCACTCCCACTTCGCCTTGACAACCCACCTCCGCACCCGAGATGGAGGCATTGTGTTTCACGATGTTGCCAATAAGTCCGGCCGTAGCCAACGCCCGGATGATGCGGGTGTCGGAGAAGTCGTGCATCTTCTGCATGTGATAGAGCACGGCCGGCATCACGCCGCACGAGCCACAAGTGGGGGCCGTCACTATCTTCCCGCCCGACGCGTTCTCTTCGCTCACCGCCAAAGCGTAAGCGAACACCAGTCCGCGGTTGCGCAGGGATTCTTTGTACCCCTTGGCTCGGATGTAGTAGGAAGCGGCCTTGCGACGAAGGTTCAACGGACCGGGCAGGACACCCTCGGCATCCAGTCCGCGCTCCACGGCCTGGCGCATGGTTTTCCATACCTCCAGGAGGTAGTCCCAGATATCGTCGCCTTCACACTCCTTCACATACTCCCAGTAGTTTTTGCCACTGTGCTCGCACCACGAGAGGATACGGCTCATGCTGTCCATTTGGTAGATTTCGGACGAAGTGTCTTCCTGCTGTCCCTCCTCCGCCAACGCACCGCCTCCGACGCTGAACACTTTCCACTTCTCCGTCACCTTGCCGTCCGCGTTGAGTGAGCGGAACTCCATGCCGTTGGGATGGAAGGGAAGGAATATCTTGGGTTCCCAGAATATCTTGACGGGTGCTTGGGGCGAGAGTGTGTCGATGATGGCCACGTCCGTCATGTGTCCACGCCCCGTCGCCGCAAGACTACCATAGAGCGTCACCTCGAAGGAGACCGCGTCAGCGTGGCGTTGCAGGAACAACTCCGCCGCCTTTCGCGGTCCCATCGTATGACTGCTGGAAGGTCCGGTACCGATACGGTATATCTCACGGATACTCTTCATCAGAACAATTTTGCGGGATATTCGCCTTTGGCTATCAGCGAATTTATCTTGTCAACCACTCCTTGGCGGTCAGCCGCGTAAGTAACGCCGAACCACACGCTCTCGGTATCGAGCACCTCCACGGTGGCGATATTACCCGTAATCAGTTTGTTGACAACCAACGGGATGAAGTATTCGGCCTTCGGCTTGTCCTGGTTGGCTTTCAGGAAGTCGATGAAGTACTCCTCCGAATAGCGGAAGTAGTCGGGCGTGAATCCCCACATGTTCATTGACACGGGAGTGTTGTCGGCTATGGATACCCATTTGCCCTCTTCGTCCTTGTAGCAGACAGAACCGTCAACACGCATAATCTCGGTGCGCTCCACCACGGTGGAGAGACAGCCTTTGTCGTCCGTGCTGCAGATGCCGCGTGCCACCGTACCACTCTCGGACAGGGTGTTGCCCACACGGAATCCTACCATACAATAGCGGTTCTCGCTACCGGCAGGCAGTTCGCTCAGGAACTTGCCGAGCACGGCAAAACTGTCGCGGCCATAGAAATCGTCGGCATTGATGACGGCAAACGGCTCCTTGATGGCATCCTTACCCATGAGGACAGCGTGGTTGGTACCCCACGGCTTCACGCGTCCTTCGGGACAAGTGAAGCCGGCCGGCAACTTATCCAAAGACTGGAACACCACCTCCACGGGGATGTGGTTTTCGTACTTACTCAATATCTTTTCACGGAAGTCCTTCTCGAAATCCTTGCGAATAACGAACACAATCTTTCCGAATCCGCCACGGATGGCATCGAATACGGAATAGTCCATGATGGTCTCCCCATTGGGACCCAGGCCATCGAGTTGTTTCAGACTGCCATAGCGGCTTCCCATACCGGCCGCCAACACAAACAATGTAGGTTTCATGCAATTCTCCTTTTTTAAAGTTATCTAGTTTAGAATCCATTGCGACAGCTCTCCGCAAGAGGGGAGTTATCACATCTGCAAATGTATGCCTTTTTATCGGTATACGAAAAGCAACGGCGGTGAAAATATCCGTTCGTCAGGCAAAAACCGCGAAAGGCGGCATCAGAACGGATAGCCGATGGCCAGGTGCAAGCCCAGGCCGTCGCTAAACTTGGGGATGTTGTAGTATCCCTTCCTCGAAGTCTCGTAGGGCGCATGCAAAGCAATGCCCAAGTCGAGACGGAGCACCAGGAAATCGAGGTCGTAACGCAATCCCGCACCTGTGCCGAGAGCGATGTCGTTGCCCAGGTGCGAAAGGGAGAAGCGCGCGCCGGGTCGCTGTTCGTCCTCGCGAAGCAGCCAAATGTTGCCGGCATCGAGGAACGCGGCACCATAGAGACTGCCCAAGATAGGGAAACGATACTCCACATTGGCTTCCAGTTTCAGGTCGCCCGTCTGGTCGAGATAGGAGTAGTTGGTTTCCGCGTCGGGTCGGTAACGCCCCGGGCCCAACGTACGCACCGTAAACGCGCGTATGCTGTTGGCTCCTCCGATGTAGAACTGCTCGCTATAAGGAGCTGTGGACGAGTTGCCATAGGAGTGGATGACACCCGCCATGAAGCGAGTGGCCAACCGACTCTTCTCACCCAAGCGGAAGGTGCGGCGCAACTCGGTCGTCACCTTCACGAATTGGGCGAACGGATTGCCAAAGAGTTGTTTGTCCTTCTTGGAGAAGTCCTGCCCCGCCAAACGATAGACGAGCGAAGTGACATTGCCGGACGAGGTGAACGTGGTCTCCCACCACAACATGTTTCCGCTGCCGTCCGTGTCGGCCCTGTCGTAGGTGAAGCCATAGCTCATGGCAGGGATGAACTGGTTGCGCAGACTGGAATAGAGTGCCCGATTCTTCGTCGTGATGGAGTCGAACTTGGAGGTCGTGTTTTGCAGCAGGTTGAACGACAGCTTCAAAGGAGAGATGGTATGCTTCAGCCGCTCGGACGACTGGTAGGTGTAGGAGACATTGCCTCCCGAAGAGAGCATACGGAAGTATCCCGCCCGATTGAGTTGGTTGGCATAGAGCTTGAACTGGGAGGAGGAGGCGAAACGCGACCACCGGTATTTCATGAAAGGCACGACCAAACGCGGATAGTCGAGCGAGAAGGAGGCACCGAGTTCATAAGAGTTGACCATGGAACCGCTGCCACTGACCGAATTACCGGTCTGCCACTCATACGAAGCGTCCAATTGGAAGGTGAGGGTCTCCCCTCCCCGGAAAGCGTTACGCTTGGAGACACCGAACGAGGCTCCCGGACCAATCCGGTCGTTGCTCTTGGAGGTGAAATCGAACTCCAGCTCACCGTCCAAAGGTTTGTCGAAGACGGCATTGATACGGATATCCAGCGTGTCGCATGTCGCCGTGGTGTCACGCGGCGTGTATTGGAATTCAATCGAACTGAAGATTCCCATCCGGTTGAGGTTTTGCCGGGTATAGGTAGCGTTCTGCAAAGAGTAGAGTTCACCTTTGCGGAAACGGAAGTTATTGAACAGCACACCCGGCCGCAACGGTATCTTCTTGCCGGAATAGTATATTTGCAAGCCATTGCGTATCAACGAGTCCGTGTAAACATTCATACGTTGCTGATTGCCGCGCATATAGATGGTAAGGTTACCGATGTGCCATTGGCGGTTGACATCCGCCGAGAGTCCACCGACAGGAATGGCACGCAGGTTGACCCAACCCGATTTCTGCACCGTGTCCGCCAGATAAGTAATGTAGGCGGGCCGGTAGTAATAGTAGCCGTTGTTGCGGAAGAGGTTTGAAAGGCGTTCGCGCTCACCATCCAGGTTCGCCACATTGAAGTTGTCCCCCTTGCGTATCAGGCTACCGGGGGTGGCTTTTATCAGACTGTCCGCCACTTCGGGGAAGTGGGCGTAGGTAATGGTATCGATGAAGTAAGGATTGCGCATACGGACGGTGTAGTTGACCTTCGCCTTACGAGGGTCTTTCTCATTCACAAGGGTCTTGTACGCCACCGTTCCGTTGAAATAGCCATAGTTGCGCAGCACGTTGGTGGCAATCTTGGCGCGCAGCTCGGGATTCACCGCGGAGAGGTAAACGGGATTGGCCGCGAAATGATTGAAGACCCATTTACCGAACAGGGACTTGTTGTTGACAAAGCTGTTATAAATCCACAGTTTATAGGGAAAAGGGAAACGGACGGACGAACTGCCCAGCAAGGCATTGTTGGGCGCGTAGGCCAATGCCGCTTCCACCTCCACCAGGGTGTTCGTCCCGGCCTCGCTCACATCCCTATCCTCCACGTTTATCTTCTTGATGCCCGTGTAGAGCGTCTCGTCCTCCGGCAGGTTGCGGGTGGTGGAGCAAGCCGCCACCAGTGCCATCACTCCCAAGAGAATGACATACCTATATATATTACATTTGTTTCTTTTCATCCCTGTTCCATGTTGGTTTACTGTCTAATGGCCTATTCTTCCGTTTCTTGAAGACAAAGAGCTCGCCAAAGCGTGTCATCTTCTTCCTCAATACGACACCGACACCCGTTTTGGTAACTTCACCTTCGAGCACGCTCTCGTAGTTTTTGTTGTGGAAGAGACGGACATAGCGGGTACCGCTGTCGTCCAGTCTGTACTCCAGAGAGACATCGTCGATGAACGATTGGTCGCGATTGGAGTTTTCCGCGTCGTTGCCCGAAGAGATTCGTCCGCCAATGACCACACTGACCCGGTTGTTCCAGAACCGTTTAGCGAAGCGGAACGAATAGTTGGTGCGCGAGGAGCCGTCCGCTGAGGTCTCGTCCTCCATGCCTACGCTGATGTCCACGGTCTTCAGGGCACTGCCCGCAATGTTCGATATCTCGCTTTGCAAGAAGGAGTTCAGGGCATTGCCGGTGTTGAAGCCGCCCGCCGACCCGTTGGCTCCGATATACATGCCGGTGGCCAACATCGCCACCGCCACTTTGCCGCGTTCCTCCAGCGACATGGCCGCCAGTTCGTTCTGCACGGTCATGTCCTCGGGGGCTTCGAGGGTAAACTCCAACCCCATATTCTCCAGCGTATTGGTGATGGCCACACCCACGTCAAACGACACGGAGCGAGAGACTTCGTTCTGTTCGACCTGAGCCTTCACCCGTTCCGTAGCGGAGATGTTCATATGCGGATTCATCGGGTCGCCCGTAAACTCCACGAAACTGCCGTTCTTGATGGTGAAGGTCTTCAGCGGAATGACGGGAAGTTCATACTTCATCTCACCGCCCGTCAGCGTGTACTTTCCGGAGAGGAGCAAGTCGCCCTGAGGGGTATATTGCAACGCCAAATTGCCGCCCCCGCGCAGTTCCACATAACTCTCCTGGTTGGCGCTCAGGTCTACCCGCAGTTCCGCGCCGGTGTCCACCTGCACATTCATCAAGAGGTCCATACCGCTGAGCGTGCGTTCTTTCTTCTCCGCGGAGACTAAGTTGAGGGTATCGCTGAAATTGACGAAGGTAACCAAGTCGCTCAAGCGGTCTTCAACGGTCAACGGCGTATCCTTCAGCACATACGTCACATCGGTCTTGCCCTGCACGTTCATGTATCCGCGCATTTTCAGCTGATTGAGCGTACCGGAAAGGGAGGAGAAGAAGTCCACATACACCTTGCCGTAGACAACGGAGTTCTTCTTGCGGGGAGCATTGACCAACTCGTAGTCGGTAGCCCGCATCCGCAGGTCGAGCTTCACCTTTTCGAAGTTGGCGAAGTTGACCGTTCCGTCAATATTGAAGGGGTCTTTGCTTCTCGTGTAGATATTGAACCGGTCGAACTTCAGGCTGCTGTTGGTGACGCTGACGGGACGGTTGTCGAACCGGAAGCGCACGCCATAGGTGTCCGAATCAAGGAATACGGAATCGAGCATTATCTCGCCATTCACTACGGGACGATTCACAGCGCCTTGTACCGTCAGCGTGCCGTCCACATCGCCCTCCAACGCCACCATTTTGTCAGGGATGAAACTGTTGGCCACGTCCAAAGGGAAGTGTTCCAAAGCCAGGCTCATATCCAGCAAACCTGTTTCCGATTCCTTATAATCGCCCTGCAGCACCAGTATCTCCTCATCGTCCTTCGACAGACGGGTCTCCACATAGTGGGTCTTGTTCTCTTTCGGCAGGTAGATGGTCGAGTTGGAGAGGTTGCCAATGGGCGACCGTTCGTAGGTAAGCCGTTCCACGGAGGTTTCGGCGAGGACAGAAGGGCGGTCGCCATGCTGCATGTAGTGAACTTCGGTATCCAACAGACCGGTGACGCGGGGCGCATAGGGTATCACGCTCACCAGCTCGCCAAGGTCCAGTTTATAGAGGTTGAGCGTCAGGTCCTGCTGCACCTCCTCGTTGGGTGTGGAGTAGAGACGCAGCCCCATCCCCTCATCCGTCAACAACTCCACATCGCCCTCGATGCGTCCGTTGTTACGGAGCAGCAGGTAGTTACCGCCATTCAAGTTGAAACGATGAAAGGCGATAATAGGGTGTTCGGGGAAGAAATAACCTCGCAACCCCTCTTCCACCATGTCCACCCCGAAGCCCAGCTGCACGCCTTGCCTTTGTTTGCCGTCCAGATAACTTAGTTCCAGCCGGGCACCCTTTTCGTGAATCACGCCTTGCAACGAGGCATCGAACACGAAGCGTTTGTTGGTGGGGGCATTGCGCACTTCGGAGAGAAGTTTCAGTTGTGCCGAGTCCTGACGGACTTCGAAGCGTAGGGTGTCGATGCAGACGCTGTCGTTCTGCAACGCATAGAGGTAGGAGTCGCCATTGATACCCTCCTCGGGAGAGGTATCCACATCGATGAAGAGGTGGTCATAGGCGAATCCTTTCATCTTCAAGAAGTTGTTGATGGGATTGTCCGTACCGGAATCGAGCTTGAGGCAAAGCTCCGGCAGATGAGGTTTCAGTTCGTTCAGGTCGATATGTTTCTCGTCCGTCTGTTTCATCAAGGCTGTGGAGAAGTCCGTGAAACGACGGAGAATCTCTTCCCAGTGGTTGGAAGCCGCCAGTTGCATCTCAAAGTCTCCGGCACTGACGCGCAAGTTGGTAGAGTCATTTTGGGTGTAAGCGTCAAAAAAGAGTTCCTTGGGCACGAACTGTTGCTTGGCGGTGGTCACTTTTATCCGCTGTAGCGCACCCTTCACGTCCACCAGTTTCTTCCGGTCGCTTCGGGCATCGACGGAGAAGCGGAAAGCGGTCTTCAAAGGATTCTCCACCAACCGCAGCTTGTACCAATCGACAGACTGCACGTCCATCACCAACTTGCCATCCACGTTCTCTTTGCTCAGATGGCCGTCCAGCCGGGTGTGGGTTTTGAGCAACGCATTGTCGCTATCCAGGGTCAGAAGGAGCTTTCCCCGTTCCAGCGAACCATTCAGCGCGACATCGGAGAGGCAATAATGACCATATTGCAGCGTATCGAGTATGGCGGCCAACTTGGCGGTGGTGCGTGGGGAGCAGAAATCCACGCCCTTGCCCTCAAGGTTTACGTCCAACGAGAGGAATCGGATGGAGTCTTTGGGCAGGAACTCGTGCAGTTGCAGACTGTCTACCGCCAGCTTGGCGCGGTACGTCATCGGCTTTTCTTGACAGGAGGCTTGCAGGCTCACCCGGCCGGTGTCGGTTGTCAGCACGAGACCGGCATCGTAGAGGCCTCCTTGTAACGAGGCGTTGCCCTCCAAGCGGATGCTGTCGGGTATGGCAAGGGCTCCGGAGGCGAGCGGGTCCACCAGCGTGGTGAGGAAAGAGAGGTTTCCCGTTTGCGTCTCCAGGTTCAGTTGTCCGCGGCGGCGTATGCTGTCCGTCACCTCGCGCACCTCACCTTGGAGGTGTGCGTTGAAAGCACCATCCAGTTCGGCTTGCAGCGTAGTGAGACGCAAGCGTTTCATGTTTCCGTCCACACTCATGCGCACGTTCAGGGGTCTGTTGGGATATTCTTTGGCAAAGGTCCGCGGCAGTGTGTCCATGCAGGCCATCAGGTCGTTCTTGCCTATGCCCGCAAGCAGGCGGAGCTGCAGTGTTCCGTCACCGACGGTGTCGATGGCCGCCCAGTCCACATGGGCAGAGCCGTCGAGTCGGGAGTCGGCTGTCTGTAGGCTGAACCCCGTCAAGCGCAACGCTTCGTTGTCCGATTTCAGTTGTCCCTTGCCGGAGACAAGCTGCAGTCCCGACCGTTCCTTGGCCTCCAGTTTACTGAGCTCCAGCGACATCTCCTTTCCGGCATAATGAACGGAGTCCAGCTGCATGGCAATCTTTTGCAGGGCTATGTGGGAGTAGTCCAAACCCTTGTGGGCAGAGCGTGCATCGGCATCGTAGGTTAGCGAGGCATCGTCGAGCAGAAGTTGCCTCAAGCTATAAGCGTTGGCGGCAAGATTGAGGTTTCCGTCGTACAGGCCAAGCCGTCCAACAGAGGTGGACACCGACGAGGAGTCGTTCATTTGCAAGGTCAGAGCGACTTGTTGCAGGTCGATTTTGCGCCATTGGATGTTCCAGCGCGTGGACGAGGAGGTGGTATCTTCGGACATGACGGTGTCACGGAGGGCTATCCGTACGTTCGCCTCTTTCAGCGAGAGTTCGTTAATTAGGAGCGAAGAGGTGTTCAGGTCGGCACCTTTCGATTGTAGATAGAGGTTGCCGACATTCCCCTTGAGTCGCATGGTGGCTATCATGCTGCCGGTGTCGAAAGTGGCGTTTTGCAGGCGAATACCTTCGATGTCCACCTCCTTGCGCAACAAGGGGAGCACCTGCACGTCTATCCGCAGACGACCCACCTGCATCCGCAAGTCTTGCCTATCGTCACTCACCTCCGCTCCTTCGATGACCAGATTCAGCGGAAAAGCCAACCGTACCTTCTCCATCCGCATCCGCATGCCCGTGGCCTCGGAGACCAAGCCGGTCACTTGCGTCACGGCATAGTCCTGCAAGGGAGGCAAGTAGAGCAACAATGCCACCAGAACAAAAAGGAGAACGGGGGACAACAATCCGATTCCCGTCCATTTCAGGATTTTCCTCATACCCAATCCAAGTTCAACAAGCGTGCGCAATGCGCCCTACTTCGGTTTCGTGCGGTAAAGATAGATTTTCTTTCCTTATCCACCGCAAGGCTTAACGCAGATTAACAGCCCGCATGGCAACCGATGGCTGAATGACCGGGCAAAGTCAGATAATTACGTGCCCCGTACCCTTCGGTCGGTACGCCAGTACCGGTTAGTCGGTACGCCAGTCCTGATTGCCCGGGACAAAAAGGAGTACTGGGAGAAGGAGGCGACAGAGGCAGTTGCGCAGCCGGACGGATGCGCCCGACAAACCACAGGCATCCATCTCCCCAATGACCTCTAACGATGGGGAAAAATAACCCTGCTTTTTATTTGAAATGTAAGAACGAATACCTAATTTTGTCGGATTAAATATCTAAGAGCGATAAACAGACACAGATAAGACCGTAAATATTACACTATGGCAGTAAAAATATTGAGCGTAGACGACGAACTCGATTTGGAGGTATTGCTCACCCAATACTTCAGAAAGAAAATACGCAAAGGGGAATATGAGTTTTCCTTTGCGCACAACGGGCTGGAAGCCCTGCAGATGCTTCTGAAAAACAAGGATTACGACATCATCCTGAGTGATATCAACATGCCCGAAATGGATGGACTGACCCTTCTGGCCCGCATCAACGAGATGCGCGACCCGGCCTTGAAATGTATTATGGTCTCGGCCTACGGAGACATGGACAACATACGCACCGCCATGAACAACGGGGCGTTTGACTTCGCCACCAAACCTATCGACCTGGACGACCTGTCACGAACCATCGAGAAAGCCATTGAACAGATAGATTTCGTAAAGGCGTCGCAGAAAGAGCACAACCAGCTGGAGTCTATCAAGAACGACCTGGCCGTTGCGGGGGAAATACAGCAGGCTATCCTGCCCTGTAAGTTTCCGCCTTTTCCCGAAATACAGGAACAAGTGGATATCTTCGCGTCCATGTGTCCCGCCAAAGATGTCGGAGGAGACTTCTATGACTTCTTCAAGATAGACGAGGAGCGCATCGGGTTTGTTATCGCCGACGTATCCGGCAAGGGAGTTCCCGCTTCACTGTTCATGGCCGTGAGCCGGACATTGATAAGGGCGACAGGACTCCGGGGCGTGCCTTCCAATGAATGTATCTCCTACGCCAATAAACTGCTGTGCAATGAAAGTCTGGACTCCATGTTTGTCACCGTGTTCTATGGCATCTACAATTGCAAGACCGGTGAAATAGACTATACCAATGCCGGACATAATCCGCCCTACCTGTTACGTCACGACAACACGGTGGAGCCGTTGCCATTCTCAAAGAACTTCATCGTGGGGGCAATCGATGACTTCACCTACACCAACACCACCATGCGGCTGGAACCCGGAGATGCCCTGATACTCTATACGGACGGGGTGACAGAGGCCTTCAACGTTCAGGAGGAAGAATTCTCAGAATCCGGTTTGGAAAAGACCCTGAGGAGCGTTCCCGGTGCAGGGAGTCAGGAGATTATCGAGTCCATCAAGGAGGACATGAAGGAATTCGTCGGAGAAGCGGAGCAGTCGGATGATATCACTATGCTGGTACTGAAACGATTGCAGTAAGACGGCATACGAGCATGTAATGTCATGGAAAAGGATTTTACAGTAAGGAAGGAAGGGACGACCATCACCGTAAAGCTGGGCGAACAGTTGACCACAAGCAACGCTCCGGCTTTGACGGAGGAACTGGAGACCTACAAAGGCGAGAACATAGAGAAGGTCGTGTTCGATGCCACCCGGACAGATTACATAGCCAGCACCGGCATTCGGACCATCATCTTTGCCAAGCAGGAACTGGGCGAGAACCCGACCATTGTGTTTGTGAACTGTTCAGCGGATGTCCGTAGCATCTTCGAGATGACCGGACTACAGGACTACCTTACATTCATCACCGAATGAGGAACTATGGAGTCGCTTCGTTTCCGGCCGATTGGCAGACAGCCGCAACGGCCATCCGGCTGTGGAACGGATGAATGAAGGGAGAAACGGCTTTCCAAGCCATACAGCAAAATATATCTAAGAGTAAACAAAAAAGGAACGAATGAACCGAGCGGAACTAAAAAAACATATCGTCTGGGGGGTCGTCTGCCTCACGCTTCTTGCGCTGACCACCAGTCTATACTTCTCGTACAGTCTTTTGTCTGAGGACAGGGCGAAACTACAATCCCAACTCACCGACCTGAGAGACAAAGAGAAACGCTCCTCCGTGGTAAGACACATCAGCGAACAGATGGAAGACATCGCTTACCAACAAAAGGAAATCTCGGACAAACAACGCGAAGAAGCCGTCATGCAGACCCGGATAGCCAATGATATGAGGAACCGGGCGGAGGCCGAACGGATAAAGGCGCAGGAAGCCGAGAGACAAGCCGTTTCCGCTTTCAATCTGGCTGAAGAGCAACGTACCCTGGCCGAAGTAAAACAACAGCAGGCCGAATATTCCAAACGGGTAGCCGACACCTTGAGCTACATCGCGCTGGGACGTTCACTCGGTTCGTTGGCCACCACACAGCATCAGGCCGGGAATCTCGACCTGGCGGCTTTGATGGCTTATTCCGCATGGCTATACACGACACGTTACCAAGGGGACATCTATCAGCCCGCTATTTTTCAGGCTCTCACCGTGTGCAGTGCCAGTGCCACCACCTGGAGCGGATACAAGGGAGGAATTAGCCGTATCGTTCCTTACACGGACACCAAAGAAACCTTTATCACGGTCAGCAAATACGGCGAGATAGTCCGCTGGCAACGTGCGGGAAACAGGCTGGACGACCGGTTGCTTTTCAGCAACGCTGATTATGATTTCAGAGACGCTTTCATCGACAGCGGACATACGCTTTACGCCTTGTCCTATAACGGTCCCCTTGTTATCCTGTCGGACAACGGGACACTCCGGACCGTTCCTTTGGAAGGGAAAAGATTCATGAGGGTCTTTCCTTTTGACTCTGACTACCTGTTGCTGGTTGCGGAGCGGTCTCTTTGCTTCTTCTCCCAAAAAGAGATGAGACCCCACCGGACTATCCCGTTGGCGCAACCGGTTTCGGCCGCGGGACTTAGAGGCAGAGAGTGCATCCTCTTAGGTCAAGGAGGCTTTGCTTCCCGAGTCACTTCCGACGGAAAAGTCATTTCCGACCCTCTTCTGACAAAGGAGAAAGTGACGGCATACACCTGGTCGCCCCAACTGAATATGGCCGCTATAGGCTGCGAGTCCGGCACCATCTATCTGCTCAGTGCGGAAGGAGACGTGTTGCAAAGGCTCATCAAACACCATTCGAGCATTACTCAATTGGAGTTCAATGGAGACCATCTGTTGTCTTCCGGTTATGACCGCATACTGAACCTGTGGGATTTCCAAGGGAAAAAGGAGATAACGGTCAGAACAGCCGCCGCGTGGATTCACTGCTTTGCCTTTCTGGAAGAAGGAACTGTATGGACAGGCGATGAAAACGCGACCCTCTCACGCATCGTCATCTCTCCGGACATCATGGCACAGCAAATCAGAAACGGTTTGAAACGCGACTTCACCGAAGACGAATGGAACTACTACATCGGTGAGAATATTCCTTACGAGTCTTTTAAAAAATAAACAGAGCGGACATGAAACGGATGTTATTTCTCTTCTTAGCAATCGCTTGCCGGCTGACGGGCTTCACACAAAGCGAAACCCCATTCTTTGTCAATTACACCTCTGAATCTTATCATGCCCATAACCGGAACTTTGATGTGATATGTGACAGTTGCAGCAGAGTTTATGTGGCGAATTTTGAAGGACTCCTGTATTACGATTTGGCGGAATGGAGAATTATCCATACACCGAACGTCTCCCGGATAACCAAGCTGTACAAAGACTCTTCCGAAAGGATTTGGGTCGGTGGATACAATGTTTTCGGTTATCTCACCGCCTCTTCCAAGGGTGAACTGACACTGGACTTGCTGTCAACCGAAGACCGTTCCGATTTTATGGGCGAGATAGTCTCCATACGCGAGTCAGGCGGATTAGTTGAAATGCGGACCTTTAACGGGAAAACTTATCAGGTGGTTGACAACCGCTTGCGGAAACTGGATGAGCGCAATCACCAGTCGGCAGAGAAAGAGGAAGAAGGCTACCTTGACGGATATAAAATCAATCAAAGCATAAAGCTGAACAATGGTTATCAGGTGGTTGCCACTTCCGGCATGGGGCTGATTGTCAGAGACAAAAAAGGTGATAGTCTGTATGCCTTGTCGGAAGAGAACGGTCTGTGCAGCAACAATGTGAACAGCATAGCGGTTGACGGGAAGGGCGGCGTGTGGGGCGCGACTGACCAAGGTGTGTTCTGCGCCAAGATACCCTCCGTTTATACCCGGTTCACCGCATCCGAGGGATTAAGGGGGGAAGTGCTCTCCATCTTCAATCAGGATGATAAACAATACGTGGGGACACTGCAAGGCCTCTTTTTGAAGGAGGGAGGACGATTTAAGCAGATTCCGGCCATCGCGCAAGCCTGTTGGCAAATAGACAACACACCGGACGGCAGCTTGTTGGTCGCCACCGGTGACGGCCTGTTCCGACTCCACTCCGGCAAGGTGCAGCGACTGACAGACGCACATACCCTCGCAGTCTTTCCTTTGGATGCAAAGAGTTGTTATACAGGAGAGCTCGATGGCGTTTATCTGAACACGGTTTCAGGGTCGAGAAACCGCATTGCACCCATAGAAAAGACGAGAAAATTCATAGAAGACAAGTCGGGAAACCTTTGGGTGGAGAACATCTTCGGACAGATTTACCGGAAGGATGCAGGAAAGGAGAAGTTTCTTCCGGTAACCATGAATCAAGGGAATCAGGAAAACAGCCACTTCTCTTTAGTTGAGGTGGAGGGCGGTCTTTATCTGCTGAGTGAAACAGGAGTATGGCTGTGGGACAACCGGCACAGGAAGTTTGTGGAATCAGAGAAAAGCTGGACGGACGAATACCCTCAGTTCACCTATTCCGATGACCGGGGGCGGTTATGGCTGACCGACACAGAGGGTAAGAACATACGCACGGAAAGCCGTGGGGACAAAGATATGGATTTCTGGCTACATCCGTTGAAGGAGAGGGTCATCCGCGCCATGAACGTATCGGACCAAGATGTCTGGATAGGTGGAGAGTTCGGATTGATTCATTGGACTTCCTCCATGACGGATGATGTCAAATACAACCAAAAGATAAATGTATATATCCGTTCGGTCGTGATTGACAACGACTCCGTGCTATGGGGAGGTTTTAACTCGCGGGGAAACCTAAGTCCGGTATGTCCGACTAAAAGAGTGCACATGGGCAGCGATTCCCGGAACATATCCTTCACGTTTTCCAATGACAGAATATCGGTTATCGGCTCGGTGGAATACAGCTACCGACTGAAAGGATATAATGAGTGGTCCGCGTGGTCCACTGCCTGTCGGGCCGACTTTGTCAATTTGTGGTTTGGCAACTACACCTTTGAAGTCAGGTCCCGTGACCAATTTGGGCGAATAACAGACGTGGCCTCCTTTGATTTCCTGATAAGCCTGCCTTTCTACCTAAGGTGGTACAGCGTCGTCTGCTATCTGTTGCTGTTTATCCTGTTGGTTGCCGGAATCGTTCATTGGCGCATGCAAAGGGTGTTGAAAGAGAAGTTGCGCCTGGAAAGGATTGTTGAACAGCGTACATCGGAGTTGAAAGAGCAGAAAGAAGAGGTGGAAAGGAAGTCCGAGAGCTTGGAAAAAGCCTTGACCGACCTGGGCAATGCACAGAATGAGCTAATCCGTCAGGAAAAGATGGCCACTGTGGGCTCACTGACCAAAGGACTGATAGACCGCATCCTCAACCCCATGAACTATATCAATAACTTCTCTCACCTGACACAGGGATTGATAAAGGACATCAGCGATAATCTGGAGGACGAGAAGGCCACCATGGATCCCGATAACTACGAGGACACGATGGATGTGCTGGACATGATACGTTCCAATCTTGTGAAGATAGAAGAGCATGGCATGAACACCACCCGTATACTGAAAGCGATGGAGGAAATGCTGAAGAACCGCAGTGGCAATCCGCGTCCCATAGACATGGCGGCAATAGGCCGTAAGAACTTTGAGATGCTGAACTCCTACTATGCCGAGGACATCAAGAAGTACCACATCCGCACGAAGATATACGAAGCACAGGAGTCCATCACGATGGAAGCCGATGCCGAACTGATGAGCAAGACCATCATGAGTCTGCTGAGTAACAGCGTTTATGCAGTGAAGAAGAAAGCCTTGCAGCAGCCAAACTACGAGCCGATGATTAGCCTCAGCATCGAGACCGGTGAAGAACGACAAATCCGGATTTGTATCCGCGACAATGGTATAGGAATAGAAGATACCATTATAGACAAGATATTCGACCCGTTCTTCACCACCAAGACCACCGGCGAAGCGGCGGGTGTGGGGCTCTATCTGAGCCGGGAAATCGTCTCGAACCATAAGGGGACCATCACCGTGGAGTCCCGTAAGAACGAATACACGGAATTTGTCATCACCCTGCCCATCGGGCAAGACGAATCAGACAGTACAACAACCGAATAATCTGTTCAAATGTAAAAAACATACGACTATGGATGAAGTAAAAGAATTGCAGGAGCGGATAGCTCACTTACAGGAACAACTGAAACAACAGGAAAAACTGGCTTCTCTGGGATTACTCGTAGCAGGTATCGTACACGAAATACAAAACCCTCTGAATTTTGTCATCAACTTCAGCAAGATGTCCGCGACCTTACTCTCTGACCTGACGGAGACGCTGGAGGAGAACGGGGAAAAGCTGTCCGAGGAGAGCCGTGAGGAGGTAGAATCCATAGTGAACGACCTCAAGGAGAATCTGTCAAAGATAGATAGTCATGGAGAACGGGCCATCAGCATCATCCGCAACATCCTGCTGTACTCCCGCGGCAAGGAAGACGAGTTCATCCCGACCGATCTCTGCAAGCTGACCAAAGAGTATGTATGGCTGTCCTACCATGCCATGCGCGCCAACTTCAAGAACTTCAACATCAGCATTCAGGAAGATTATCAAGAAGGAATTCCGTTGTTGACGGTTATACCGCAAGATATTAGCCGCGCTGTGCTGAACATCATGAACAATGCCTGTTATGCTGTATGGGAAAAGGCGCAACAGGGAGACCCCTCGTACAAACCCACCATTTCCGTATCAGTCAAACTGGCAGACGGAGAGCTCTGTATCCAGATAACCGATAACGGGAAAGGGATGACGGAAGAGGTGAAAAAGCGTCTGTTTGAGACTTTCTTCACCACCAAACCCTCCGGACAAGGCACCGGGCTGGGCATGTCCATCACCCGTGATATCATCGAGCACAAACACCACGGACGCATCCTGTTTGATTCCGAAGAAAACAAGTTCACCAGTTTTTCACTCATAATACCGGCCAAGCAATGAGAATAAAACTACTTCTGCTTTTCATCTTCTTTTCATCGGTCATAGGAGCACAAGAAGAGGCCAAAGATCCCCGACAAGTGTACCTGCAAGCCGAAGAGGAATACAACATTGGTCACTTCGAGAACTCCATATTGCTGTTAAACAGCAACATGAATCTGTTTACCGGGACGTTGAAAGCCAGTGTCTACCGTTTGATTGCCTTATGCCATCTGGGACAAGACAACCCGGCAGAGGCAGAGAAGAATGTATCCACGTTGCTGAAAATAGCCCCCTATCACAGCGTGAGCATTCACGACCCGCTCCGCTTTGCCGATATGGTGGAACGGCTCAAGAAAGGCGATGCCACCATCACTACCGCTTCACAACAAGCGGAAACGGTGGAAGAATCACCTGTGCCCATAACCTTGATTACAGAAGAAATGCTGGCTGCAATTGGAGCGACATCCTTAAAAGAGGCTCTGATGGCTTACGTTCCCGGAATAACACCCGTGGAAAGCCAGGGTGAAGACAACGTCTCCATGAGAGGCATATATGCTTCGGGACAACAGAAAATCCTCATAATGCTGAATGGAAGGAGGCTAAACAGTCATTCCACGAATACCGCCGCCCCCGACTATTCCATGAGTTTGGAGAAAGTGAAACGGATTGAAGTGTTACGCGGTCCGGCCTCTTCGTTGTACGGTAGCATTGCCTTGACTGCGGTAGTCAACCTCATCACCAAAGACGGAAGAGACATTGATGGAGTCAGCCTCAAGGCCGGGATAGGCAACAATGGCCAACAGAAAGCCGATTTCCTTTACGGGAAGCGTTATCTGGACTTGGAAGTGTTGGCTTGGGCCAGCGTCTATAAGTCGGACGGACAAAGCGTCTTTGTCCCCGCATCGGAACAATATGCGCTATTACCCCAAGACGGTGATATGGTCATAGGAGGCTACAACAGGAAACCTTCTTATGACTTTGGTTGTACACTTAACTTTAGTGATTGGAACTTATTGTTTAGCCGCAGCCATACAAAAAAGGTCTTGCCATTGGGCGCTACAATCTTTTGCAGTCCTTATGGATATAACAATTACAATGATTATGACGGAGAGGGAGCGGGGCATTCGGTGACATCGACCAATGCGCAACTTACATTTCAGAAATCGCTGAATGATATTCATTTATCAGCGCAGACCTTCTTCAACCAAAATGAAGCCACGAATTATGACCCCATTGGGAATGTCCCCAAGAACATTTTCTTTGTAGTGCTTTCCGATAACTCGGGTCGCTACAGTCCTACCGAAAATGTGTTTCAGTATCTGCATTGGGAAGACTATTCATTGGGAGCCACATTCAAGATTGAGACGAATTATCGCATAGGCGCCAATCAAAGCGGAACCTTGATTGGCGGCGTTGAATATGAATACTTTTGCTTGCACGATTCTTATTTCTTAGGCGGCGAGAACAATAAGGTAGTAGCTCATTCTTACATAGACAATGAGAAAGAGACCGTACCGAATCTCGTCAAAAAAGGGCACGAGCAAGTAGCGAATGCCTTCCTGCAAACCAAGCACTATTTCACGCCAAACTTATTACTGAACGCGGGTTTGCGTTTTGATTACAAAGCTCGGGAAAACAAACATAGTGTTACGGCTTTCTCGCCCCGTGTCTCCCTTGTCTATTTAAAGAACAGACTTAATTTTAAGCTCTCCTTTTCACGGGCATTCGTTGATGCACCTTACTTCATGCGCAACACATTGTTGAGGACTTATCAGGGCGGTTCTGATTTACAACCTGAGTATCTGAATTCCATTCAATTTACGACACAGATTAATCACCTGCTCCCCAACTTCAATTTCGAGGGCAACCTGTTTTATAACGGAGCTTACAACACCATCGTTTTAACAAGGTCTGAGGTGTTGGGGCAGCATTACGCCAATGCAGCTTCCATGAAAATGGCAGGGATCGAAATAGTATGCAAATACCAATCCCGTCGATGGTTGATGAACCTGAATACGACTTTCCAACAAGTAGTTTCCGGCAATAACTTTGCAACGGAAGGCAGCTATGTACGGAATGTTCCTAAAATGACAGGCAATGTGGTACTGTCTTACAAGCTGTTGGATAACCTGCGGACAGGAAACCTTTCCATTCACACTCATCTATCATGCATGAGCAAACAAAAAACCAGGCTTTCGGTGAGGCCATTAGGTGTTGAAACCGTGATTGACAAGGAATTGCCGGGCAGTGTCTTGACGAATATGGGTCTCCATTATCAGTGGAAGAAATTATCATTGAGCGGAGACGTGAAGAATCTTTTCAACAAACGTTATGAACTCGGAGGTTCCAGCATCGTGCCGATTCAGCAATTAGGACGACAGGTCTTATTTCAGATAGGCTATGTGTTCTAATCTATATTCTTAGGATTGCAGAAGCAGCACACAATGAGACAGTATTTTTGTAAAGGAAACAATTAAGCTCCAAATGGATTCTATTAGTACACAAAAAGGAACTATTTACGTAGAAATAGAGGATGACAAAAACGCCATAGCCTCTACATCCGCCTATTTTCAACAATTGGCTATTGGCAAAGGCATGGAAGCCTCACAGGCTTTACGACTAAGGTTTGCGTTAGAGGACTTATTCAATTTCATTTTCTCCTTTCTGATTATTCAAGACGAGGAAATGAAACGTATCAAGATTGGGGCTTCTTTCGACCAGGATGGGATAGACATAGTTATCCATGAGTGCGGCATCCCCATTTTGGCGGATGAGATACCGGACATTGCCGTAGCGGATTTCTTTGACAAGGATTTCCGGCATCCTACGTCATTAAATCGGCCGGGAGTCGTATATAACGGATTTGGGATTCACTTTATAAAGGAAATGATTGATGAATTATCCATATCCCACACTTCCCAACAAAAATATTATGTGATTCGCATTAGACAATACTTCCGTCAACCTGCGAGCAAGGTTCCTCCCGTACTTCCTATGGCCACGGAATTATCAGACCAACTGTTTTCCGTAAAGGAAGAGATACAATTAGATGGCAATTACACCCTCAAACGATTGGATTCACTCAAGGAAGCGATTCAAGTCGTTCGTGGGTTAGTTGAAACATTCGGTTACACTATGTATGAATACAACCGCATCACCGATATAAATGATTATTTGTCGCTGATTGGCACAGGTTGCTACTTCCCCTATGTAATCGTAAGAGAGGACCATACCGTAGTCGAATATTTTGCCTATCATCAATGTTCCTACAATCCACGCTACATCGAGCATTGCCACATGTTTGCTCGTCCAAGTTTTAGAGGGGAAATAAGTCCGATGAAAATAATGCGTGCATCAGATGACTTACCCTTGAACGACAACTATGATGGAATTTACGCATTATGTGTAAGCATGCATATTATCTCCCAATTAGGAGCATTGCGAAACAATCACCGTGTAACGGGATTCCGTTTTTACAATTTGCATGTGCAGCTACGTTCTGTTCATAGAGATTCTCCTGACTTCTTCTGTTTGGTAGAATTTCATAAGATTATTCGTTCTCATTACAGGGAGCTGTATGTTCCGAAGAAATATGAGCAACTGATTGTTTCTATCTATACAGATTTGCAACAGCCTTTTATGCTAAAGGATTCGGAGGGAAGTCATGGGCCGGAAGAAGAATCTGAGTTTATCGTAGAAGTGGATAGTGCCGTATGTCGTTCTCTCATATTCTTGCATCCGAAAGTGGCTGACTGGAACACTATTCACAGAGAAGTAGCCAATGCCCGCATAAAAGGCATTAAACTATTACGCATAAGCATCAGTGCCGAAGAACCTGACTGTATGGAATTGGCTGACCGCATGGGAGAACTGGATTTTATTTTCACGGGAGTTACACCGATTAACGACCTGCTAGTCTTCCACTATTTCAATGGCATGGACATTGATTTCAGTCAGATTCGATTGGTGCACGACGTTGGACGCCCCCTACTGGACTCCATTGAAGCGGAATACCACAAGATATTTCCCCGATAAACAGGAACGAGAGGGACTCTCTTGTCCGATGACAAGCTCCCACTTCCATGGCGCACGGCTACAGTTTGTCTAAAAAATCGTTCCGATGAGCGTTGGTCTTGAAAATAGTTGTATATTTGTTGGTTGAAACGGCATACAAGGCACTAAAGCATAAAAGTACGTGGTGTGCCGGTAGCGATTAATTAATCATCAAACATACTAAAAGTTCATTTACAAGAAATGGGTAAAGTTTTAATTATTGGTGCAGGAGGCGTAGGCACCGTTGTTGCGCACAAAGTAGCACAGAATCCGGATGTATTCACGGACATCATGATAGCGAGCAGAACCAAATCCAAATGCGACGCTGTAGTGAAGGCCATCGGCAATCCAGCCATACGCACGGCACAGGTGGATGCCGACAACGTGGACGACCTGGTCGCTCTCTTCAATGACTTCAAACCGGAAATCGTCATCAACGTGGCACTCCCCTATCAAGACCTTACCATCATGGAGGCTTGCCTGAAGACCGGTGTGAACTACCTCGACACGGCAAACTACGAGCCGAAGGACGTGGCTCACTTTGAGTACAGCTGGCAATGGGCCTACAAGAAACGCTTCGAAGAGGCCGGACTGACGGCTATCCTCGGTTGCGGATTCGACCCGGGCGTGAGCGGTGTGTACACGGCATACGCCGCCAAGCACCACTTTGACGAGATTGAATACCTCGACATCGTGGACTGCAACGCGGGGAATCACCATAAGGCTTTCGCCACCAACTTCAATCCGGAAATCAATATCCGCGAGATTACACAGAACGGACGCTACTACGAGAACGGCGAATGGATTACCACCAAGCCGATGGAGATTCACAAAGACCTCACCTACCCCAACATCGGCCCGCGCGACTCATACCTGCTCTACCACGAAGAGTTGGAGTCGCTGGTGAAGAACTACCCGACCATCAAACGGGCACGCTTCTGGATGACGTTCGGACAGGAGTATCTGACACACTTGCGCGTAATACAGAACATCGGCATGGCACGCATCGACGAAGTGGACTACAAAGGCGTGAAGATTGTGCCGCTGCAGTTCCTGAAAGCCGTATTGCCCAACCCGCAAGACCTGGGCGAGAACTACGAAGGCGAAACATCCATCGGGTGTCGCATCCGTGGAAAGAAAGACGGAAAGGAACATACCTATTATGTCTATAACAACTGCAGCCACCAAGCCGCTTACAAGGAGACCGGCATGCAGGGAGTCAGCTACACCACTGGCGTGCCCGCCATGATTGGGGCCATGATGTTCCTCAAAGGCATCTGGAAGAAACCGGGCGTGTACAACGTGGAAGAGTTTGACCCGGATCCGTTCATGGAGCAGCTCAACAAGCAGGGACTGCCCTGGCACGAGGTGTTCGACAAGGATTTGGAGTTGTAATGCCTCACTCGGCAAGAAGAAGAACGAATATTAATCAACAGAAAATAAATGACCGTTATGGCAAAGAAAGAAAACGACGAAGCTGCACAGAGCAATGTGAGCGACAAGCTGAAAGCCCTGCAGACAGCGATGGACAAGATAGAGAAGAACTTCGGAAAAGGCTCCATCATGAAGTTGGGCGACGACAAAATCCAAGAGGTGGAGGTGATTCCGACAGGTTCCATCGGACTGAACGCCGCACTGGGCGTAGGCGGTTACCCGCGCGGACGAATCATCGAAATCTACGGACCGGAGTCTTCCGGTAAGACCACACTGGCCATCCATGCCATCGCAGAGGCGCAGAAGGCTGGCGGCATCGCCGCCTTCATCGACGCGGAGCATGCGTTCGACCGCTTCTATGCCGCCAAGTTGGGTGTAGACGTGGACAATCTGTGGATATCACAGCCGGACAACGGAGAGCAGGCGTTGGAGATTGCCGAGCAGTTGATACGCTCGTCCGCCATCGACATCATCGTCATCGACTCCGTGGCCGCCCTGACCCCCAAAGCCGAGATTGACGGTGACATGGGCGAGAACAAGGTAGGCCTACAGGCACGACTGATGTCACAAGCGTTGCGTAAGCTGACCTCTACCATCAACAAGACCAACACGACGTGTATCTTCATCAACCAGTTGCGCGAGAAGATTGGCGTGATGTTCGGTAATCCGGAGACTACGACAGGTGGTAACGCCTTGAAGTTCTACGCTTCGGTGCGTATAGACATCCGTGGGTCACAACAGTTGAAAGACGGTGAAGAGGTTATCGGCAAGCAGACCAAGGTAAAGGTGGTGAAGAACAAAGTGGCTCCTCCCTTCCGCCGCGCCGAGTTTGACATCATGTTTGGCGAGGGCATCTCACGCACCGGTGAGATTGTGGACTTGGGTACCGAACTGGGCATCATCAAGAAGAGCGGTTCGTGGTACAGCTACAACGACACGAAGATTGGGCAGGGGCGCGACGCCGCCAAGCAGTGTCTGGCCGACAACCCCGAGTTGGCCGACGAACTGGAGAAACTCATCTTCGAACAGCTGAAGGACAAGAAAGAATAAACAATACTGAACCGTAAGTGAATCCCCTCCATCGGAATCCGTTGATTCCAGTGGAGGGGATTTTGTTTTCACCCATCTGTACAATGCGCCATAAGGGGATGACGGCTCGACACGTCTATTGCAGCTATCTAATTCATCACATTGAACTTATAGACGAACGTCAACAACCCATAACTGTAGAGGCGGTTATACTTTGTTTCGTTGTACCCGAACGAAGAGATGGTTTGGGAAATATTCTTCTGACGCTTCAAGATATCGAAGTACTTGAACTCCAGGCTGGCTCGTCTGCCTTTCAGGAAAGCGTACTTAATGGACGCATTCCATATCAGTTGGGAGTGGTTCGCCTCTTCCATCGCATAGCCTTTGCGCAAAGTCAACGCAACGTCCGACAAGAGACTCAGACCGCAGCGAAAGCGGTAGCCTCCCTCCAGGATGGTACTGTAGTCCTTCGTATTGGTCTCCTGACTGCGATAGGCATCCTTATTGTGACTATAAGTAGCCCTCTGTGTCAGTCTCAAGTCAGCCCAGTCCCATTGGTAGCCCAACGTCAGGTCACCGGTTACATTGTCGGACCTTGTCGTACGTTTCTCACCGACATCGGACAGGGTCGAAGCGTAACTCAGGTATCCCACCCGGTTGTAGTGACTATATCGTCCACTGACCGACAGGTTGAAGTCTCCCCAGTACTTGCGGAACGAACCATTGAGATTAACATTCCAGTTGCCATTGATGTTTTCCGGAGTCACAATGCGTCCGCCTGTCTGTTCATTATAGATCTCCTTGCGGGTGATACTGTTCAACTCGTTGAGGAAACTGGCGGTGGCGTTCCATACGGCACCTCGATAGTCCACGCTGAATTGTTGTGAGTAAGATTGTTTCAGCGACGGATTGCCGATGCGGATATAGAGTGGATTGTCATTGTTGACCTCCGGCAACAAGTCGGACGAGGAGGGCATGCGCGAGATGCCGGTATAGTTGAACTGTATCTGTCCGTTACGCTTCGTCTTATAGTTCATCATCAGCAGCGTGTGGAAGCCGATGTTATTGGTTGTTGTGTCCACTGCATAACTGCCTCGGTTGGAGGTGAGATTTCGGTGAAGAGCATAGACCTTCGCACTCAAGGAGACATGCACCTTCGACCCGTAATAAAAGGCTGTGAGCCCGAAGGAATGTTGCCCTTTTTGATCCGTCGAAGCGGAGCTAAGACTATCCACTCTCGTATCAAGGTAGTTCTGCGGCAAGGCATAGGAATCCATACCCAAGTTCCCGATATCGAACAGGTTACGTTCGTTTTCATAACGATCCCACTCCCATTCGTAATTCAAGCCAAGGCTTACCTTCTTTCCGACCGGAAAGTTCCAACCGAGTTTGGAAGAGAAACTGCTGTTCTTTGTAGGGGTCAGCACATACTCGTTGCCCCGGTAGACCGAATCGCCAAGCTGGTAATAGTGTATCTCCGAACGGTTAAACTGCGTCTTGTCAGTCTGTATGCGGTTGCCAGCTACTGACAATTCCAATTTGGAATGCAGGACATCAAGTTCATGCGAAAGGTTTAGCCGCAGGCGGGTTCTCTTCGAGTCAGATGTGGAGAGCGTATTATGTTTCTGGTCATTCAGTCGATAAGAATCACCTATCTCTGCCAAATCCCAGAGCGATTCGTCGAGACCTGACCGATAGGCCGTAGTATTGCTTTTGGAGCTGTTGCGCTCGCGACTGCGTTTGACCAGTCCATTGAAGAAAATCCTCGTCCGTTTATTGAGCCTCCCCTTTATCGAGAAATTTCCTTCCACATCCTTCTTCACCGTTGTCGACAGGCTCTCTCCATCAGAGTAGTCATTGTAGGCATCCATAAAACTCTCCGAACGGGTAGCGGACTCGTCCTTCTGTTTGTTGTACTTGTAACCAATGTCACCAGCCACCTCCATGTCGTTGATTTTACGCTTTCCGTAAGCCTTTGCGGATTTATTGACATTGGTAGAGAGGCCTTCAGGCAGGTTATCCATATTGCCTTGCACGGAGTATTCGCTTAAGTGCTTGCTATAGCCCGCAATGTCACCACCCAATTGATAACGATATTTGGGAATGGTGACACCGGCCTTCGCGTTAGCGAACTTGATATTCTTGACATCCCGTTTGGTCTTCATATCCATCACGGTTCTTCGGTCACCCGTGTCCACCCCCAAAGCCTTGTCCCTTTCAGGCCGGTCATCATAGATTTTCACCTGTTCTAGTTCCGACACCGGCATATTCTGCAAGGCGATATTCATGTCAGTGGCAAAGAACTGCTCTCCGTTGAGCCGGACTTCCTGTATCGGTTTTCCTTGATACATCAACCGTCCATTCTCAAAATAGACCCCTGGGAGTTTACGCACCAAGTCCAACAACACCGCCTCTTCCGACACCTTAAAAGCGTCAGTGTTGTATACCAAGGTATCACCTGACATGAACATCTTCTTCAACTCGGCAACCACCTGCACCTCTTCCATGGTAAGGGACTTGGGTTTTAGAACGAGTTTATCAATACCGGAGAAGCTTAACGTTTTGGAAGCCTTTATCGTTTTTTCAAACGTTTCCATTCCTATATACGATGCCCGAAGTAACAGTTTAGAACTATTTCCTTGCCAAATCAATTGGTACCCACCATTGGAGTCAGAAACAGCACCACACACAAACGTAGTATCCGGCAAAGAAAACAGTTGGATTGTAGCACTGGGCAAATAGGTTTCTACAGAATCTTCACCTACAGTAAATACTTGTCCAACCTGAAATACGCTATAAGGTTCAGTAATTTTTATTATCCTCCCTGAATTCTGAGCGTTTACCATTACAACACAACACCATAGCACCGGGAACATATATAGGAATGGGATTCTTCTCATCGCTTTATCATTTAAGCAAATGTCATATGAACATCTATTGTCAAATATCCAGGTTTATTCGATGAGAGGAAATCCAAGGCACCAAGAACATAATCCTTAGGCCCCCTAATTATAACCACCACCACACCTGCGCCTTTCTCCCATGCCACGGACATCGACAAATTCTCATAACCTTCATACTCCGTCAATATCCCCACAACAACATTCATGGCAGCCTGGTCATTTCCAAAAGAAAAGCCTGTAATCGCAAGGTGCGCTGTTTGCTTTATCTGGGAGGTTTCTGTCGTTGAATCATTCGAAGAAACACCCTGCATCACATTCGATGCGTTCACAACACTCAGACCTGTACAGATGATGCACAAAGCCATAAAAGAAGCAATCTTTTTCATACATTTGAAGATTTATGAATCCTCCTTTTTTAGGAAGATTCGGTTAATACACTATAAGAAAGGGATGGATAGCAATCTTGCTTATACTCCCATAATTCCCGTTGACATGCAAATCTACAAATCCTTTTAATTACCTCCAAACATTTCCTTAAATATATTACATTCTGCGATAAAATAGTTTCAGAGTGATACAAATACGACCCGACATATAACAAGGGTCGTTAGAAAGGACGCCCTTTTAGTCCTTATAGGAGACTTTCACCACGATTACACGGATAGTTTGGTCTGCTTGCTTGGTAGCGACCTTGGCGATATGCCAATCTTGGGGAAAGAAGATGTTGAAACAGCCCGGTACGCTCTCAATAAACTTTGTGCGGCTCTTGTCGTAATCGTAATGTATCACGTCCTTCTTACTATCATAGTCGCAGTTGGGACGACTTGTCAAATGATCCAGGATGCCGAAACCTTCCGTACCCTTCACCACATACTGAAAGTCTATCTTGCGGGCGTGGCTCTCACTGCCGCGCTTTTCCAACGGTTGATTCTCGCTATCCTCCACCGAAGCCACTAATTGTGTTCCCTCTATGGCGTGCTTTCCTTTGGGGATAGCCAACAAATCGGTCTTCGCCAGCCAGGCAAACAAGGCGTTCCACTCCTCGGGGTTCTTTTGGTATTGCTGATAGAAGAGGACAAGATTGACCGTCTCGTCCGCCCCAGCCTTAGTGAATCCATTGCGCCACGAACCGGCAGCATACCATTTTTCGGCCTCAGCCTTCAGTGCGGCATCGCCACAATACTCCGTATAATACCCCTGTGCCATCAGCTGGAGCGACGACACCAAAACGAATGTCAATAACAGTATCTTTTTCATGTTCCTATTGTTTTGATGATTTGTATCTTTCTTCCGCAATCCTGGCCTTTCGGTTTCAACATAACTCCACCAACCGGCACGGACTTTCACTCACCGGTATTGATAAGTTGCCTGGCACGCTCCACAATGGTGTCAATGCCCTTGTTGTAATCCTCCGATGAGATGTCTACATGTATATCCGGCTCGATGCCGAACTCCAGATGGTTCATCTGCGGATCGTACATCGGACTTGCCGAGAAGCGGACAGACCAGCCGTTGGGCAGTTCGGACGAGAAAGGAAGTCCGGAACCTCCGCCCGTGCGGTCACCCACAATGGTGACGTTGGGCAACTGGTTCATGCTGTTCACAAAATAGTTGGTCGCGCTGTAAGAGCTGCGGTTAGTGAGCACCACCACTTTCTTTTGCCACCGCACACCCTCGGACGGTTCCAGGTAGACGGGCTTGGGTGTGGAGAAGTCGCTATGCCCCTTGCCTGTCTTGTGGGAGATGTAACCCACCAGCACCTTCTCGTTGGTGAAGCGTGCCGCCAGTCTATCGGCCAAGGTCAACTGTCCGCCGGTGTTGTTGCGCACATCAATGATGATGCCGTTGCAGACGGCCAGTTCCTGCAACATCTCGCTCAGGTTGCCATTGCCAAAGGCATTGTCGAAGCCACCGCAATAGACATAACCCACATTGTCGTCCAGCACTTTATATTTGAGACTGGAAGCTATCTTGTAGTCCTTTCCCAAATACTTCCGTTGCAGGCTATCGCTGAAGTTGGCAGGATAATCCTCGCGCCACGACCAATAGCGTGCCACATCAAAGGTGGCATAGAGGTTCACATGACCGTCACGGAGTTCGGCAAGCATATCGCCCAACACCTCGAACAGGCCTTTTGTGGTCATGTCCTGCGAGATTCGTTTGCTGTAGCGGTCGTGTACCTCATCCCAGTCGAGCCCATACTCTTCGGCCTTGTAGTCAAGGAAACAATATTGTTCATCGATGATGCTCCACAAGGCTTCGAAGTTCCCCACGGGATCATTGTCGTAAGCGTCTTCACGGATGCATGAGGTCTGGAACGACAGGAGTATCATCAAGCCGACCAACAAGCCTGCCCGGCAGGTCATTCTAACAGTTTGTGTATGTCGTTTGTTCATTATCGTTCGGGGATAGCGCCGTGCCGGTCAAAAGGGATATTTACTGTTCAACCGATCGTTTGGCTTAATCAAATAGAACCGTTTGACAAGTCCCACCATGAAGTTGTGCGAATAGGTATGACACTTGATGCCGTTGACGCGGGACTGTTGAATGTCGCCCACATATCCGATGCGACAGGTAACGGAGCGCATGGGTATGTCCAATGTCAACAACTGACGGAACGAGGGTTGGTTATGGAACGAAGTAAACTTCACCGTTCCGCCGGTGTTGCCGAGCGTGAAGATTTCGTAGTACGATTGTTGATATTGTGGCGAGAACATCACTCCAACGAACGGCACGTTCAGCTGGTAACGAACGGCGAGCGGCCGGTTCCATAGGCGGAACTTGTATACGGCCATGCCCGACGCCGTCAGATTGAGGTACGCCTTTGCCTGGGCGGGGTTGTTCGAGTTGCGCGTGTTGTAGATGAATCCCAGGTTCATCTCCCCCAACCCACCGGCAAGTATGGTCAACTGTTCGCTGACACGGAAATGATAGTGCAGTCCGCAACCCCAGTTCACCATGCCAAAGAGTTCGTTGCCCGTCTCCGAGCGGTTCTCGGTGTAGCCGAGATTGACCTGCAACAGACTTTGCTTTGATACGTTACCATCCATCAACTTGGTCATGCGCATCCGTTCGTGAAGGAGGCGTACCTCCACGCCCGTGTATTCAACGGGCGAAAGGTAGGTATCGAACAAGTTGGCATACCCGATACCGTAGAGCGTGGAGCGCGTCACCAAGCGGTTGATGGCCAACGTGTCCGCGGTCCGGTTCTCTTGGGCGAACGCCGATGATAGTATGCCAAGCAGAGCAGCAAGAATCAGCAGGTTTTTCCTCATATCAGCAGTCAGGTGTTCCGTACATACGCGCTGATGTTCCCATCAGTCGCGACGTCCCATGTAAATAGAGATGTAGTAGACCAGCGTAGCCAATGAGCTGAGGGCTGCCACTACATAGGTGTAGGCGGCGGATTTCAAGGCATCCCTTGCCTGACTATGGTTATAGGAGTTGGTCACGCCTGCGTTGCTCAACCAAACCAAGGCTCTGTGGCTGGCATCAATCTCCACCGGGAGAGTGACGAAGCTGAACAGCGTCGTCATGGCAAACAGACAGATGCCGAACAACAGGAGTTGAGGGAACGAGTTTACCAGCAGGATGCCGGCCAGCAACACCCACGACATGATGGAGGAGGAGAACTGAACCACCGGAACTAATGCCGAACGCAACCGCAAGGGAGCGTAAGCGCATTTGTGCTGAACGGCGTGTCCACACTCATGAGCCGCCACGGCGGCGGCTGCGATACTGCAACTTTCGTATACGCCCTGGCTCAAGTTCACCGTCTTGTTGACGGGATTGTAGTGGTCGGTCAGCATACCCGGCGTGCTTGTCACTCTGACATCATAGATGCCATTGTCGTGCAGCATCTTTTCCGCAATCTCACGACCCGTCATGCCGTTAGGCATGGGCATCTTGGAGTATTTCTTGAATTTCCGTTGTAAATTCGCCTGCACCCAATAGCTGATGAGTGCGATTCCTATAAACAATACCCAATAAGTAGTCATAATCGTTCTTTTTAATGTTCTTACTGATTGAAAAACAAATGATATGCCAAATATAGACAAAAAAAAGAGACACCTCCATCACAGTATAACATCTTTTGTGAAAAAGATGCGTTGTACATGCCATAGAATAGCGAAAGGAGAGAGTGCTCACGCTACCCTCTCCCCTCTAAAATGGTCGTGTCGTTTCAGTTTTCGGTGTAGCGTACAATGGTCTGCTCGCGGTCCGGACCGACAGAGACAATCTTGATAGGTGTCTCCAGCTCGGACTCAAGAAACGAGATGTACGCGTTGAATTCCTCGGGGAACTCGTCCTCGCTGCTCATCTTGGTCATGTCTGTCTTCCATCCGGGCAGTTCGGTATAGATGGGTTCCACGTTTTCGGTGATGTCGTAGGGGAAATAATCAATCTCCTCGCCATTCACCTTATAGGCTACGCATGCCTTGATGGTGTCAAAGCCATCGAGCACATCGCTCTTCATCATAATCAGTTGGGTCACGCCATTCACCATGATAGCGTATTTCAGAGCCACAAGGTCTATCCATCCGCACCGGCGCTCACGGCCTGTCACGGCACCATACTCATGACCGAGGTCACGGATGGTCTTGCCGGTTTCGTCGAAGAGTTCCGTGGGGAACGGCCCGCTACCCACACGGGTGCAATAGGCTTTCATGATGCCGTACACCTCGCCAATCTTGTTGGGACCGATGCCCAAGCCCGTGCAAGCTCCCGCACAGATGGTGTTGGAGGAGGTAACGAACGGATAGGAGCCGAAGTCCACGTCCAGCATCGTTCCCTGTGCACCTTCGCACAGCACGCTCTTGCCCTCTTTCAGCAGGTTGTTGACCTCGTGTTCACTGTCCACCAAGTGGAATTGCTTCAGGTACTCCACACCTTCCATCCAGGTTTTCTCCAGTTCGGTGATGTCATACTGATAGTCGAGGCTCTTCAGTATCTTCTCGTGGCGAGCCTTTGCGGCGGCGTATTTCTCCTCAAAACCATGGAGGATGTCGCCCACACGCACGCCGTTACGGCTTATCTTGTCGGTATAGGTCGGGCCGATACCCTTTCCCGTGGTACCTACTTTGGCGGCTCCTTTCGCCGCTTCGTAGGCGGCATCGAGGATACGGTGGGTAGGCAATATCAGATGGGCTTTCTTGGAGATATGCAAGCGTTCTTTCAAGTTATGGCCCGAAGCCTCCAGGGCTTCAGCCTCCGCCTTGAACAAAGCGGGGTCGAGCACCACTCCGTTGCCGATGATGTTTACTTTGTCACCTTGGAATATTCCCGAAGGAATGGATCGAAGCACATACTTCTGTCCCTCGAACTCCAATGTATGTCCGGCGTTGGGACCACCCTGAAAGCGAGCCACCACGTCGTAGTGGGGAGTGAGCACATCCACAACCTTCCCCTTGCCTTCGTCCCCCCATTGGAGGCCCAGCAAGACATCTACTTTTTTATTCATATCGTATGTCATTTATTTGTTTTCCCTTGTCTTTTCTTCTGCGCCGCGCACTTGGAGCAGATACCATATATATATAAGGAGTAGTGCGACATCTGGAACCTGCGCATCTTGATGTTCGCGATGGTGTCCTGCAATTCTTCGCTGTGAAACTCCGTTACCTTACCGCAGGTCGTGCATATCAGATGATGATGCGTCTCTATGTTGTATGATTTCTCATACTGCGATGAGTTGCCAAACGAGTGTTTGATAACAAGCTTGGCATCCAAAAGCAAAACGATTGTGTTATAGAGGGTGGCTCTGCTGACCCTGAACTTCTCTTCGTTCATCATCTGGTCGTAGAGTCCTTCTATATCGAAATGCCCGTCAATGGAATAGATAGCATCCAATATGGCATAACGTTCCGGAGTCTTACGATGTTTATTGGCCCGTAAATACTCCGTAAATATCTGCTTCACAGTATCTTTTGCTTTATCTACGTTCATCTGCGCTACAAAGTTAGGCGAACAAAGTTAGTTATTTTCGCAAAAACAGAAAAGAAACATCCCTTTTTTGTCTTATTACCACATTCCCGCTTCCTCTCTTACCTCTTCGTAAAGGCTCTGCCACTCGGGCTTGGAGGGTGTATTCAGCACCGCAAGATTTTTCAGCGCACGTTCTCCTTGCCGCTTGCCCAACCGCACATAGTGGAGCAACGACGTGAAAGCCGTCCGCCGCGGGAAAGCGTCGGCCGACTGGATAGCGGACAACACCTGGTCGAGATATTCTTCCTCGGAACGCTCGTTCAGCTGCCAACCTTTGGCAAAGAGACGTGCCAGCACCAAATAGCCGCACGCCTGAAAGTAAGGACGATCGTCCGCAATCCATTGGAACACCTTCTCCGAAGCGTAGGACAAGTATTGGAAAAGGTTCATGCAGGTAAGCTCCGCGATTTCGGGATAAGGGATTTCCTCTATCCAGATGTCGGCCAACTCAGGGATGAAGCTATCCACGGGTTGAAGCATACCGGCCAATATCTTCGATTCCCGCACAGGCTCTTTCCACAAGGCTTGCGCCAGGCGATGGTCTTTCTCATAACAGGAGGCGATCTCACGCAAGCGCGGCAACTCGATGCCAAAGTTCACCTTGTAGTCGAGTCCCTTGTCGCGCATGCTTTTCGAGGCCACACCGTTCATCGCCGTGCGGAAGCGGGACTTGATGTCCCGCAACTGGTCTTGCAGTTCCATACAGCTACCCGGCTATTCGTTGCGATAGGGCAAGTTAGCGAAATCGCGGCTGTAGCGCAGCATCTGCTCGGCGTAGCCTTCGGTGTAGGAAACCTTCACGTCAGTGATGTTGCCATCCTTGTCGGTGACAGCTTCATAGACGGGATTGACGAATCCCTTGTAAGGAGCCAAATGGAGTTTGGCATAACGTTCCAGTATCTCCTTATGAAGTTCCGGGTCCACCTTCACGGCATAGTCCTCTACCAACTGGCGGGCTGCCGCGAAATCGCCTTCCGACTTAATGCGCTGTATCTCGCCAAGCAGTTGTCCGAAGAGATTGCGCAACTTGTCATAGTCGTTGACCTTCACATAGGTTTTACCTTCTTTCTTCACCAGTTCCACCACGTTGTCGGTCTTGCCGTGTTCGTAAGCCCAGCGCGCTATCAATTGGCGGTTGCGCATGTGCGCCTCCTCAACGTTGTTGCCCGGTTCGATGCGCACAAGCTGTGTCATCAGTCCATTCATCATGTAGCTATAGTACTCGGCCTTGAAAGCGTCGACCGTAGGGGTCAGACCCAGTTCCACCAGTTTGGCGTCAGGCAGGTAATAGAGACCGAAAAGGTCGGCGCGTGCCTCCTCAATGGTTGAGCCATAGGCTTTCAGGGCATCCTGGTCCACGCCCGGCAACAGTTGTCCAGACCCGTGACCAAGACATTCGTGCAAGTCAGTGTGCAAGTCCCCGGTCAGGTCGGCATATTTGTCAAGCAACTCCTTCTCCACCGCACTGTACACGAATTCGTCCGCAAAGCCATTGCCATGGGCCGCCTTGTTGTAGGCATCGGTCAGGTTGCCTATCGTCACCGACTTGGAGCCATAGACGCGGCGTATCCAGTTGGAGTTCGGCAGGTTGATGCCTATGGCAGTGGACGGATAGAGGTCGCCGCCCAACATAGCCGCCGTAATCACCTTGGCGGAGACGCCCACCACTTTTTCTTTCTTAAAGCGGGCATCCACGGGCGAATGGTTTTCAAACCACTGCGCGTTCTTGCTGATGGTTTCGGTCCGTCGCGTAGCTTCCATATCCTTGAAGTTGACAATGGACTCCCAGCTTGCCTTCATGCCAAGCGGGTCGCCATAGCTTTCCGTGAAGCCGTTGACGAAATCCACCAGCGAGTTTTCCTTCAGCCAAAGGATGCAGTATTCGTCGAATGTCTTCAGGTTTCCATCGGTATAGAATTGCACGAGTTTGTCGATAACCGCTTTCTGCTCCTCATTCTCCGCTACACCAGCCGCCTTATTGAGCCAGAATACAATCTTCTCGATGGCCTTGCCATAGAGTCCGCCCACTTTCCATACCTTCTCATAAACCTTTCCGTTCTCTTTCACCAGTCGGCTGTTCATACCGAACATCACCGGCATGGTATCCTGCGGATTCTTCATGGCGTTATAGAAAGCCTCGGCTTCGGCTTGCGTCACGCCCTCGTAATAGTTGGAGGCGGAAGTCAGCACCAAGTCTTTGCCGTCGGCCTGGTTGACACGCTTGGGCATCACCGTGGGGTCGAACATCACGGGGAACACCTCCTCGCACAGCTGGTCGAGCGTCTGTCCATCCGCCAAAGGCAACTTGGCGGCATCCACGCTCTGCAAGGCCTTCTTGAAGAACTCGGGCGTAAAGCCGGGAATGAATTTGTCGCAAGCGTAGTGATGGTGTATACCGTTGGAGAACCATACCCGTTTGAGATAGGTTTCCATGTTCACGAAGTTGGTATCCGCCCGGTCGCCCGTATAGTCGGTATAGACGGTCTCCAGCATCTTGCGGATAGTCAGGTTATATTTTCCGTTTTGGTCGAAGAGGATGTCGCGTCCTTCGAGCGCAGCCTGCGAGAGGTAATACACCAACTCTTTCTGCTTGAGGGACAAGCTATCGAAGTTCTTCACTTTATACCGAAGGATTTGCAAGTCCGCAAACTGCTCCACGGTATACTCAAATGTATCGTTCGCCATGTTTTCTGTTTTATGCGTTCCGCACGAGGCGAGCATCGCTGCCACTACTGCCATTTGTACATATTTACCGGTCGTCATGCCGTCTGAGTTTAATTGTTATACAAAAAAAGAGACACAAGGTCGTTATGTCTCTGCAAAGTTAAAACAAAATCCATAATACTTGCTTGGTGTACTCCAAAATTCTTGTGCGATTATCCTCACGGCCGACCAGTCGTTACTTGCATGCCTTGTACAGATGGCGCAACGTGGCCCGTTGAACGCCAAGTTCAACTGCCCTGTCCAAGTCGGAACGGGCGGACTTGGTCTTGCCCAGCCGGATGGAGAGAGTGGCACGGGCGACATAATAGTCCGCCTCGTCGGGTTTCAGCTTGATGGCCTCATCCATATCGAGCAACGCCACGTCATCCTTACCGATTTCCTGCTCCAATTCGGCACGGGCCATATAGAGCGAAGCATCCGTCGGATAAGCGGCAATCAAGGTCTCATAGTTGGCCATGGCTTCGCGGTAACGCCTCTCTTTCTGATTGAGCAGGGCGAGACCCAGCAACGCATTGTAGTCGTTTGGCACGGAGGAGAGCAGGTTGTCGTAATCGAGCCGCGCGGTCTGGTAGTCGCGCAGCTTCATGGAGGCATACGCCCGGAAGAGCCGCGCCTCTTGATTCGTCCGGTCCAAATCCACCACTTCGCTGTAGTCGCGTTTGGCACGTTCATAGTTGCCCAGTTCCAAGTGGAGGGCAGCCCGGCAAAGCAATGTCTCCACCGAGCGCGGGGCCAGATTCAATGAATAGGTATAGGACTGCAACGCGTCCTGCGTGTGACCCAGCCGTTGCTGGATGGCACCGAGCCGCGAAAAGAGAATGGCGTTGTAGGCATGCGAAGGAGCTTTACTCAGGGCATCCTTACAAGCCTGTTCGGCCTGGACCAGGCTGTCCTTCTGAGCCAAATCGAAAGCTTTCTTCACGAGTTCATCATAGCTCTGAGCGCAGAGCAGCGAAGCGAGGCTACAGAACAAAGACAATATACAAACGCGCCGAACGAGCGTCATTGCAGGGCTCACCCAAACAAATAAAGCGGACGTTCGCCTCTTCCCAGAGTCGAACGCCCTACAACCATAAGACAACCCTATATATAAACTTTTATTATGAATAATCCTTTTCATCATAACTCCGCAAAGATACAACGATTTGCATTTTTGCGCAATCCATCCCCTCCTTTTTAATTTCTATTGACATATCTCGTGTATCCGATTGTACACTGCCTCCTGCTCGGCGGGCGTATCGCAATAGGTAACGACAATCAATTTCATTCCCGGTTTCCACAGGGACTTCACTTTTTCCTCCACCAAGTCCGGTGCGCCTACGATACGGGCGTTCAGCACCACGCCTGTGCTGGCGAAGGTGTCCGCATAGCCGTCCGTTTCATTAGCCCCCGGGTCCGTCGCCTTGGAGAAAGCTCCGTCCGCCATGCGTATGTTTGGAATGGATACTATATCAGCCTTCTTGTCACTCCAGGTGCCACAAGAGTGGAACACTGTCCCGCCAAAAGCGTCGCCGGCCTTCTTCATGGCCGGCACGGCCATCTCCATATACAAGTCGGGGGAAAGCATCGTCACCGTATCATCGCTCATGCCCAACCCACTGAAATTTCGGCTGGAAGCGAAACCATGACCGGGCTTTACCAACGCGTCGCCTATCAGCTTCTGTTGCTCACGCGTGAAGTCTATCAGCAAATCCGCCGTGCGGTCCATCGCCTTCAGCATAGCATCGGCATCCAGGTAAAAATCCATATAGAACTGGTTGGAATCAATGATGTTACTCAACGTGTTAAGAGGAGACTGCACATCGCAGTACGACATGGGAAGCCGTCCTTTTGTTTTCTCAAGGAAGTAGTTCACCATCTCCAGCGTATGTTTTCCTATCTCCGTTTCAGCGACAGGTTTGTAGGGTGCAGCCAGAAGTTCGGACGTGGAGGCGAACTTGCCGTCTACGGCAGGAGCCAATTCCTTCTCCCATATATACCCGAATCCGTAGGCCGAAGCCACCGTACCCAATCCGTACCAGGGCTCCAGGAAATTCGGGATGTCCGCCTTGAACTTCATACTCTGCCGCAAGGCTCCCAACTGCCATTCGAGCGATTTCTTCATATCACGGCAATCCTCGGCAAAGACCTCCTTGACGCGCATGCGGCGATAAACCAGCACACCCGAATTTGACTCCCAAAACTTTTTGCACGTTTCGTCCAACGCCCGGGCGTATGCCGCATACTCTTCGATGTCGAACTTCTCAGCCTCGATAGGGGTCACTGCGGTAGCCTGAGAATCGGCTAAATTCACATTGAATTCGTCTTTCATCTGTCTTGTCAATTGAATTGTATGTATAGTCAATTACACGGCAAGAGCCTTGCGCACATAGGCGCGCACTTGTTTGCGTGCCATAAACAGATGGCATTCCACCGTGTTGTATGTAATTTCCAACCGCTCGCTAATCTCGGTTATCGAAAGGTTCTGCTCAAAACTCATCTCGTAGACCTTCCGCGTACGGGGAGTGAGGGACTCCTTGCCATGTTGGTACACCGTCAAGGCTTCATGCACGTTGACCGCGCTGTCCGCACCCACACTGGCACACGGGTCCGTCTCATCGTAGATATACGAGAGTTTCTCCCTTTTCATATAGGTATGTCTCAGATAATCGATGACCAGGTTACTGGCTATAGTAAAGAGGAATGATTTCATGGTGTTGGCATCGAGTTTCATTTCGTATGTGAGCAAACGAACAAACACGTCCTGCGTCAAATCCTGCGCTACTTCATAGTCACCTATCCTATAATATATGTAGCACAGCAATCCACCACGGTACTTTTGGTACGATTCCGCGATTATATCTTTCGATGTTTTGAATTCCCTTTCCACCATATTAGATTTAGAGATTGCGTTTCTTAATAATTTCTGACGTTACAAAGGTATATCCTTCTCCCCACCCGTCAACGCTTCCATGTAACAAACAAGGTTTTCCATTGTAACAAGTACTTAAAAACGGAGTGCATCACTTCCGGAAGAGATTAATTATCCACCGTGACTTCGCCATCATCCTTCCCGTTCGCCCCGTTCTTTGTCCGTGAGGCATTGTACTGCTCGGCATATTGCGAGGGAAGCATGCCGAACATCTCCTTGAAGTTTTTGGAGAAAGCCCGCGAACTGTTGTAACCTACCATATCGGAAATCTGCAGGATGGTCATTTGGCTGCCTTGCAGCAGTTGGGCGGCACGTTTCAGTCGGATGGAGCGGATAAACTCGGTGGGCGTTTGCCCCACTATGCTCTGCAACTTCCGATAGAGGCTCATACGGGTCATCCCCACCTCGGAACTGAGTTGTTCAACGGTGTAGTCGCAGTTGTCCATGTTCTTTTCCACACAGCTCAAGGCACGTTTGATGAGTTGTTCGTCCAAAGAGGTGATGGTAATGGAGCTCGGTTCCACTTCCAGGTTTTTGTTGAACGACTCCCTGCGTGTCTTCTGCTGTTCGATGAGTTTTCGCATACGGGTCAGCAAGAGGTCAATGCTGAAGGGCTTGACGATGTAAGAATCGGCTCCCGCCTCATAACCGCTAATCTTCACGTCCTCCGAGCCACGGGCCGACAACAGGATGACCGGTATATGGGAGGTTTCGATATTTTCCTTGATGTGTTTACAGAGTTCAAATCCATCCATCTTAGGCATCATCACGTCACTCACAATCAGTTCGGCTCCCACTTCCGTGGCCTTTCGCAAGGCTTCCTCACCATCAGCCGCATCGTACACATTGTACTCTTCGGCCAGTTGCGCGACAAGGAAGTTGCGGAAGTCCCGGTTATCCTCTACCACCAATACAGTGTGGCGATTCGCTTTCCGTGTCTCTTCCGGTTGTTTCTCTTCGCTTTCGGCATCGGGCGCAACATCCTTCTGCGCAGCCTCGGCAGGTTCTTCCGCAGTCAGGTCCGTAGGAATATAGACCGTAAAGACGGAGCCTCCGCCCAGATGGCTCTGTATATGCAGTTTGCCATCATAAAGTTTGACATATTCATGTATCAGGTGCAAACCGATGCCGCTCCCCAACTCGGACTTGTCGGAACGGACTTGATAGAAGCGTTCAAAGATATGCTTCTGGTCCTCCTCGGAGATGCCGATACCCGAGTCGGAGACTTCAATCAACAGATAGGTACGTCCCTCCTCGGTCACTTTGGCGGTGCGCAGACCCACGTCACCTCCGTTGGGAGTAAACTTGAAGGCATTGGAAAGAAGGTTGTTGACTATCTTCTTCAGCTTTTCCGCGTCAAAATACATGTATATGGGTTCATCGCAGCACTCGAAGACATAGTGGATATGCTTCTCTTCGGCCAGGGATTGGAACGGCGTGAAGAGCGAGGGGATAAAGTCCGTCACATAGCCTGCGCGCAGATTCAGTTTTTCGCCCGTCATCTCCAGCTTACGGAAATCAAGCAATTGGTTCACCAATTCCAACATCTGTTGGGCGTTCTTGTAGACGGATGTCAGCTGCGCCTTGAGGTTCTCATCGGTAAGTTTGCGTATGATGGCCTCCAAAGGGGTTATGATGAGACTCAACGGCGTGCGGAATTCATGGCTGATGTTGGTGAAGAAGCGGAACTTCATCTGCTCCAACTCTTCACGTTGGCGTGCCGCTTCACGTTCTTTCTCGCGTCGTATCTTGGCCTCGCTCTTCCGCAGGAGATAGTAGATGGAGGCAGAAAGCAAGGCGATAGCGAGCAGCACGTAAAAGACACGGGCATACACGGTGTCCCAAAACGGCGGGTTGATGACGATTGTGAGTGTAGCCTCTTGCGCGCACCACACCTTGTCGTTGTTGGCCGACCGCACCCTGAAGCGATATGTACCCGGGTCGAGGTTGTTGTAGGTGGCCGACCCGATACCATGGGTGGACACCTGTTCTATCCAATCGTTGTCGAAACCTTCCAGTTTGTAGGCATAATAGGTTTTGGAAGGGTTCACGAAGTTGAGGGCCGAGAAGTTTATGGTGAAGAAGTTCTCTTTGTAGTCCAGGTTCACCCTTTCAGTAAAGCCGATGGCTTCTTTCAGTATCACCTTCCCGTTGTAGGGCTTCCCCACCTCCACTTCGTTGTTGAACAGGCTGAAGCCCGTCAGTATCGGTTTTGCGGCATAGCCATTATAGATAATGTTGTCGGGTTGAAACTTGTCGAACCCGTTCACTCCGCCGAAATAGAGTACGCCGTCGTTGTCCTTACAGGCGCAGCCATCGAAATATTCACCTTGTTGAAGTCCATCCTCGCTGTTGAAGGTGACAATGTCGAACTGATAGTCACCCCCGGCGGATTTGGAAACCTCTATCTTGCAAAGTCCGTTACTGGTAGATACCCACATGTCACCGTTGTCGTCTTCGATGGCCATCTTCGCCACATGGTTGAGCATCCCTTGACGTTCGTTGAGCTTATAGAGCCGGTGACTTGCCTGGTCAACGATGTTGAGTCCATTGTAGGTGCAGAACCACATCAGTCCGCGCGAGTCGCGCAGGATGCAGGTATAGTTGTCGTTGGAATGTTCGTAGCAGGGGTCTTTCTCCGCCTCGTCAGCGGGTATCCACGCCCGGTCGGTACGGGGGTCATAGCAGTAGAGACCGTTAATGCCGCCCGCTATCAAGTAGCCCGTTTCCGGCTGTTCCACTACCACCAGTGACCTTTTAAAGCGGTTGAGTTCCGGGTGACGTACATTCAGCAAGTCAAACGTACCGCTTTCGGGTGAGAAGCGGCAAAGGCCGCCAGAGATACTTATCCACAGGTTTCCGTTACTGTCCTCAAAGATGTTACGTATGTTATCGTAGCCAAATCCTTGCACGCGCCGCTGCGGAGGTTGACTGTAATGAGTCACCTTACCCCCTTCGATGCCATAGAGCCCGCTGCGGAAAGTGCCAACCCAGATGCGTCCCTTGCTGTCGCGGAACAAGCGGCGACAAAGTTTGCCGTTCAGTTCGGGATAAACATTCGTAACACGTTGCGTGCGGGGATCATAGCTATAAAGTCCCCGTTGAGTTCCCACCAGTATCTTACCGTCGGGCATCGACAACAGGCTACGGATGTTGTTGTCGGTCCACGCTTTGTTGTTAGGGATGCGCATCAAGGAGGTACTGTTCACCCGGGTGAACTTTTCCAAGCTCCTGTGGTAATAGCAGACACCCTGATTGTAGAGTCCCAGCCAAACGCCTTGTCCGTTGGGCTGTACGGCAATGTCTATCACATCGTTGTCAATGGTAGTGCCATCCAGCAAAGGGATACTGGGGAGATGCCTGCTCGACAGGTTCTTTCCGTTGATAATGAAAATTCCCCCGCGCGTTGTACCCACCCAGGCGTTACCAAGCGTGTCCACGTCCAACGAGCAACAGATGTCCATGGGGACGAATTGCAGCCCCGGTACCTGTCGCCATATGCAGTCCGACGGATCGAAGTGACCCACATACTGATTGGTCGCCAGCCAGACGCTACCGTCGCGCTGTGGGCGGACAAGGACGGCATCAGAGTAGCGATGTTCCATAACGGGCACCAGGAAGTCTTCACGTTGCACGAACTTCTCCTGTTGGATGTCCCAACAGCGTATCACGCCATTGCGGTAGATGATGCGGCAGATGCGGTCGGTAGCGGCGACGGCACTGACAGACCCGTTTTTGCGCACCTGTTCACCGGCTTCACAAACGGTTGTCAGTTTATCTTTCTCCTTATTATAATAGAGTACGTCCTGATTCTTCGTGACGAACCAAAAGTTTTTCCGACGGTCCATATAGAGGTCCGCCAAGGGTTCTTCCACCTGCATGGTACGAAGCAGGGAGTCGATATTGTTGATGTATCTCAGCCGATGGGAGTCGAAGACGGTGAGTGTACCTATAGCCTTCATCCATATCCGTCCCTCGCTGTCCACCATTTCCTCGGACACACTCGTGTAGTCCCAGTTGTAGACAGACTGTGGAGTGTACTCGTAGTTTTGGCTTTCGCCTCCGTCATAGAAGGAGATGGAAGCGGTCGTACGCAGCCCCAAACGCCCGTCGGGCATATTGAAGAGTCCCAAAATGGTATTTTCGGGGAATCCCTGGCTTACATCCAGGTGTCTGAACACCAAATCGTTCTGTGACCAAATGGACGATGCGCCCCATAGCAAACAGACAAAGAGAGTAAAGGTTCTAATATGTTTCATACGTTTACGGCCTCTCGGCGAAATTGGAGACGAATATACGACATTTCCGTCACACGAACATCAGTGGAAGCTAATTTTAACGGTTTTCGCATGACATGACAGTTTATCAGTGCCAGTTTGTCATTCCTCGGGACAGCGTGTGACAAAGCGATTACATTCGACAGGCAAGAATTGACCTATGTCAAGAAAACGGCCGTTTTATGTTATTCAACATGTATTTTGTTTGTCAGGTGTCAGAAGTGCCCTACATTTGCAGCGTGTAAAACGAATCACGAAAGTGATTGATGAGATTAGTTTAAATAGTATTAGTTTTAAAAGGTAAAAAGATTTAGAATTATGACAGCACAAGTATCAATTCTGTTAGCTATCGTAGCTGTTTTCACGGTTTTAAGTGTAATTGCAGTAGTCGAGACTAACACGAAACATTAAACGAGACCGGATGTTATCCATTAGCATCCTTTCTGATTGAAATCAAAAAACTTGCGGCCTGCAAGGGCCGACAAGATTTAATAGTTCGGGCGGTTCCCTCTTTCGAGAGAGCCGCCCGAATATTTTCTGTTCAGTCCGAAAGCCCGGTGGCAATATAGCCTCAACCGCCAACGCAAGTACTTGCATGCGCCAACGTAAGTACTTACGTTGGTCATCGTAAGTACTTGCGTTTTTTGGGGTCAGCTTACACGATGAAATTGACAAGAAATTCAGCCATACGACCGGAAAACTGACAAGCGTAATCCTCCACCGGGTTTACGGACTGACCCACATCATTCGATGCGGTCCGTTAGAAGACGAACCGCAGAATGTCGTTAAAGTTCGCCCAGACCAAAAGGATAAGTAAAAGCACCATACCGACCACCTGTGCCCGTTCCATAAACTTGTCACTCGGCTTGCGGCGGGTGATTACCTCATAGAGGAGGAACAGCACATGACCACCATCCAAAGCGGGGATAGGCAGAATGTTCATGAAGGCGAGTATGATGGACAGGAACGCGGTCATCTCCCAGAAGCGAGGCCAATTCCACTCCGTGGGGAAAATGCTGCCGATGGTGGCGAACCCGCCCAAACTGGTAGCTCCCTCTTTAGTGAAGACATATTTCATGTCGTTGACATAGCCCTTCAGGATATTGACCCCATGGGACACGCCCGCCGGGAAAGAGGCGAAGAAACCGTACTCAATCTTTTTAGCCTTGTAGAGTTGCGACAAGGCTGGGGGGACGATGCCTACGACAAAAGTGGAGTCGAGCGCCATGGCGAGTGTATCCACACGTCCCTCACGCGCCACCTGCAAGGTGATGTTTTTCCACTGGTCGGCCTTCTCGGGGACGGCATCAGCCTTGAACTTCAGGTCGGAGAGTATTTGCTTGAATTCGTTCCACGAATGGATGGTGCTGTCATTGAGGGCCAGCAGGCTGTCGCCCTTCTGCAGACCGGCCTGTGCACCGGGATAACTCGGCAACACGCTGTCGATAACGGCCGGATAAAGGAAGTCCACGAACACGGGTTTCTCGTTGCCTACCGTCAGGAGGCTCAAGTCTTCGGGGATAGCCACCTGCGTTTCCGCTCCATCGCGCTTCACGGTAACGGTTTTGGCATCCACGATGCTGCGCAACATATCCACGCCAAAACGGTCCAGGTTCTTGTCATCGGCACGCAACAGAATGTCGCCGTCACGGAAACCAATCTCCTGGGCACGTTCGTTAAACTTCATTCCATAAGTCATATCCTGCAAAGGATAGTACGAATCGCCCCAAGTGAAAAGTATCATGGAGTAGATGAACAGGGCCAACAGGAAGTTGAAGAGCACGCCACCAATCATCACCAGCAAACGCTGCCATGCGGGTTTGGCGCGAAACTCCCACTCTTTCACCGGTTGTTTCATCTGTTCGGTGTCCATCGACTCGTCTATCATGCCGGATATCTTCACATAACCTCCCAAGGGAAGCCAACCGATACCATATTCCGTATCGCTGTTCTTCGGTTTGAACTTGAACAGGGTGAACCACGGGTCAAAGAAAAGGCAGAACTTCTCCACACGAATCTTGAACAAACGAGCAAACAGGAAATGTCCTCCTTCGTGAATGACCACCAGCAAGGAGAGTGACATCATCAGTTGAAGGGCACGAATCAAAAATGTTTCCATTGTCTTCTTATTATCTTGTTTTTATTTATTTCCTTATATTTATTTGTCAATGAGCTCCCCGGCTACCCGGCGCGCCTCGGCATCCGTCGCCACATAATCCTCGTAGACGGGTTGCTTGACGTAGGCGACACGTTGCATCGTCCGTTCGATGACATCACTCATCCGCAGGAATCCGATACGGTCATGAAGGAAGGCATCCACCACCACTTCGTTGGCGGCATTCACGATGCAGGGCATGTTGCCGGCTACCCGCAACGCTTCGTACGCCAACGCCAGGTTGCGAAAGCGGGATGTGTCGGGAGTCTCAAAGGTAAGTGAGGCGCATCGGGAAAAATCAAGCCGCTCGAAAGAGGCGTGCACGCGGTCGGGATAAGAGAAGGCGTACTGTATAGGCAGACGCATGTCGGGCATGCCCAACTGGGCCTTCACCGCCCCGTCCTCAAACTGCACCATGGAGTGGATAACCGACTGCGGATGAACCACCACCTCTATCTGGTCCGGACGAACGCCGAAGAGCCACTTCGCCTCAATCACCTCAAAGCCTTTGTTCATCATGGAGGCGGAGTCGATGGTTATCTTGGCTCCCATGTGCCAGTTGGGATGACGGAGAGCCTGCTCCTTGGTCACAGCCTGCAACTGCTCCTTGGTGAAGGTGCGGAAGGGACCGCCCGAAGCCGTCAGGATGACTTTCTCAACGGAATTACCCGCCTCACCCACCAGGCACTGGAACACGGCCGAGTGTTCGGAGTCGACCGGTATGATGGGGGCGTGGTACCGGCTTGCCAAACTGTTGATGAGGTCTCCCGCCACCACTAAGGTCTCTTTGTTCGCCAAGGCAATGGTTTTGCGCGCCTTGATGGCATTGATGGTGGGACGCAGTCCCGCATAGCCCACCATGGCTGTCAACACGATGTCGATGGAGGCAGACTCCACAATCTGACAAAGGGCATCCGCGCCCGCATAGACCTTGATGGGAAGGTCGGCCAGCAACGCTTTCAGTTGCTCGTATTTCGTTTCGTTGACGATGACTACCGAATCGGGCATGAACTTGCGTGCCTGTTCCGCCAGCAGTTCCACCTGATTGTTGGCCGTCAGTGTGTAAACGCCATACAGGTCGGGATGTTCCTCAATGACCTGCAGGGCCTGCGTACCGATGGAGCCCGTGGAACCTAAAATAGCTATCTGTTTCTTCATTTAAAAGACTATATATTTTTCAGGATTCAGTGCCTCACCCTTGCGCCACAGCTCAAAGTGGAGATGCGGCCCGGCCGTGTGCCCGTCCGTGTTGCCCACCAAGGCAATCACTTCGCCGGCCTTCACCTTGTCGCCCACCTGCTTGAGCAGCGCGCCGCATTGCTTGTACACCGATATCATATCCCTGTTATGTTGCAATTCTATCACATAGCCTATACCGGCCACATAGTCGCTCATCACCACAGTCCCGTCCAGCACGGCCAACACACTTTCGTTGGAATCGGTGGAGATGTCCACGCCATAGTGTCCGTCGCGAGGGGCGAACGCTACGGAAACGACTCCCCGGGCAGGCCGATAAAAGATAGGGTTCTCCGCGTCAGGAGCCTCCTTGATGTTGGTCAGGTTGAATTTTTCCGCTTCTTCGTACTCCTTGCGAAACTCCTTCTCGCGTGCCGTGGACTCCAACAGGTCTTCGGAGCGAAGGGCCGTGAGGGAGTCGAGCGAGTGGACCGTATCAATGCGTACCGTACCGCGGAAGATGTCCTGAATGTTCATGATGTAGAGATTCTGGCAATCGAGCACCTCCTGCATGGAGTCCAACCGCAAGGCGTTGTCCACAATCTGTTTGCGCACGTCACTGTTCATGTAGCCGGGCAGGTAATTGCGCAAAGGGGTAAAACTGACGATAAGCGCGGCAATCACGATGAGGAAGAGAAGCGCGGAGAGCAACACCGACAAGCCGTTGAGTTTGGAGACATGAATGCCTACCACCTCCTCCAGAGTGCTTTCGTTGATAATTGTCAGTTTATACTTAAACTTGAAATTATGCCAGTAGGATACTTTCTTCTTCTTTACCATGCCGCGTCAACTTTTATATCTCCTCCACTTGGTCTATATCGAGCAGCCCCACAGGGAGTTGCATCCTTATCCGGTGTTTCTTGCCGTCTATCTGTACGATAAATTCCTCACGGGCGGGTATCAGCAGTTCCTCACCTTGGTGGTCTACCACAAAGAGAGTGTTCACGGTAGTGTCATCCACCGCCACAATGGATCCAAGCAGTCCCTTGTTTACGTCCGTCACCTGCATACCGACGAAATAGTTCCACGACAGTTCGCCGTCGGCAACCTCTTCGGCCAGCTTCAGCGGGAAGTAGACTTCCGTGTTGGTGAGGCGGCGCGCCTGTTCCAGCGTGTCGATGTCTTCAAACTTCACCAAGGCCGTGGAGTCGGACTTGAAGCGATACTCCTCCATGAAGAAGGGTACCAGTATGCCTTCGACCAAACAGACCAAGTAATCGCACTCCACCCGGTCGAACACGTCATCGGTGAAAGAGAAGGCTATCTCCCCCTTCACGCCATGCGGCTTGGTCAGCTTGCCTATCCTGTAGACTTCTTCTCTCTTTATCATACGCGTGTGATGCGGGCACCCAAGGCATTGAGTCGACGCTCAATATCCTGGTAGCCGCGGTCTATCTGTTCGATGTTGTTTATTTTGCTCACGCCTTCGGCGCTAAGGGCGGCAATCAGCAGGGCAATGCCGGCACGGATGTCGGGCGATGTCATGATGCCGCCGCGCAGACGGAATTTGCGGTCGTGGCCGATGACCACCGCCCGGTGCGGGTCGCACAGGATAATCTGCGCCCCCATGTCGATGAGCTTATCCACGAAGAAGAGACGGCTCTCGAACATTTTCTGGTGGATGAGCACACTGCCCTTGGCTTGTGTAGCCACCACCAAGAGAACGCTCAGCAAGTCGGGTGTCAGTCCCGGCCAAGGAGCGTCGGCAATGGTCATGATAGAGCCGTCCATAAAGGATTCTATCTCGTAATGTTCCTGCTCGGGGATGTAGATGTCATCGCCTCGTTGCTCCATCCGAATGCCCAAACGGCGGAAGCTCTCGGGAATGATGCCCAGGTTGCCATACGACACACTCTTTATGGTCAGCTCACTGGCGGTCATGGCGGCCATGCCGATGAAGCTGCCCACCTCGATCATATCGGGCAGAATGGTGTGTTCGCAACCTTTCAACGTCTTCACGCCCCGGATTACAAGACGATTGGAGGCTATACCGCTGATGTCGGCTCCCATGCGGTTGAGCGCGTGGCAGAGTTGTTGCAGGTAAGGTTCGCATGCGGCGTTGTAGATGGTGGTCTCACCCTCTGCCAACACGGCCGCCATCACGATGTTGGCCGTGCCGGTAACGGAGGCTTCGTCCAACAGCATATAGGTGCCGCGCAAATGATCGCCCTCAACCACAAATGCCTCCTTATCGGCATCGTAGCGAAGCTCCGCACCCAATTTCTGAATGCCATAGAAGTGTGTATCCAACCGACGGCGTCCTATCTTGTCACCTCCCGGCTTTGCCAGCATGGCCTTGCCGAAGCGTGACAACATCGGACCGATGAGCATGACAGAGCCGCGCAACTTGTTGCAGGTCTTCAGAAACTCCGCGCTCTCGATGTAGGCAAGGTCTACGTTGTCGGCTTTGAACGTATAGGATTCGGTACCGTTCTTGGTGACTTTCACCCCCATGTCGCGCAGCAACTGAATCAGGTTGTTCACATCCAGTATGTCCGGCACGTTGCGCACCGTCACCTCCTCTTCGGTCAACAGCACGGCACAGAGAATCTGGAGGGCTTCATTCTTGGCCCCCTGCGGACGGATGTCGCCCTTCAGTTTGTGTCCACCTTCAATAACAAACGATGCCATAGCGTGCAGAGTTTCGGGTTAATAGTATGGTTATCAGTATCTCCGTTTCTGTCCGTTGTTGGACTGACGCTTACGCGGCGTGAAGTTGCGTTGTTGGGGAGCGGTAGGATTGTCCATCAGCTGAAGCTCGTTGACGGAGATATGTATCTTGCCGTGCGAATATTCCTCAATGTCGTCAAATATCTTTTGGTCGTCCACCGTGTCTTTGTTCCACACGATGAAATCTTTCTTCATGTGGGTGGCAATCATGCGCACCAGCTGACGGCGTTCGGGGCCGTCGGGCATCTGCGCCGCCTGGTTGATGAGTTCCTCTATCAAGTGTCCGTAGTGGCGATAACGGATAGGGCCGTTGTGATACGGCATCGCTTCGGGTTTCACGTTCAGGCCGTTCTGCTTGGATATCTCGTAAGGGTAATCGATGTCCAACTTATAATCGGCCATGATGGCCAAGTGATCCCACAACTTATGGTTAAAGTCGGGCACGTCCCTCAAATGGGGAAACATGTTACCCATGATGTTGATGATGGTGTTGGCACAACGCTGGCGCTCGTGACGGTCTTCGATGGTCAAGGCATAATCCACCATGTTCTGTATGCCACGTCCATACTCCGGCAGAGGCAACTTTTCCCGTTGGGTATTGTACTCCAAATGTTTGTCCATTTATCTTTCTCTTATTATTTTAGTTCAGGTTCTTTCTTGTCTACATCCGTGGCTCACAGCAGCTTCTTAGGCTTGGAAGCCACAAACTCCTTCAGATAGAAGGGCTCAAAGTAGGCCACATCCTGGAAGTTCCGGTTGTTCAGGTCTCTGTCCGCCAGGGGGAACATCCATTGCGCCAAGGGCACCACATCGTCGATGAAGCGGGCGTTGGGGTGCGTCAGGCGACTCTTGCACTTGGCCGCCCCATTGCCGAAGAAGTAGACCGGATGGCGGTCAAGAAACTCTTCGTAGGAGTGCTCGTCCACAATGTCGGCCGCCGTGTCTCGCAAAGGGTTGAGGGCACGGTCATACACCGCGGCATAGACCTCCATGCGACGAGCGTCCAGCATCGGACAGAGCAGTGCGTCATCCGGCAACTCCTGTTGCAGTAAAACGGGCACGCACAGCAGCCGAAGCGTGGGCACGGCTATCAGAGGCAGGTCGCGTCCGTAGCAGACCCCCTTCGCCGTGGACACGCCGATGCGCAGTCCGGTATAGGAACCCGGGCCACAGCTCACGGCAACGGCATCCACAGGGATGGCGTGAGAGTCGGCAAACGAAAGGGCTTCCTGCACGAAGAGACCCAAAAGCACAGCGTGTGAAGGTCCCTTACGGTCTTCCTTTGAAAAAATGCACTGACCGTCTTGGCTCACGGCCACAGAGCAGACATCCGTGGATGTCTCGATATGTAAAATACACGGCATACTCTTCATTCACTATTCTACAAGGATGCAAACTTACACAAAATCTTTCAAACTCTGCCCTTCGTCAGAAAGAAAACGCTCACAAACCGGGCTTTTAGGCTTTATTAAGTCCCCGCACGCAAATATACGTTCATTTATCAAGGCCGAACTGCAACGGGATGGGACAAATTCACTACTTTTGCAGAAAAATAGTTTAAGCATGATACTATCAATGACAGGATACGGCAAAGCGACAGCCGAGTTCAACGGGAAGAAGATCAACGTTGAAATAAAGTCGCTCAATAGCAAAGTCCTCGACATATCCACGCGCATCGCTCCGGCTTACAGGGAGAAAGAGATGGAGATCCGCAACCTGATAACCAAGGCACTGGAACGCGGCAAAGTGGATTTCTGCATCTGGACGGAGAAGGACACGGCAGAGACGGCCACCTCCATCAACACCACGATCCTGGAAAGCTACTATAATCAGATAAAGGAGATTTCCGCCTCCACGGGCATACCCTTGCCCACGGACTGGTTCTACACGCTGCTCCGCCTGCCCGACGTGACCGCCAAACCGGACGTACAGGAGCTGACGGATGAGGAATGGGCCGTGACAGCCGCCGCCGTGCAAGAGTCTATCGACAACCTGGTGGCATTCCGTGTGCAGGAAGGTGCCGCGTTAGAGAAGAAGTTCACCGAGAAAATCGACAACATCGAAGCCTTGCTGAAATCAATAGAGCCGTACGAAACGGAACGCGTGGGCAAGATACGCGACCGCATCGTGGAGACGCTGGAAAAGACCATCGGAGTGGACTACGACAAAAACAGACTGGAGCAGGAGCTGATTTACTACATAGAGAAGTTGGACATCAACGAAGAGAAACAACGTCTCGCCAACCACCTGAATTACTTCCGCGAAACGATGCGCAGCGGACACGGACAGGGCAAGAAGCTCGGGTTCATCGCCCAGGAGATGGGTCGTGAGATAAACACCACGGGCAGCAAGTCGAACCAAGCCGAGATGCAGAACATCGTGGTGAAGATGAAAGACGAGCTGGAGCAGATAAAGGAACAGGTTCTGAACGTAATGTAAAAAGGATAGGTATCATGGCAGGCAAACTCATCATCTTCTCAGCACCGTCAGGGTCGGGCAAGTCGACCATCATCAACTATCTGCTCACGCAACCGTTGCATCTGACCTTTTCCATATCGGCCACCAGCCGCGCGCCACGCGGAACGGAACGGGACGGAGTGGAGTATTTCTTCCTCACTCCCGATGAATTCCGCCAACGCATTGCCAACAATGAGTTCCTGGAATACGAGGAGGTCTACCCCGACCGCTTCTACGGTACGCTGAAAGCGCAAGTGGAGAAGCAGTTGGAGGCGGGACAGAACGTGGTATTCGACGTGGATGTGGTGGGAGGCTGCAACATCAAGAAGTATTACGGCGACCGGGCACTTTCCGTCTTTATCCAACCGCCTTCGATTGAGGAGTTGGAACGGCGGCTCATCGGACGGGGCACGGATGCCCCGGAGGTGATAAAGAGCCGTGTCGACAAGGCCGCCTACGAGCTGAGCTTCGCGCCGAAGTTCGATGTCGTCATCGTGAACGATGACCTTGAGAAAGCCAAGGCAGAGGCCCGACATATCATCGAAACATTCATTCAAAAATAACACACACCATGAAACCCGTCAACCAAACAGCCAAATGGATGGTGATTGTCAGCATCCTCATCACCATCGCCGCCCTTGCGGTGGGTCTGCTGGCCCTCATGATGAGACATTACATCATCGTGTCGGTGATGCTCGTCCTCTCCATTTCACAACTTTGGATTTGTTGGCGATGGAAGAAAAGGCTCTGACGGTCGGACTGCTGGGAGGTTCGTTCAGTCCCATACACATCGGGCATCTGGCCTTGGCCAACTACCTGTGCGAGTATGGCGACATAGACGAGTTGTGGTTCATGGTGAGTCCGCACAATCCGCTGAAAGCGCATGCCGACCTGTGGGACGACGATTTGCGCTTGCGCCTGGTGAAGGAGGCCATCGACGGGTATCCCCGTTTCAAGGTGACGGACATCGAGTTCCAACTGCCGCGACCTTCGTACATGGTGAGCACGCTCAACGCCTTGAAAGTACGCTATCCGGAGGTTCGCTTCCTCCCCATCATCGGGAGTGACAATTGGAGCTGCTTCACCGACTGGTATCAGTATGAACGCATCCTCTCACAGTACCAGCTGCTGGTCTACCCCCGTCCGGGCTACCCCATAGACGCGTCGACGCTTCCAGACTCGGTAAAGCTCGTCAACGCCCCCCTACTGGACATCAGTTCCACGTTTATCCGCAAAAGTCTCAAGGCCGGGAAGGATATACGTTTCTTCCTACCGCCTGCCGTATCTCGTTACCTTCAAGAGCATAATCATGAGCGATATTAAAGTCAATTCACTGAAAGCATGGATATTGGCCGCACGGCCAAAGACCCTCACCGCCGCCGCTGTACCCGTACTCGTCGGCTCGGCGTTGGCATACACCGATGCAGGTGTTCTGTTCCAACCAATTCCCTTCGTACTCTGTCTGTTGTTCGCCTTCGTCATGCAGATAGACGCTAACTTCATCAACGACTACTACGACTTCGTCAAAGGCAGCGACCGTGAGGACCGGTTAGGTCCCAAACGGGCGTGCGCACAAGGATGGATTACCACCAACGCCATGAAGCGCGGCATCGCCCTAACCACCGTGTTGGCCTGCGGCATCGGCCTGCCATTAATCTGTTGGGGCGGAATGGAATTGATTCTCGTGGGCGTTGTTTGCGTGGTCTTCGCGTTTCTCTATACCACCCGCCTATCCTACTGGGGTTGGGGCGACCTGTTGGTCATACTCTTCTTTGGAATCGTACCGGTTGGCTTCACCTACTATGTGCAGCTGCACAAATGGACGTGGGAGGTTACACTGACCGCCTTGGCGTGCGGACTGGTCATTGACACGCTTCTGATGGTCAACAATTACCGGGACAGAGAACAGGACAAGCTGAGCGGCAAGCGCACCTTGGTGGTACGTTTCGGAGCGAGAGCCGGCCGATTAGGCTATCTGCTTACAGGCATCGCGGGTGTCTTTCTTTGCTCCACACTCATCTTCAACGGACGTTTGATGGCCGCGAACCTGCCACTGCTCTACCTGATACCGCACGCCATCAGCTACGGACACCTGGTACGCATCAACAAGGGACGCGGACTGAACAAGGTGTTGGGTGAAACGGCCCGCAACATCTTCATCTTCGGCCTGTTGCTCACCATCGGCCTTTTAGCGGTATAGTGCAGCCCCAGAAGTCCTGCAACATGGCTCTGTAATTAGGCTCACTCCTTGCTTATCAGCACGGTAGCGTAGGCGGAAATGCCCTCCTCACGACCGGTAAAGCCGAGCTTTTCCGTGGTGGTAGCCTTGATGGAAACGGCATCCACGTCCACGTTCATCACGCGGGCCAACACTTGCTGCATCTCGGGGATACGGGCTTTCAACTTGGGACGTTCGGCACAGACCGTGGCATCGACATTGCCCACCTTATAGCCTTTTTCCGCAATCAGGTCTACCGTACGGGCCAGCAGTATCTTGCTGTCGATATCCTTGAACTCACCGTCATTGTCGGGAAAGTGATAGCCAATATCACGCATGTTGGCGGCTCCCAACAGGGCATCGCAGATGGCGTGTATCAGCACGTCGGCATCCGAGTGGCCCAACAGTCCCTTCTCATGTTCGAGGCGGATGCCGCCCAACCACAACGCACGGCCCTCTACCAAGGCGTGCACATCGAATCCAAATCCCACACGGATATTCATCATTTTCCTTTCTGTTTGATGTCTTATAAGGTAATGGTATCAGCGGACGTAGAAGTCCAGCAGCTTCTCTCCTTCGAGATAACCCTGCAGATGATTGTCAACATGCACGGGACCAACGCCTACGGGGGTTCCCGTATAGAGAAGGTCTCCCATCTTCAGGGTATAGAAGCGGCTCACATAGGCGATAATCTCGTCCACCCGGAAAAGCATGTCCGCCGTGCAGCCTTGCTGCACGGTAGTCCCGTCAATGTCCAGACGGAAATGGAGCTGTTGGATGTCTCCCACCTTCTCCACCGGCACGAAGTCGCCAATGACGGCGGAGCTGTCGAACCCTTTGCTCAAATCCCAGGGATTGCCGACTGCACGGGCCTTTCGCTGCAAATCGCGTGCGGTAAAGTCTATCCCCAGCGTCACCGCATCATAGTAGCGATGAGCGAAACGCTCGGAGATGCCCTTGCCCAACCGGCAGATGCGCACCACCAGTTCGGTCTCGTACTGCACATCGTTGGAGAAGTCGGGAATGAAGAAAGGCTTTCCGTCCTTCAGCAACGCCGAGTCGGGCTTGAGGAATATCACAGGCTCTTCGGGACGAACGAATGTGCCGTCCAATTCTTTCACATGGTCAGCATAGTTCATGCCAACAGCAAGAATCTTCATTATTTTATCTGATTAAAGTTCAACCGGTTAAACATTACCGCCAAGTGGGCGTAGAGGGACGTGTTCTGCACGACTATCTGTTCGGGTACGCGGATACGGAACGGGGTGAAGTTCCACACCGCCTTGATGCCACCGGCTACCATATCGTCCGTCACCTTCTGCGCAATGTTGATGGGTACGGTCAGCACACCGATGTTGACGTTATAGGCTTTCATCTTCTCGGGGAAGTTGTCGGTATGGAATATAGGGATATGATTGATCTCCTTCCCTACCAGTTCGGGATTGACATCGAAAGCCGCCACTATTTCGAGGCCGAAGTGGGTCAGACCGGAATCGCCCAGTAACGCCTGTCCCAAGCTGCCGGCACCAAACAGAAAGGCTTTGTGCATCCGCGTGAAGCCGAGGAATCCTTCCAATACGGCTATCAGCTCGTCCACATCGTAGCCCACACGGGTGCGGCCGGAGATGTTCACATAGGACAAGTCCTTGGCAATCTGCGAAGCGTCGATATTGATTTCCTTGGAGATTTGGGTAGAGGAAACATACCGCTCGCCTTTATCCCTCAACAACTTGGCATTGGAGAGATACCACGGAAGCCTTCTCAGCGTAGGTTCCGGCACCTTGTCTGTATCCTTGCGCGAACGGTTATTCATAGTCATTCCTTTGATTGTGCGCAAAAGTACGTTTTTTTTCTGAACCAACAGGGATACTTTGACCGATAATCTGTATTCTTCGCTCAATTTCCTTGATTCCGTGCAATCTTA
>CAVFNZ010000001.1:0-75020 GCA_963624095.1 Clostridium sp. CAG:217 | reverse complement strand
GGTCTTCACCAAGCTGTTTGAGGAGGCGGAGATAGCCAAGTTCTCCAAAACCGAGCTGAAGGAGTATGAGGACAGCCTAAAAGCGTACCGTGACGTGAAGAATTCGATAGACACCGCTCTGGAGAGAGGCCGCGAGGAAGGCCGTGCAGAAGGGCTCGCAAAGGGTCGTGCGGAAGGCCTCGCAAAGGGTCGTGCGGAAGGCCTGGAAAAAGGCATGCAGAAAGGAATAGAGCAGCGCAATGTTGAGATTGCGAGGAAGATGCTTGATTCAGGCATGGCTGTCGATGTCGTCATGGAAATGACCGGGTTGTCAGAAGAAACCATCCGGCGGTTGCGGTGATGTGACTGCGAGGAGATTGGGCGGAGGAATGTTTATAACCGCTCGCCATATTTGTTATACGTGCTTTTCACTGCAAGAGTAACGCCTTCAACCGCTTCATTCTATCAGTACTCTTTTTTGTACCGACTAACCAGGACTGGCGTACCGACCAATCAGGACTGGAGTACCGAGCGAACGGTACAGGCGTACCGACTAATCGGTACGGGGCATGCGGCTATATGGCTTTGCTTGGCATTTCAGTCGTACCATACCGGTTGACGGCATCCTCATAGCGGCCGAAACGTAAGCCATCAATCGCCCAATTCAGCTAAAAATTTCAGATTTACACCTTATTATATTAGCATATTCTACTTTTTACCTATTTTTGCGGCAAATTTTAAAAGGGTTATATCAGTAACATGCAAAAGAATCTTGTTATCGTCGAGTCTCCTGCAAAGGCGAAAACCATAGAGCAATTCTTGGGAAAAGACTATAAGGTACTCTCCAGCTACGGACATATCCGTGACTTGAAGAAGAAAGTTTTCAGTATCGACCTCGATACGTTTCAACCGGACTATGAAGTCCCCGAAGAGAAGAAGGGATTGGTGGCAGAGTTGAAGAAGCAGGCCAAAGACTCCGAGACGGTGTGGCTCGCGTCCGATGAGGACCGCGAGGGAGAAGCTATCTCGTGGCATCTGTTCGAGGTACTGAAATTGAAACCCGAACATACCAAACGTATCGTTTTCCATGAAATCACCAAGACGGCCATTCTGAAGGCCATAGAGACTCCGCGTAACATTGACATCAACCTGGTGAACGCACAACAGGCACGCCGCGTGCTCGACCGCATCGTTGGTTTCAAGCTCTCCCCGGTTTTGTGGAAGAGGGTGAAGCCCGCCCTCTCGGCAGGTCGCGTGCAATCAGTTACCGTAAGGTTGATTGTGGAAAGGGAACGCGAGATTCATGCATTCAAGACGGAGGCGGCCTACCGCGTGACTGCCACATTCAACGTGCCCGACGCACAAGGCAAAACCGTGGCGTTGAAGGCGGAACTGAATACCCGATTCCAAACGAAGAAAGAGGCTGTCGACTTCCTGCAACAGTGTGCAGGAGCAACATTCAACATAGCGGACATCACCACCAAACCGCTGAAGAAGTCTCCGGCTCCTCCTTTCACCACCTCCACCCTGCAACAGGAGGCCGCACGCAAGTTGGGACTCACCGTGTCGCAGACCATGATGGTGGCACAAAAGCTCTACGAATCGGGACTTATCACCTACATGCGTACCGACTCGGTGAACCTCTCCACATTGGCTCTGAACACCAGTAAGAAAGCCATTCTCGACCTCATGGGCGAGGAATACCTGAAGACCCGGCAGTTTGCCACCAAGTCGAAAGGGGCGCAGGAGGCGCACGAAGCCATCCGCCCGACCTACATGGACAGGCAGGAGATTGAGGGAACTTCGCAAGAGAAGCGGCTCTACGCGCTTATCTGGAAACGCACCATCGCCTCGCAAATGGCGGAAGCATTGACAGAAAAGACCACAGCCACCATATCCGTCTCCGGACAAACTTATCAGTTCATCGCTACGGGCGAAGTGGTGAAGTTCGACGGTTTCCTCCGCGTGTACAAGGAGTCGAACGACGATGAAGACGACCAACAGGAAAAAGAGGGACTGCTGCCTCCGTTGAGTATCGGACAGACACTCTCCTATAAAGAGGTGACGGCGACTGAACGCTTCACGCAACATCCGCCACGCTACTCGGAGGCCAGTCTGGTACGCAAATTGGAGGAACTGGGTATCGGCCGTCCGTCTACCTATGCGCCAACCATCTCCACCATCCAACAACGCGATTATGTGGAGAAGGGCAACACCCCCGGAACGGAACGCTCCTACAACGTACTGACCTTGAAGAAAGGGGAAATCAAGGATGCAAACAAGACGGAACTCACGGACAGCGAAAAGGGCAAACTGATGCCTACGGACATAGGCATTGTGGTCAACGACTTTCTGATGCAGAACTTCCCGCAGATCTTGGACTACAACTTCACGGCAGAGGTGGAGAAGGAGTTCGATGAAGTGGCTGAAGGCCATGAGGAGTGGACCGACATGATGAAAGAATTCTACCAGAAGTTTGAACCTCTGGTGGAGAACGCCATAGCGGAGAAGTCCGAGCACAGGGTGGGCGAACGCATCCTGGGAACAGACCCTGCAACCGGTAAACAGGTGTCGGTGAAGATTGGCCGTTTCGGTCCCGTAGCACAGATTGGTACCGCCAACGATGATGAGAAACCCCGCTTCGCACAGATGAAAAAGGGCTATTCCATAGATACCATTACACTGGAAGAGGCGTTGGAGCTTTTCAAACTGCCGCGTGTATTGGGAAACTTCGAGGATGGTGAGGTGTCCGTGAATGCAGGACGCTTTGGCCCCTATGTACATCATGGTGCAGCATACGTCTCCATTCCCAAAGGCATCGACCCAATGGAGATTGACTTGGACGAAGCCATTGAACTGATAAAGGCCAAGCGTGAAGCGGATGCGAAGAAACACTTGAAACAGTTCACCGAAGACCCGGAACTGGTTGTGATGAACGGACGGTTTGGCCCTTACCTCAACTACAAGAAGGAGAACTACAAGCTTCGCGGTTACACGGTGGAGAGTGCTTCGGCCCTGACCTACAACCAATGCATGGAGATTATCGCCAAGCAACAGGAAGAAGCGGCAAAGGGTGAGAAACCGGCCAAACGGGGAAGAACCACCGCTGCGGCCGCAAAGACGAAGACGACGAAATCGACGGCGAAACGTACAACGGCTAAAAAGAGTGCCGCCAAATGATTCGCATCATTCTGATAGGATACATGGGTGCAGGCAAGACCACACTCGGCAAGAAGCTGTCGAAAGAGCTGGGGCTCCCCTTCTTCGACCTCGACTGGTACATTGAGAACCGCTTCTGCAAAACCGTTTCGGAATTGTTCGCCGAACGGGGTGAAGAGGGTTTCCGCAAGATAGAGCGGTCCATGCTCCACGAGGTGGCGGAGTTCGAGGATGTCATCATCTCCGCCGGAGGTGGCACGCCTTGTTTCTTCGACAATATGGAGTACATGAACCACCAGGCCGAGACAATCTACCTGAAGGCAGCACCGGACGTACTGTCGCGCCACCTGAAAATGGGGAAGCAAAAGCGGCCCCTGCTGGCAGGAAAGAGCGACGAGGAGCTGACGCAGTTCATCGAAGATTCGCTGCGTCAACGCGAGCCTTACTACACACAGGCCAAACATACGTTCGATGTCACCCTGCTCAACAGTGCGGCACGCATTGACAACTCCATCCAGGAGTTACGCAAGTTACTGAAACTATAAATATCAAATACCTTTTATATAATTGAGAAATGAGAAAATGGCGCATCGAGGATTCTGAGGAACTCTACAACATCACTGGTTGGGGAACTCCCTATTTCGGAATCAATGAGAAAGGACACGTAGTTGTTACGCCACGCAAGGGCGAGGCGGCAGTCGACCTGAAAGAGCTGATGGACGAACTACAGCTACGGGACATGCCGGCACCCGTACTCGTGAGGTTTCCCGACATTCTGGACAACCGCATCGAAAAGACGGCCAACTGTTTTGCGCAGGCTGCCAAAGAGTACAATTACAAAGCCGAAAACTTTATCATCTACCCGATTAAGGTGAACCAGATGCGCCCCGTGGTGGAGGAAATCATCAGCCACGGAAAGAAGTTCAACTTAGGACTGGAAGCCGGTTCCAAGCCTGAACTGCACGCCGTGATTGCCATGAACACCGACAGCGACTCGCTCATCATCTGCAACGGATACAAGGACGAGAGCTACATCGAGTTGGCCTTGCTCGCCCAGAAGATGGGGAAACGCGTCTTCCTGGTAGTGGAGAAACTCAACGAGCTGCGCCTCATCGCCCGCATGGCCAAGCGGCTCAACGTGCTCCCCAACATCGGTATCCGCATCAAGCTGGCCTCGTCGGGCAGCGGCAAATGGGAAGAGAGTGGCGGAGATGCCAGCAAGTTCGGATTGACATCCAGTGAGCTGCTCGAAGCTCTCGACTTCCTGGAGAAGAAGGAGATGAAAGAGTGCCTCAAGCTGATTCATTTCCACATCGGCAGCCAGATAACCAAGATACGCCGCATCAAAACAGCCTTGCGCGAAGCGTCGCAGTTCTATGTGCAACTCCATGCCATGGGATTCAACATCAGCTTCGTGGACATAGGAGGAGGCTTGGGTGTGGACTACGACGGCAGTCGTTCGTCCAGCAGCGAGAGCAGTGTGAACTACTCCATCCAGGAGTATGTCAACGACTCGGTGTCCACCTTCGTGGACGCTGCGGACAAGAACAACATACCCCATCCGAACATTGTCACCGAGGGAGGGCGATCGCTGACGGCTCATCACTCCGTACTTATCTTTGAGGTGTTGGAGACCGCCAGCCTACCCGAGATGGACGAGGAATGGGAAGCCGGTCCCACAGACCACGAATTGGTTCAGGAGCTTTACCAAATCTGGGACAACCTGAACCAAAACCGCATGTTGGAACCTTGGCACGATGCCCAACAGATACGCGAAGAGGCCCTCGACCTCTTCAGCCACGGCATTGTGGACTTGAAGACACGGGCTCAGATAGAGAAACTCTACTGGTCTGTCACTCGCGAAATCAACCAAATAGCGTCGGGCATGAAACACGCGCCTGAAGAGTTCCGTAAACTGGGCAAGCTGTTGGCGGACAAATATTTCTGCAACTTCTCACTGTTTCAGTCGTTGCCGGACTCTTGGGCTATCGACCAGATATTCCCCATCATGCCTATCCAACGACTTGACGAAAAGCCCGACCGCAACGCTACGTTGCAGGATATGACGTGCGACTCGGATGGCAAGATTGCCAACTTCGTGACGGCAGGCAGCATGACGACCAGTTATCTGCCCGTACATTCGCTCAAGAACAAAGAGCCTTATTACATAGGAGTCTTCCTGGTGGGTGCCTACCAAGAGATTTTGGGCGATATGCACAACCTCTTCGGTGATACCAACGCCGTACACATCTCGGTGGACGAGAAGGGATACACCATCGACCAGCTGATTGATGGAGAGACGGTTGCCGAGGTGCTCGACTATGTGCAGTACAGTCCCAAGAAATTGGTCCGCACGTTGGAGACCTGGGTGAGCAAGTCCGTGAAGGAAGGCATCATCACCGTGGAAGAGGGCAAGGAGTTCCTCAGCAACTATCGGTCGGGGCTCTACGGATATACTTATTTGGAATAGAAGCAAACGGAACAGAACGAGATGAAAGAAGCACTTACCATTATCAAAGTGGGTGGAAAGATTGTGGAAGAGAGCAACACGCTGCAACAGCTCCTCACGGACTTCTCCGCCATCAAAGGGCACAAGCTGCTGGTGCATGGCGGAGGACGTTCCGCCACCACGATAGCGGCTAAACTGGGTATAGAGAGCCGGATGGTCAACGGCCGACGCATCACCGACGAAGAGACGCTGAAGGTGGTGACAATGGTGTATGGCGGACTGGTAAACAAGAATATCGTGGCGGGGCTCCAAGCCAAGGGGGTGAACGCACTGGGACTGACAGGAGCGGACATGGATGTGATACGCTCCGTGAAACGTCCCGTCAAGGAGGTAGACTACGGCTTCGTAGGCGATGTGGAGAAGGTGAACGGCGAATTACTGGCCGAACTCATCCGCAAAGGCATCGTGCCCGTGATGGCTCCGCTCACACACGATGGGCAGGGCAACATCCTCAACACCAATGCCGACACGATTGCAGGCGAAACGGCCAAAGCCTTGGCCTCCCTGTTCGACGTGACATTAATCTACTGTTTCGAGAAGAGAGGCGTGCTGCGTGACGAGAAGGACGATGACAGCGTGATTGCGGAAATCCGCCGCTCGGACTTTGACCGTTACGTGCAGGAGGGTGTCATACAAGGGGGCATGATTCCCAAGTTGGACAACGCCTTCGACGCGCTACAGGCAGGTGTGGCGAAAGTGGTCATCACACAGGCCTCTGCCATTGACGGCACGCAAGGCACCGTCATCCGATAAACAAAGAGTAAACCATGAAATATACACTTATGAACAAAGCGAAAATCAAACATCTTGGCGGCATGCTCATCTGCGCCTTGCTCGCCAACCCTTGCCATGCTCAGGAAGCGGCAAACCTCCCGCAGTTGAACAAACCCGTAGCGTTGAGCGACTCAGATTACGTTGCCCCCACTGAAGAGATTGCCTGGGCCAAGTGCTTCCGCGGTGTGAGCGGGGCAGGACATCCCGTCATCGGTGATGGTCGGGGCGGTTGGATAAGTGGTTCCAACGGAGTGAGATACGACGGGGAGTACATGAGACCGGAATACACTCCGATGGAATTCCCGAAGAGTGGTCTGGCGGTGGACAAAGGACTTCTCCCTCCCATCGTTCCGGCATTGGACGTGCATCTGCGCGACGGTGTGGTGACGGTCGGCGGTGACGGTCTGTACTACCTCACCGGTTCGTCGGGCGACAACATCTGGGCGTGGGCGCAAGGTATCGAACTGTGGCGTTCGGCCGACCTTCGCAAATGGGACTATCTGGGGTTGGTCTGGGAGATAGACACCGAGGCTCCCGACTGGGTACGCCGCTGGCGCAAGCATCCACGGAGAGCCACTCGTGCCGTATGGGCTCCGGAGATACATTACATAAAAGGCAACTACTACATCGTTTACAGCATGTGTCCGGGAGGCATCGGCATCATCAAAAGTTCCACAGGACGGCCGGACGGCCCGTACGTCAACGCCTTCAGCTACGAAGGACCTATTGCGGACGGCATTGACGGGACATTGTTCGAAGATACTGACGGAAGTGTCTATTTCACCTATGCAGGAGGTGACTACATCGCCCGGCTGAAAGACGACATGAGCGGATTCGCCACTCCTTTCAGAAAAATCAGTGTGGCGGAGTATGACCTCGACCCCGCCCATCATGCCTCAAGCTGCCCTAAACGCTCCGGATGCAAAGACCTTGCACATGAGGGCGCAACCATCTTCAAGCATAACGGCAAATACTATGCGGGAGGAGCGGACTCCTACGAAAAACGATACTCTCCCTGCATCGCTGTGGCGGACAACATCTACGGTCCTTATCGTATGCGCCACGAAGCGGTTCCTTGCGGAGGTGGCACCGGGTTCTTTCAGGACAGGGACGGTAACTGGTGGTGCAGCATCTTCGGTAACGACACACAAGCGCACTTCCGGGAGAAGGTCGGCTTTGTGAAGGTACGTTTCTGCACATCCGGACGTGTGATACCCGACAAGGACCAACCTTTTGTTCCCGAGGAATCGAAGAAAGGATGGGAAGAGAAATGGAACGAGGTATGGAAACCCTTCACACATGAGTGAACCTTCATTGGCAAGACACCACAAATAAACACTGAAGATGAAAGAGGTTATCGGATTCCTGTCGGAACTGCAGCGCAACAATAACCGCGCTTGGTTCCACGAGCACAAAGCGGAATACCAAGCCGCACAATGCCGATTCGACACATTTACGGATGCACTTGTAAAGGAAATCGCAAAGTTCGACCCGACAGTCGACAATCTTACGGCCAAGGATTGCACCTATCGCATCTACCGCGACACGCGCTTCTCGGACGACAAGACTCCCTACAAGACGCATATGGGAGCTTTTATCGTCAAAGGAGGAAAGAAATCGGGATTTGCCGGATATTATTTTCAGGTTGGTCCTCAAAAGGGTGGATTCCCCGGAGGCAACTTGTTGGCCAGCGGCCACTACTGCTTCGAGCCTGCCGTACTGAAGACCATCCGAGAAGACATCCGTGACGGAGAGGGGGACTTCGAGCGCATCGTCAACGCCGCCCCACTCTTCCAGCTCGACCGTTCGGACAGTCTGAAGCGCAACCCGAAAGGTTTCGCCCCCGATGCTCCATACAGCGAATATTTGCGCCTACGCTCCTACTGTTTGGTTTGGGAACCAGGCCGCAAAGCCATTCTCACTCCCGACTTGCTACAACAAGTAGCTGACGCTTTCCACACCACCAAGCCCTTCCTTGACTACCTCAACCGCGCCATTGCCTACACTCGTGAGGAGATGTAGGCATTTGGTTAAAGAATGCAAAATGCCGACATCCCGATATAACCTTACAGACTCGGTAATGTCTAAGGAGCAGAACTATTTATAAACAAACTTATCCGATATGATGAAAAAATACGTTTTAAGCGTCCTTTGCACGGGTCTGCTCTGCTCGGCAGCATATGCGCAGTATCCGTCAGTGTCTCCGGAAGCCGCTAAAGAGCATGCAGAGAAGCGTGCCAAGGCATCCAGAGCAGCGAGTGAGGCATGGGCAAAAGCCCTTCCTATTGTACAGAAAGAAGCTAAAGAGGGTCGCCCCTACATCCCTTGGGCAGCCCGTCCGTGTGACTTGCCACAGGCACGCATCCCGGCCTTCCCCGGAGCGGAAGGTGGCGGTATGTATTCGTTCGGAGGACGAGGCGGTCGTGTCATCACCGTTACCAACCTCAACGACAGCGGTCCCGGTTCCTTCCGCGAAGCTTGCGAAGCCGGCGGTGCACGAATCGTTGTGTTCAACGTTTCCGGCATTATCCAACTTGAATCGCCTATCAGCGTAAAGGCCCCCTATATCACCATTGCCGGACAGACCGCTCCGGGAGACGGAGTCTGCATTGCCGGTGAGACATTCAGCGTAGATACGCACGATGTGGTGGTGCGCCATATGCGTTTCCGCCGTGGCATCACCGATGTGACCAGCCGCGATGACGCTTTCGGCGGCAACCCAGTGGGTAACATCATGATTGACCACTGCTCTTGCTCTTGGGGACTGGACGAGAACATCTCCTTCTATCGCCACATGTACGACCCCAGTGAAGGGCAATACGAAACCACCAAGCAGAAACTGCCCACGGTGAACGTGACCATTCAGAACACCATTTCCGCCAAAGCGTTGGATACCTATAAGCATGCTTTCGGCAGCACACTGGGAGGTGAGAACTGCGCCTTCATGCGCAACCTGTGGGCCAGCAATGCGGGACGAAACCCCTCTATCGGTTGGAACGGTGTGTTCAACTTCGTCAACAACGTGGTCTTCAACTGGGTACACCGTTCATCAGACGGTGGTGACTACACCGCCATGTTCAACATGATTAACAACTACTACAAACCGGGGCCAGCTACCACAAAGACCGGCAATGTGGGCCACCGCATCCTGAAGCCCGAATCGGGACGCAGCAAACTGAACTACAAACAATACGGACGCGTCTACGCCAACGGCAATATCATAGAGGGTTATCCCGAAATTACCGCGGACAACTGGGCCGGAGGTATCCAGATTGAGACTGAGCCAAACACGGAAGGACACACCGAATATATGCGTGTCAGTGAGCCGTTCGAGATGCCCTACATTACCATCACGTCCGCCAACGAAGCATACAACTATGTACTGCGCAACGTGGGCGCCAACATCCCTTGCCGCGACATCATCGATGAGCACATCATCCAGGAGGTCCGCACCAACGAGGCTTACTACGACAAGAAGATGGCGAAGGATTACTACGAACCACTCTATGGACTGGCAGACAAGTCGAAGGACGAAAAGGGAACTTTCAAATACCGCTCCCGTGCCAAAGATTCATACAAGCAGGGCATCATCACAGACATCCGTCAGATGGGCGGCTACCCCGAGTACAAAGGTACTCCCTATGTTGACTCAGACAACGACGGCATGCCCGATGAATGGGAGATAGCCAACGGGTTAGACCCCAATGACCCGAGCGATGCCAACAAGGACTGCACCGGTGACGGATACACCAACATCGAGAAGTACATCAACGGTATCAGCACGAAGTACAAGATTGACTGGACCGACCTGCGCAACAACTACGACACGTTGGCCGAGAAGGGCAAACTGATGTAATTCACAACGGTTGATACGAAAAACGAAAATGAAGATGAAACATTCTATACTCTACCTGTTCCTCGCCTGCTTCGCCATAACGGCGCAGGCGGTGGAACTCAACAGTAAAGACCGCGACCCTAAGTATGTAGAGAGCATCGTGAAGCGTTCGCAAAAGATCGTGGACAAGCTCGGCATTGCCGACACCACTGTAGCGAAAGAGGTACGCAACATCATTGCCAACCGCTACTTCGAGCTGAACGACATCTACGAGGTGCGTGATGCAAAGGTGAAGGAGATTAAGGAGTCCGGCATCAGCGGCACGGAGAAAGACAATGCCGTCAAGGCTGCCAATGCCGTGAAGGACGCAGCCTTGTACCGCTCACACTTCGCTTTCCCCGCCGCCCTGTCACTCTACATCAGCGACGCTCAGATTACCGCCGTGAAGGACGGCATGACCTACGGAGTGGTGAAGGTGACCTACGATGCCACACTGGATATGATCCCCTCTCTCACCGATGAGGAGAAGGCCCAAATCTACGCATGGCTTGTGGAGGCCCGTGAGTTCGCTATGGATGCCGAGAACTCCAACAAGAAGCACGAGGCCTTCGGCAAGTACAAGGGACGCATCAACAACTACCTTGCCAAGCGTGGCTACGACCTGAACAAAGAACGTCAGGAATGGTACAAACGCATTGAGGAGAAGAAGGCCAAGAACAAGAAGTAAAGAAGCATTCCATCCGCTTAGGCTAAACTGCCTTTTAGCCTGACAGATTCACGGAATAATTGCAACCATGTCTAATTAACGCCGGGCGATGAAGCTACCCACCAGTGGTAAGCCTCATCGCCCGCTTACTTATATCCTACCCCTTGTGATGATGTCCAAACGGTATTCTTGGGAAGAGCTTACGGAAACGTATCAGGTGTTGGGTAACGGAACCTCCCGCCACTACCAATGTGACGGCCGTGATAATCATCACAAGACCAACGATGTCACGCGGAGTAAGGGTTTCATGGAATATCACCACGCCAAAGAAAATGGCAGTGACAGGTTCCAAAGCCCCCAGTATGGCAGTCGGTGTGGAGCCTATATATTGAATGGCCAGGGTGGTGCAGAAGAAAGAGATGGCGGTTGGCAACGTAGCCAAGGCAATGAGGTTGCCCCACAGATACCAGTCTCCCGGCACAGTCAGCGGACAGAAGGCCACCAACCGGAAGGCGTAGAGGAAGACTCCGAAGAAAAGGACATAGAACGTGACGCGCAGTGTAGGGATGTTCTTCAGCACGGGTTTGTTGACACCCACCAGATAGACAGCGTAGGAGAGGGAGGAGAGCATCACCAACAGAGTACCCGCCAAACTAAGCGTTCCGCCGTCGCTTGTATTATAGAGCATGCCGATGCCTCCCAAGGCCATCACCAAGCAGAAGGCCGTCATTGCGGAGAGGCGTTCCTTGTAGACCACCGCCATGATGACCGCCACCATGATGGGGTAAACGAACAGCATCGTAGAGGCGATGCCCGCCGCCATGTAGTTGTAGCTCAGGTAGAGACAAAGTGACGAGGCCGCCATCAACACACCCATCACGATGAGTGGAACTATCTCCCTGCGCTGCAGTTTGAACGAGTGTCCGCGCGCCTTCAGCATAACCGCGACAATGGGAATAGCCAACAGGTAACGGAAGAGGAGTACGGAATCCGGATTCATCCCGTTGCTGTAGAGCGGAAGGGTAAACAACGGATTCATGCCATAGGTAGCAGCGGCTATGGCACCTAATGCATAGCCTTTTACTTTGTAGTTCATCATGCTTCTTACTTTGTTAGATTCTTTCGGGGCGCAAAGTTACTCCAAGCTATGAACCCAACAAACTTTTTGAGGTTAAACATCTTTTCCCGTAGTTCAAATCAGTGTCCGGGGCCTCTGTTTCTCAATTTACGTTAAATAACAGGGATAACCGAGCAGGTCGTTTGAAAGAACAAGGGATTTTCAATATTTTTGTAGACTTAGACGGGGGTTGCCCTTCTGTGTCTTGCACCACACCCATAGAAGAGGTTTCAGGTGATTAAAAGAACAGGAGGTTCATCCCTTTAATCGTAATACTATTAAGAAGAACTTTTATGAAACATTTCGCTAAACAATTGTTGACGGTGGCCACAGGATGCCTCTTTCTTGCTCCCGTAAACGCCCAAGACCGTATTCACTATACCGGTACCGAACTCTCCAACCCCAATCATCACGACGGACAGTTGTCACCCGTGGTGGGTGTGCACAACATCCAGACGATGCGCGCCTGTCGACGCTACGACCTCTATTCCAGCAACGGCAACGGATGGACTTACAATCACCAACCGATGATGGCCTACTGGAAAGGGAAATTCTATATGCACTACCTCTCCGACGCGGTGGATGAGCATGTGCCGCCTTCGTGTACGTTGTTGCAGACTTCCGCTGACGGTTACACATGGACAGCACCCGAGGTGCTTTTCCCGGTCTATCACCTGACCGACGGCACCACAAAGGACGGCTCCGTGGTAGCGAAGAATATGGATGCCGTGATGCACCAACGTGTGGGATTCTACGTTTCCAAGTCGGGCAAGCTCATCGCCATGGGTCACTATGGCATCTGCCTGCACCCGAAGGATGACCCCAACGACGGCAATGGCGTGGGACGCGTGGTGCGTGAAATCAAGGAGGACGGCACGTTCGGTCCCATCTATTTCATCTACTACAACCATGCCTTCAACGAGAAGAATACCAACTATCCATACTATACAAAGTCGAAAGACAAAGCTTTCCGACAGGCCTGCGACGAGATTCTCGCCAACCCGCTCTACCGGATGCAGTGGGTGGAGGAGGCAGACCGCCAGGACCCTATCCTGCCGCTAAAGGAGGAATATAAGGCGTTCTGCTGGTACACGCTGCCCGACGGACGCATCGCCTGTCTGTGGAAACACGCACTTACCTCCATCAGTAGCGATAGGGGCAACACGTGGGAACAACCTATCGGACGCGCCAAAGGGTTTGTCAACAGCAACGCCAAGATATGGGGACAACGGTTGAGCGACGGCTCCTATGCCACGGTGTACAATCCCTCGGAATTCCGTTGGCCATTGGCCATCTCACTGAGTAAGGATGGACTGGAGTACACCACACTGAACCTGATACACGGCGAGGTGCCGATGATGCGCTACTGCGGCCAGTACAAGTCGTTCGGTCCGCAGTATGTGAGAGGCATTCAGGAAGGCAATGGCACACCGTCGGATGGCAACCTGTGGGTAACATACAGTGTGAACAAGGAGGATATGTGGGTGGCACGCGTCAAAGTGCCTGTACAACAGCACGCCTCCAGTCATGCCAACGAAGACTTCGCCTCGTTCCGTTCACTGGCCGACCTGGATATGTGGAATCTTTACTCCTGTGTGTGGGCTCCCGTGTCACTGGAACAGAAGGATGGTACAATCTGGCTCACACTGAAGGACAAAGATCCGTTCGACGTTGCCAAGGTAGAGCGCAAAATTCCCAATACGAAAGAGTTGAGCGTGGAATTCGACCTCATGGCAGAGCAGAACGACCATGGTACACTACAGATAGAATTTGTGGACGAGGACGGAACGGCATGTGCGCGGCTCGACCTCACTCCCGAAGGAGAGTTTCGTTCCAAAGGCGGAGCCCGTTACGGCAAGGTGCTGATGTACGAACCCGGCAAGCGTTACCATGTAAAGGTGGACGTCTCGGTGACAAACCGCAACTCAGTGGTATATGTCAATGGAGAGAAAAAGGCAACCCGCATGCTCTTCGCCCCCGTCTCCAGCATCGAGCGCATCGTGTTCCGTACCGGCGAACGCCGCCACTACCCCACCGTAGACACGTGGGCAGACCAATATGAAGATGCTCCCAATGCCAACGGGGTAGACCCGGAGGCCACGTTCCGCATCGCCAACGTGAAAAGCGCGTCGATGGATGCCGACGGGTCGGCCGCCGTACTGAAATACAATGATTACAAGCATTACGTGGACTACTTCAACGGCATGGAGGACGAGAACATCGCCCAAGCCATTCCCAATGCACAGGCATCGGATTGGATGAAGGAGAACATCCCCCTGTTCGACTGTCCCGAAAGGGATTTCGAGGAGATGTTCTACTACCGTTGGTGGACACTGCGCAAACATATCGAAGAGACTCCCGTGGGCTATGGCATGACGGAGTTCTTGGTAAAGCGTTCGTACGCGGACAAATATAACCTCATCTCCTGCGCCTTGGGGCATCACATCTACGAGAGCCGCTGGCTGCGCGACCCGAAATATCTCGACGGCATCATCCGCACATGGTATCGCGGCAACGAGGGCAAACCGATGAACCGTATGATGAAGTACAGCTCGTGGAATCCCGATGCCGTCTACAACCGTTATCTGGTGACGATGGACGAAGCCTTCCTGACCGACCTCTACACGGACTTGTGCGAAGAGTATAAGCGTTGGGAAGAGACGCACCGCTTGGAGAACGGCCTCTTCTGGCAAGAGGATGTGCGAGATGGCATGGAAGAGAGCGTCAGTGGTGGGCGAAAGAAACAGTTTGCACGTCCCACCATCAACAGTTACATGTATGGCAACGCGATGGCATTGGCGCACATTGCCGAGCTGATGGGCAAGACAGAGGATGCGCAACTCTATCGTCAGAAAGCCGAAGAGACAAAGCGGTTAATCGAGACTCGCCTGTGGAACACGAAGCACCAGTTCTTCGAGACGGTACGGGGTGACACATGTGCCCAGGTACGCGAAGCGATAGGTTACATTCCTTGGTACTTCAATATTCCCTCGGAACAATATAGCGAAGCATGGAAGCAGCTGAACGACGAGAAAGGTTTCTCGGCTCCTTACGGACTGACTACGGCCGAACGCCGTCATCCGGAGTTCCGCACGCATGGAGTCGGCCAGTGTGAGTGGGACGGTGCCATATGGCCTTTCGCTACGGCTCAGACACTGACGGCATTGGCCAATTACTTGAATCATTCAGAGAGCCCCGTGGTGACGGACAGTACCTTCTTCCGTCAGATGCAGCTTTATGTGGAGTCGCAGCACCACCGCGGTCGTCCCTACGTCGGTGAGTACCTCGATGAGGTAACGGGTTATTGGCTCAAGGGTGACCAAGAGCGTAGCCGCTACTACAACCACTCTACATTCAACGACTTGGTTATAACCGGCATCGCAGGCCTTCGTCCTCGCACGGACAAGAGCATCGAGGTGAATCCGCTGGTGCCGGATGGTCAATGGGACTACTTCTGCCTGGACAATGTGCGCTACCATGGGCATAACATCACCATCCTATGGGACCGCTATGGCGACCGCTATCATCAAGGACGCGGTTTGCGCGTATTGGTAGACGGACGCTTGGTTGGCCAGAGTGATTCTCTCGGCCGATTAATCTGCAAGGATGTTCTTTAATGCGAAGAGATTCTGGATAGGGAATCGGAGCTCTTTTAACACACAACCCATGAAAAACACGAAGAGAATAAAGCTGTTATTGCTGGGTACGCTGACGTTCTGTATGTCGGCTACCGCAAACGCCATAGAAGTGACACGCGTCACCTGCGAGATGGACACATCGCCTTTGGCGATTTCCACCACTACCCCACGGTTCGGATGGCAACTGAAAGGGGAACAGGGATGCATGCAGTCGGCCTACGAGATAGAGGTCTACACCCGGCAAGGAGACAAGCCAACCTATGTTTGGCGAAGCGGCAAACAACTGTCCACAAAGAGCCAACTGGTGACTTACGGCGGCATCGCTGCTCTACAGCCCATTGCACGCTATTGGTGGCGCGTTCGGGTGTGGGACGAACAGGGTGTCGTGTCCGATTGGAGCGACGAACAGGAGTTCCGCATCGCTCCGGATAAGAGTTTCCTCGACGCACAATGGATTGGTGCGGTCACACAGAAGAACGCAAAGTTTCCCGAGGGGCGTCGCTTCCATGGCGGTGCGCTCAGCAAAGCGGAGGCAAAGGAGGCTTGGAATCAAGTGGACTCTATGGCGTGGCGCAGCATCTGTCTGCGTAAAGAGTTCAACGCGTCCCGTCAGATAGCGGATGCTACAGTCTATGTGTGCGGTCTGGGCCAGTATGAGCTCTCTATCAACGGCACGAAAGTGGGTGACGGAGAGTTCACGCCACTTTGGAGCGATTACGACAAAACGGTCTACTACAATACTTACGATGTGACTTCGCTCATGCGCCAAGGGGACAATGCCTTAGGCGTGACGTTGGGCAACGGTTTCTACAACGTGGTGGGTGGCGGCCGCTACCGGAAACTGCAAATAGGGTTCGGCCCGGAAACTCTCTTCCTGAAGATGCTCGTCCGCTATACGGACGGCACCAGTCAGACAGTGGCTACGGACAGCACCTGGCGCTACGACCGCAGTCCCGTCACTTTCCATTCAATCTACGGAGGTGAGGACTATGATGCCCGGCTGGAACAGGCGGGATGGGACAAACCCGGTTTCGATGATACGGCGTGGCATCAGGTGGTGGTGCAAGAGTCCCCGAAGGGTGTCTTGCGGCCTCAGCTTACCACCCCGGTGAAGATAATGAAGCGTTATGGAGTAAAGAGCAGCTACAAGCTCACGCCCGAGGAGGTGCGTAAGGCCACCAAGGCAACAAAACGTACCGTCGACGCGTCGGCCCAATTGCTTGATATGGGACAAAATCTGTCCGGCTTCCCCGAGATAACAGTCAGCGGCAAACGAGGCCAACGGATTACCCTGGTGGTAGCCGAAACGGTGGTGGACAGTTGTCACGCAGCCAATCAACGGCAGACCGGGCGACAACATTATTATACCTATACACTAAAAGGGGACAAACGGGAGACGTGGCACCCGCGTTTTTCGTACTATGGGTTCCGCTACATCCAACTGGAAGGAGCGGTATTAAAGGGACAGAAGAATCCCGATAAGTTGCCCGTAGTACACAACATCCAGTCGTGTTTCGTGCATAACGCAGCGGCGGATGTCAGCTCGTTCTCATGTTCCAACAAGATTTTTACGCAGGCGCATCAACTCATTCACAACGCCGTACGCAGCAACATGCAGGCCGTATTCACCGACTGTCCGCACCGCGAGAAGTTGGGCTGGTTGGAGCAAGTTCATCTCAATGGCCCCGGCCTGCTCTACAACTACGACCTCACTACGCTCTTCCCCAAGGTAATGCGCGACATGGCGGACGCACAGCGCACGGACGGCATGGTGCCCACCACGGCTCCTCAGTATACCATCTTCGAAGGCCCGGGTCTGGACGTGTTTGCAGACTCGCCCGAGTGGGGTAGTTCCATTGTGGTGATACCGTTCCTCTACTACGACACGTATGGCGATGACTCGCTCATTCGTCAGTACTATCGTCAGATGCGCGGGTACGTTGACTACCTCTCGTCGCGTGCCGAGGATGGACTGATAGACTTCGGTTTGGGCGATTGGTATGACTATGGAGACTTCCGTGCCGGATTTTCACGCAACACTCCCATCGGCTTGGTGGCATCAGCGCACTATTACATGGACATACGCTACCTTGCGGAGGCGGCCCGTCTGCTTGGCAACAGCTACGATGCAGACTACTATACCCGTTTGGGCGATGAGGTGACGGAGGCTTTCAACCGGAAATATTTCAACGGAAAGACGCATCAGTATGGTACGGGTAGCCAGACCAGCAACGCCTTACCCTTGTTCCTCGGCATGGTGCCTGCGGACGCAAAGGCTGAGGTATTGCGCAATTTGGTGAAGGACATTCGCCAACATGGCACGCGCCTCACCACGGGTGACGTTGGAAACCGCTATCTGTTCCAAACATTGGCCCGTAATGGTTTACACGATGTGATGTACGCCCTTCACAACCACGAAGAGGCTCCAGGCTACGGCTTCCAACTGAAGTTCGGAGCCACCACGCTCACCGAGCAGTGGGACCCGCGCCAAGGTTCGTCATGGAACCATTTCATGATGGGACAGATTGACGAATGGTTCTTCCATTCGTTGGCAGGCATACAAAACAGCCCTACGGAAAAAGGCTATCAGCACTTCGTCATTCAACCGCAGGCTGCAGGCGACCTCACCTCACTGGATGTCACCTACAAGACGCTCTACGGAGAGATTGCCGTCCACTGGCAGCATACCGAGGGAGAGTTCAACCTGCATGTTACCATACCCGTCAACTGCACGGCGGACATTTGGCTGCCGGGTGACGACCAACCCGTGAAGCGTGTGAAAAGTGGCACCTACAGCTTCTCCAAACCACTGGAGTTGAAAGGACACATTGAATGAAAGAAAATGGAGAGAACTATTTTTCTGACCAAGGAAATAGTTCTCTCTGACTAAAGAAGCAATTAAAGTTAACCCAAGATAAAAGAATCATGAAACATTTCACAGTATCAATGATGCTCCTCTCCGCCGTCGTAGGCGCACAGGCGCAGAACACTTACGAGAATCAGTTCACCCGTCCGTTGGGCGAGGTACTGACCGAAATCAGCCAACGTTTTCAGGTACGCCTGAAGTACAACATCGACACCACGGGACTCCAACTGCCCTATGCGGACTCGCGCATCCGTCCCTATTCAGTGGAAGAGTCGCTCACCAACGTATTGATGCCGTTCGACTTCAAGTTCGTGAAGCAGGACGACAACGTCTACAAGATAAAGAACTACGAGTATGCACGCCGCACGGATGCGGACGGAGAGGCACTTATCGCCTATCTAAACACGCTCTATAGCGACAAGTCTTCATTCGAACAGCGCAAGGCGTTGCTGAAGAAGGAGGTACGCCAACGCTTGGGAATCGACCCCATCTTGTCACAGCGCGTGAAGTCGGAGCCCATCCTCTCCAAGATACGCAAGTTCGATGGTTACACGGTGCAGAACTTCGCCCTTGAGACGCTACCGGGACTCTATGTCTGTGGTTCCATCTACACTCCCAAGGCGAAGGGACAGCATGCGCTGATTATCTGTCCCAACGGCCACTTCGGCAACGGACGTTACCGCGAAGACCAACAACAGCGCATGGCTACTCTGGCGCGCATGGGTGCAATCTGTGTGGACTACGACCTCTTCGGATGGGGTGAGTCGGCTCTACAGGTAAGCTCCATCGGCCACAACACCAGCATTGCGCAGGTCGTTCAGGCGATGAATGGAATCTCCATATTGGATTACATGATGACACGCAAGGATGTAGACAGCCAGCGTGTGGGCGTTTGCGGAGGTTCAGGAGGAGGCACACAGACGGTGCTGCTCACTGTACTGGACGACCGCTACACGGCTGCCTGTCCGGTAGTCAGTCTGGCTTCGCACTTCGACGGTGGCTGTGCCTGCGAGAGTGGCATGTCCGTCACCCAAGCGGGTGGTGGCACTTGCAATGCCGAGTTGGCTGCGCTCTTCGCCCCCAATCCGCTCTGCGTAGTCTCCGATGGTAAGGACTGGACGCATACAGTGCCCACGCTGGAGTTCCCCTATCTACAGCGTGTATATGGTTTCTATAACCAACCGAAAAGAGTCACCAACGTACACCTGCCAAGTGAAGGTCACGACTTTGGTCCCAACAAGCGCAATGCCGTGTACGATTTCTTTGTGGAAACTTTCGGTCTCGACCGAAACAAGCTGGATGAGACAAAGGTGACCATTGAACCTTTTGAAGCGCTCTATAGCTTCGGCAAGGATGGCGAGAACCTGCCCAAGGAGGCCATCCGTTCCATCAATGATTTAGGGAAATATTTCGGCAAACAGACGGTACGCAACGCTGCCGCTGACGAGTCGGTACTGAAGAAGTCCGAGAGCATCGTCAAAGCGTTGAAGTTAACGGACAAGAAGGTGGAGAGCCAGGTAGTGACCGCTGTCTACAATCACCGCCGTGCCGTGCGCGATTGGCACAATTCGCACCCCTACACCATCATCCCCGAGAAGGACAAGGCCACAGGCAAGACACTCAGCAAGATAGAACGTGAGATGATGGCCGACAAGACTATTCCTGCCAGTGTACACCAGCGTTTGGTGAAGGAACTGAACCGGGTGCTCACGCCCGAACAGGTGGAACAAGTGTTTGATGGTTACACGGTAGGCAAAGTGGCCTTCACCATGAAGGGTTACTATGCCATAGTGCCCGACCTCACAGACTCAGAGGCCAACGTGTTGGAGGGCTATCTGAAGCAAGCCCGCGAAGAGGCTCTTGAGTGCAAGGGAATGAAAGCCATCTCACAGGTATTCGAGGTCTACAAAACCAAGTGCGAACAATATCTCAACGAGAATGGCCGCGACTGGCGACAGCTCTTCAAGGACTATGTAACCAAGCGTAATGCCGAGAAGAAAGCGAAAAACGACAGTAAAAAGAAATAACAAACAAATACAATAAGATGCGTATGATGAAACAGAAACATTTCCGCCTTTCACTCCCAAGTCTCAAGTCTTGTCTGATGATTGGCTTCATGACAACAGGATTTCTTCAAAGTTTTGCCGACACACGGTCCCTCACCCAAGAGTATAAGTTGTGGTACGACAAACCGGCACAGGTGTGGACAGAGGCATTGCCACTGGGCAACGGACGGTTAGGCGTAATGCTTTATGGCAATCCTGCCGCTGAGCAAATGCAACTCAACGAGGAGACCATCTGGGCAGGGCGACCCAACAACAATGCCAATCCGGAGGCATTAGAGTGGATACCGAAGATTCGTCAGTTGGTCTTCGAGGGGAAATACCTCGAAGCCCAAAACATGGCTACGGCCCATGTGAAGGCGAGTACCAACTCGGGCATGCCTTACCAGAGTTTTGGCGACCTCCGCATCTCGTTCCCCGGTCATGCCCGCTACGACCATTATTATAGGGAGCTGAGCCTCGACTCAGCCCGTGCCGTAGTTCGTTACCGAGTGGATGGGGTCAATTACAAACGGGAGACTTTCGCGTCACTGACGGATCAAGTCATCATCACGCGTATCACGGCAGACCAACCCGGCAAGGTCTCCTTCAATGCTACGCTTACCTCACCCCATCAGGATGTATTCATCGCCTCCGACGGCAACGACATCACACTGCAAGGTGTCAGCTCACTCCACGAGAAACTGAAGGGTAAGGTGGAGTTTCAAGGACGTGTCACCGCCACGACAAAGGGCGGTATTTTCACCTGTCGGGATGGCGTGCTCACCGTAGAGGGAGCGGACGAAGCGACTCTCTACACCTCCATCGCTACCAATTTCGTTAATTACAAGGATATCTCAGCGGACTTTGTCGGTCGCGCCAAGGATTACCTTTCCAAGGCTCTCACAAAGAACTACGAAGAAGCGAAACAGACACACATAGCCGCCTATCAGCGACAGATCGGTACGGCTTCGCTCTGGTTGGGCGACGACCAATATCCCGATGTTCCTACAGACCTTCGCATCGAACGCTTCAAGCAGACAAACGATGCGTTTCTGGTAGCCACATACTTCAAGTTTGGCCGTTATCTGCTCATCTCATGCTCGCAGCCGGGCGGTCAAGCGGCCAATCTGCAAGGCATCTGGAATGACAAACTCCTCCCGTCGTGGGACAGCAAGTACACCTGTAACATCAATCTGCAGATGAACTACTGGCCCTCGGAGGTGACCAACCTAAGTTGGCTCAACGAACCGCTGTTCCGACTCATCCGTGAGGTGAGTGAAACGGGAGCCGAGAGTGCCCGTACAATGTACGGCTCCAACGGTTGGGTGCTCCACCACAATACGGACATCTGGCGCGTAACGGGTGCCATTGACAATGCCCCGTCAGGTATGTGGGCATCGGGCGGCGCATGGCTTTGCCGCCATTTGTGGGAACACTATCTCTACACGGGCGATGTGGAGTTTCTGCGTCAGGTCTACCCCATTCTGCGGGGTGCCGCACTCTTCTTCGATGAGACGATGGTTCACGAACCGCTTCACGGATGGTTGGTGGTTTGTCCAAGCAATTCACCGGAGAACACGCACGCGGGCAGCAAAGGAAAAGCTACCACGGCAGCCGGCTGCTCCATGGACACGGAGTTGGTGTTCGACCTTTGGAACGAAGTGATAGCCGCCTCACGGATATTGGATACAGACCATGAGTTTGCCAATCGGCTGAAGGGGCGTATAACGGAGATGGCTCCACTACAGATTGGCCGATGGGGACAGCTGCAGGAGTGGATGCACGATTGGGACAACCCCAACGATACGCACCGCCATGTGTCGCACCTCTATGCGCTCTACCCCAGTAACCAGATATCTCCCTACCGCACTCCGGAATTGTTCGATGCGGCACGCACGTCGCTCATCCATCGGGGTGACCCCTCCACAGGATGGAGCATGGGATGGAAGGTCTGCCTGTGGGCTCGCCTGCTTGATGGCAACCATGCCTACAAGCTCATCACGGACCAGCTGAGTCTGGTACGCAACGAGAAGAAACGTGGCGGCACCTACCCCAACCTGTTCGATGCGCATCCGCCATTCCAGATTGACGGAAACTTTGGTTGCACAGCAGGCATCGCCGAGATGCTGATGCAGAGCCACGATGGCTTCGTCTTCCTATTGCCCGCCTTGCCCGCCTTATGGAAAGAGGGCGAGGTGAAAGGTCTGATGGCACGCGGTGGCTTCGAGATAGACCTGGCATGGAAGGATGGACGCGTAAGTCGCCTCACGGTGAAGTCGCACCAAGGAGGCAACTGTCGCCTGCGTTCGCTCTGTCGCCTCAGCGGTAAGGGATTGAAGAGTGCCAAGGGAGAGAATCCCAATCCGCTCTATCAACTCACTCAAGTGGCTACTCCACTTATCAACAGCGAGGCTAAGCTGGGCAAGGTGACACTGCCTAAGACTTATCTCTACGACCTCCCCACCGAAGCCGGAAAGAGTTATGTGCTCATCGGGAAGTAACACTCAGACTCATAGATTGACGACAATAAACAGAGATACAAATAACAAACCAAATAATTGAAATGAAGAAAATTACACTCTTATCTCTGCTCTGCCTACTGTTGGCAAGCAGCCTCAACGCGCAAAGCGTGCCCTGGAAAAACGGGAAACTGAAAGTGTCCGACAACGGACGTTACCTGCAACACGAGAATGGTACACCTTTCTTTTGGTTGGGCGAAACCGGATGGCTCTTGCCCGAGCGACTCGACCGCAACGAGGCGAGCTACTACTTGAGCCATTGCCGGCAGGCGGGCTACAATGTGGTGCAGATTCAAGTCATAAACGGTGTTCCTGCCATCAACCACTACGGACAGTTGTCGCATCCTGACGGGTTCAACTTCAAGGACATCAACAAGAAAGGAGTCTATGGTTACTGGGACCACATGGACTACATCATCCAGAAGGCTGAGCAGAACGGAATCTACATCGGCATGGTCTGCATCTGGGGCGGACTGGTGAAACAGGGTCTCATGAGCGTCAAGGATGCCGAAGCATATGGTAAGTTCCTCGCCGAGCGTTACAAGAACTCTCCCAACATCATTTGGATTATGGGTGGGGACGTGCGCGGTGACATCAATCCCGACCAGTGGAACACCTTGGCACGCACTATCAAGGGCATCGACAAGAACCACCTGATGACTTACCACCCCTTTGGACGCACATCCTCCATCTACTGGTTCCACAACGCTGATTGGCTCGACTTCAACATGTTCCAAAGCGGACACCGCCGTTACGACCAGGTGAAGGGCGACGGAGACGACAAAGCGGAGGCCGCCGTAGCCGAAGATAATTGGCGCTATGTGGAGGCAGGACTGGCCATGACACCGGCCAAACCAATCCTTGACGCGGAACCCAGTTACGAGGATATCCCACAGGGATTGCACGACCCCAAACAACCGCGCTGGCAAGCTCCGGACGTACGCCGTTACGCTTATTGGTCGGTGTTCGCCGGTTCGTTCGGACACACCTACGGCCACAACTCCATCATGCAGATGCTGAAAGTGGCTAACGATGGTGGATACGGAGCGGTAAAGACTTGGTACGACGGAATGAAAGACCCGGGATTCAACCAGATGAAATACCTGAAGAACCTGATGCTCTCGTTCCCCTTCTTCGAGCGTGTTCCCGACCAGAGCATCATTGCCGATGAGAATGGCACTCGCTACGAACGTGTCATCGCCACACGCGGCACAGACTATCTGTTGGTCTACAACTACACCAACCGTCCCATGAAGCTGGACCTGAGCAAGGTTTCCGGTGCCAAGAAGAACGTGTGGTGGTATAGCGTCACCGACGGCTCCTTACAATATGTAGGTGAATTCGACAGTCAGGTGCTGCCATTCCATTTCGATGGTGCCTCCGGAGCCGGCAACGACCGCGTCCTCATCGCGGTGGATTCTTCAAAGAATTACATCACCAAGGAACAGACCTCTATTCCTACGAAATACTAACAAATGAAACAACGAATCAGTTTATTCCTGCTGACGTTCCTCATCGCCGCTGCATTGCAGGCGACGGTGAACGTCGGCCATCTGCTTACCGAACGGCTGGAGGCTCCGCTCAACGTAGAGCGCACGCAGCCCCGGCTCAGCTGGATCATCACTTCCGATGAGAATGGGGTGATGCAAACGGCTTACCATATTCTGGTAGCGTCATCTCCCGAGAAACTCGCTGCCGGCGAAGGTGACGTGTGGGACTCCGGTATGGTGGAGTCCGACCAGTCCGCATGGGTTCCCTACCAAGGTCCGGCTCTGAAGGCCAACCAACGGTGCTACTGGAAGGTGAAGGTCTCCACCACGCGGGGAGACTCGCCGTGGAGCGAACCCTCGCAATGGGGCATGGGCATGATGGGCGAACTACAATGGCGCGGTCAATGGATTGGATGGGACGGTGCCTTCGAGTGGGATAAGGAGGATGCGCACAGCCGCCTCAGTGCCCGCTATCTGCGCAAGGAGTTCACCACCCAAAAACAGTCCATCAAACGGGCCACGCTGCATATCTGTGGACTGGGCATGTACGAGCTATTCATCAATGGTCAGCGTATCGGAGACCAACAGTTGGCTCCCGCCACGAGCGACTACCGACGCACTTGCCTCTACAACTCGTTCGATGTCACCTCACAACTCCGTGGCTCAGCCGATGCCAATGCGATTGGTGTCACCCTGGGCAATGGCCGCTACTACACCATGCGGCAGAACTACAAACCCTACAAGATTGCCAATTTCGGATATCCCAAGCTACGTCTCAACCTGATTATCGAGTATGAGAACGGAGCCACGCAACGTGTCAGCAGCGATACAACCTGGAAGCTCACCGCCCAAGGTCCCATCCGTAGCAATAACGAATACGATGGGGAAATCTACGATGCCCGCATGGAGTTGGGTGACTGGACTCTCCCCAACTACGATGATTCCCGTTGGGTGGCAGCGCAACGCGTCAGCCTTCCCTATGGTACCTTGCGTGGCAACACCGCCCCCAACATGAAGGTGATGCAGACACTGAAACCCACCTCTTTCAAGCCTTACGACGGGCGTTACATGGTGGACTTCGGTCAGAATACCGCCGGCTTCGTACGCATCCGTCTGCCTAAAGCCAATGTCGGTGACACCATCCGTATCCGTTACGCTGAGCGGGTGAAGAACGACGGGGCGGAACTCGATGTGGAGAATCTGCGCAGTAGCCTCAGCACGGACTACTACGTCTGCAACGGCAAGGAGCAAGGACTCACATGGGCGGCACGCTTCTCGTACCACGGATTCCAATACGTTGAAGTGACCGGTTATCCCGGCCTCACCGCCGATGACCTCACCGCCGAAGTGGTCTACGACGGATTCGGGAACAACGGGTCGTTCGAGTGCAGCAGCACGGTAATGAACCAAGTTTACCGCAACGCCTGGTGGGGTGTGTCGAGCAACTACAAGGGTGTGCCTTTGGACTGCCCACAACGCGACGAGCGTCAGCCCTGGCTGGGCGACCACTGCGTAGGCACCTGGGGCGAAAACTTCATGTTCGACAACGGCACCATGTATGCCAAGTGGACTGACGATATGCGCGAAGCACAGCGAGAGGACGGCATCATTCCGGACATCTGTCCCGCCTTCTACAACTACTTCACGCCTGCCATGACGTGGGCTTCGTCATTTCCCGTCATCTGCGACATGCTTTACCGCCAACAGGGCGACATCGAACCTATCCGCCGCGGCTATCCGGCCATCAAGAAATGGCTCGCAGCCATCCGCAACGGTTACACGACAAAGGACGGAGTCATCAATGCCGACAAGTATGGTGATTGGTGCATGCCGCCCGAGAAACCCGAGCTCATCCACAGTGCCGATCCCGCCCGCCTCACCAACGGGTCGCTCATCAGCACCGCCTATTATTACAAGATATCGAAGATGATGGCGGACTTTGCCCGTCTGCAAGGACTACAGGCGGATGCCGACTTCTACGAACAAGAGGCTTCCACCATGAAGGAACGGTTCAATTCCGTCTTCCTCACGGTCAAACGGGGCACTTCTCCCGTGAAGACGCCACACATTCTCTATCCGGACAGCGTGTTCTACGGCAACAATACCGTCACCTCCAACATTCTGCCCCTGGCGTTCGACATGGTGCCCGATGAATACCGCGAAGCGGTGCGTAGCAACTTGGTACGTACCATCATCACCACCAACAACGCCCACATCAGCTGTGGCGTGATAGGTGTCAACTGGCTTTTCCGTGAGCTCACCCGTATCGGCAGAGGTGACATCGCCTACCTGCTGGCCAGCAACACCTCCTACCCCAGCTACGGCTACATGATACAGAAAGGTGCTACCGCCATTTGGGAACTGTGGAATGGTGACACGGCAAGCCGTAAGATGAACAGCTGCAACCACGTGATGATCCTTGGAGACCTCATCTCCTGGTACTACCGCGACCTGGCTGGCTTCAACCCCGCACAACCGGGTTACAAGGAGATACTGCTCAAGCCCGACTTCTCCATCCAGGAATTGAGCTATGTGAAGGCCTCCTACAACACCCTCTATGGTACCGTGGAGAGCCACTGGCGCAAAGACCTCGTCACACTGGAATGGGACATCACCGTGCCTTGCAACACTACGGCACTCGTCTACCTGCCGACCACCGACACCCGTGCCATCCGTCAGGATGGTATCACACTGGTGCGTACCGAAGGGAACTCCACCGTATGGCGTATACCCTCCGGCCATTATCATCTGACAGTTCCCCTCAACCCCGCCTTGGGCAAAGACCGTCAAGGCATCCTCACCGACCAGTTTCTCTACGAGCATGCCTCATTCCCCGAATGCCACGGAGCCACCATCGTGGAACTGAAGAACGGCGACCTTGTCTCCGCCTTCTTCGGAGGTACCAAGGAACGCAATCCCAACTGCTGCATCTGGGTGTGCCGCAAGCCGAAAGGAGAGACACAATGGAGTGCTCCCTATCTGGCTGCGGATGGTGTGTTCAGCCTCACCGACCCCAACGCTGCACGAGCCGGCATTACGGAGAAGAGCACTCCCGCCTCTGCAGGGCCTGTGGCGGTTACCTTCAAGGGCAAGACTGACCAAGCCTACCGCAAAGCATGCTGGAATCCCGTGCTCTACCAGATTCCCGGCAAGAAGGAATTGCTGCTCTTCTACAAAATAGGTACTAACGTAGGCGACTGGAGCGGATGGTTAGTCCGCTCCAAGGACGGCGGCAAGACGTGGAGTGCCAAGGAACCTCTGCCCGAAGGGTTCTTAGGTCCCGTAAAGAACAAACCTGAGTATGTGGACGGACGCATCATCTGTCCCAGCAGTACCGAAGGCAAGGGTTGGCGCATCCACTTCGAGTTGTCCGACGACTACGGGAAGACCTGGCGTAAGGTGGGTCCCGTGGAGGCGGAACTGAGCGTACCCACCCAACTGCGTAAAGCCGGCGCTGCCGCACAGGACGACATGGAGGGTGGCGAAGCCATCAAAGGCAAGGGGGCACAACCTATCTACGCCATCCAACCCAGCATCCTGCGCCACAGCGATGGTCGCCTGCAAGTGGTTTGCCGCACACGCAACGCCAAGCTCGCCACCAGTTGGAGCAACGACCGCGGCGAGACGTGGAGCAAAGTGACGCTGCTCGATGTGGAGAACAACAACTCCGGCACTGATGCCGTCACGCTGAAGGATGGTCGCCATGTGTTGGTCTACAACAATTTCGAGACGCTACCCGGCACACCCAAAGGCTCACGCACACCGCTCAGCCTTGCCGTGTCGAACGATGGCATCCACTGGCATCACCTTCTCACACTGGAGGACAGCCCCATCAGCCAATACTCTTATCCAAGCGTCATCCAAGGTCGGGACGGCAAACTCCATGTAGTCTACACCTGGCGTCGTCAGCGTGTGAAATACATGTGCATCGACCCCACCGCCATGACAGAGAAGTCTTATTGACTTACGCGAACATCCTTATCTGTTTTGCAAAGAGCGTGTGCGATATAAAATAGTCGCACACGCTCTTCGTTTAACCGGGTTAGAACGATACCAACCTATAGGTATCACCCGTTAGTAGGCTACGTTGCAGTTCTATTACATTATTTCCCAATCGTTTAACAACTCCCGTTGAGGGAAGGCTGCTTGCCTGTATGAGAACCAAAGATGCCCTGAAAGCATGCTATTGGGCAGAAATATACCGATTTAATGGTATTGTAACGTGAAAACGGAACAGCTTACCTTTGCATCAATTTAGAAATAATAAAAATAATTAGTGCAAAATGAGAGCAAAGCTATGGATGGTTTCGGGTTGTCTGACAGCACTGATGGCAGTGCCTGCTTACGCTGTGACAGACAGTACCACACAAGAAACCTCAACGGAAAAGGTAGAGAAGAACACTGATCGACAAACGATGACGGTGGGCAAGGAGACAAACAACAATTTGACACTGGAGGCGGCAGATACCGAGGCCATACCGCAACAACGGGAGGCGCCGCGCAAGAAATCGAGGTTGACATTAGGCGGATATGGCGAGGCCGTGATGAGCCGCATGTTCTATAGCAACAACTACAAACGATATACGGACGCGTCAAAATATAAGGACGACAAAGGCTACGGACAGTTCGACCTGCCACATGTGGTTTTCTTCGTGGGTTACGACTTCGGCAAAGGTTGGACCATGGGCAGTGAGATAGAGTTTGAGCACGGAGGTACGGAATCCGCCATCGAGATTGAGGAGGAGGAGACCGGAGAGTACGAGAGTGAGATAGAGCGCGGTGGCGAAGTGGCACTGGAGCAGTTCTGGATTCAAAAGTCATTCAGCCCGGCATTGAACCTTCGTATGGGACACATCATTGTACCGGTGGGATTGACCAATCAGCATCACATGCCAACGGAATTCTTCACCGTATACCGTCCCGAAGGGGAGAGTTCCATCATGCCTTGCACCTGGCACGAAACGGGTATCAGCCTTTGGGGTAACGTGGGCAAATGGCGCTACGAGGCGCAGTTCCTCGCCGGACTGGATGCCGACCGCTTCGGAGCAAAAGACTGGATAAAGGGCGGAGCGGGAAGTCCCTACGAGTTCAAGATAGCGACAGCCTACGCCGGAGCCTTCCGCATCGACAACTACTCGATTCCCGGATTGCGTCTGGGCTTAAGCGGCTACATAGGCAACTCAGCCTCCAACAGCATGAAACCGGACAGCTACAAAGGATTAAACGGCACGGTGACACTGGGGGCTTTCGACTTCCATTACGACGCACACAATTGGGTGGTACGCGGCAACGTGGACTATGGTCACCTGACGGACTCTGAAAAGATATCTAAAGCGAACATCAGCTCGCGCAAGGATTCACCATCGCCCAAGACGAATGTCGGTTCGGATGCCATCGCCGTTGGTGTGGAGGCAGGATACGACATCTTCTCACAGATGGAGAAGACGCGCGGCACAGGGAAGAAATGCTATGTTTTCGGACGCTACGACTACTACGATTCAATGTACAAAACCGAAGGCAGCATCATCGACAACGAGTGTTGGGGTCGCCAACGCGTTGCCGGAGGCATCAACTTCATGCCGATGAAAGGCATCGTCATCAAGGCGGAGTATTCACACCGCATATTCAAGAGTCAATACAACAACGAAAACACGCTGAGCGTGGGAGTGGCCTACTCAGGCTTCTTCGACATGTAACCAGTTAATCAATAGGTATAACATAATAACTAACGCATAAATAACGATGAAAAAGATTTTTAAGTACGCACTGATGTTCACGGCCGCGTTGGCTGTGAGCGGTACGATGAGTTCATGCAGCAGCGATGACGACAACGATGAATCCATCGAAGAAAACAACAAAGAGATTATCGAGACCTATGTAGAGGACGTGGTAGTAAGCACCTACAGGTCTTTGGCAGACGCTTCAATGGAACTCTACGATGCCTGCGAAGCGTTGGAAGCCAACAAAGACCAGAGCCATGTGCAGACGGCCTGCGACAAGTGGATCAAAGCGCGCAAGTACTGGGAGTTGAGCGAGGCTTTCCTCTTCGGTGCGGCAGCGGACTACAACATCGACCCGAGCATTGACTCGTGGCCACTGGAAAAGTCTCAGTTGGACATCCTGTTGGACAACATGAAGAACCCAAACTACAAACTCGATGTGGACAATCTGGGTTATGGTCTGAAGGGCTTCCATGCCATTGAATACGTCATCTTCCGCAATGGAGGAGCTCGTGCGGTGAACGAAATCTCAGACCTGGAGCTGACCTATGCTACGGCCGTAGCGGAGAACATGCGCAACCACTGCATCCGTCTGGAGGCCGCATGGGACGGACTGGACGACGTGACCAGAGAGAAACAGCAAATTTTGGCAGATGCCGAAATGGAGCCAACCTTGAACTATGGCGAGCAGATGGAGAACGCCGGACTGGCAGGCAACTCGAAATACAAGACACAGAAGTCCGCTTTCGAGGAGATTCTGACCGGTGCGAGCGACATCTCCGATGAGGTGGGTAACACAAAGATTACAGACCCCTGCACATCGGGCAACGTGCTCGATGTGGAGTCCTGGTACAGTTGGAACTCTATCACCGACTTCGCCGACAACATCCGCAGTGTACGCAACGCTTACTATGGCACATTGGACGGCACCATCAGCAAGCACTCCCTAAGTGTCTACATCAAAGATTTGGACAGTGCCCTGGATACAAAAATCCGCGAAGCCATCGACGAGGCCATCAGGGAGATTGAGGCGATGCCGTCTCCATTCCGCGACCACTTGACGTTCGGAGAGAATCAGGAGGCCATCGATGCCTGCAACAATCTGAAGGATGCTCTGGACGAAGCCCTCGATTTGATTAATAAATAACAGACCCCTAAAAACATTAAACGACAATGAAGAAAAGCAAACTTTGGATTCCCGCCGTAGCCATGGGTCTCATCTCCTTGTGGGGGTGCAGCGATGACAACAACGGGAACAGCGAAAACGATGATGACAAAGGGAAGGAACTGGCCGACGACTGGTACACGGGCGGCAAGTTGGGAACTTCGTTCAACGCCTCGTCATCAGCCTATGAACAGCCGGCAGCGGTGATAGAGTCCTCGGGCATGTACCAATCCTTCAAGCACGGCGAGGCTCTGTTCGAGAAACCATTCACCAGCAACACCGAAGGAACGCGGAGCGGACTGGGTCCGGCCTATGTGCGTTCTTCGTGTCAGCACTGCCATCCGGGATACGGCCACGGCAAGAGCATCCCTACAGGCACTTTCGAGACCAACGAAATAGGCAACGGTTATCTTTTAGTGGTCTTCAATCCGAGTACCAACGGTTACGTCACCTGGTTGGCCGGTATGCCACAGATGCACGCCACCAAACCTTTCAAGGCTCCGGTAGACGGGTCGAAGATTCGGGTGGAGTGGAAAGAATACACCGATGAATGGGGCAATAAATTTCCCGACGGGGAATCCTATCAGCTGCGCTATCCGGAGGTGACGATGCCCAAAGAGGCCCTCTATGTGGTGAACCAAGGATATGAAATCCCGGCAGCGGATGCCAACTACAAGGTGTTGCTCGAAAGCACCATCGGCATCTATGGTACCGGACTGATTGACGCGATTGAAGACAGCGACATCAAGGCGCAATACGCTCAAGAGGAGAAGGACGGCTACCTGAAGCACGGACTGAACCCCAGCATCTTCAAGGACGGGGAATGGGTGAAACAATACAGCAACAGCAAGCAGGGCGACGGAACACTCTATCCGTTGCGCTACACCTACGCACTGAGCCGCGGACCGTTGCAGGACGCAGCCGGAGCCAACGCTATCTGGAACATCACCAACGTGACACGTAGCGACCGCCGCTACCACTATCTGGACGCGGCTGGCACCTACGCCACTTACTCGTCGAAAGACCCGGAGGTTCAAGCCGGATTCCCCGCTTATATCGCACAGATAGACCCGGAGAAGAAACACCCCGAATGGCACACGGACAATGTGGAGGACAACATCAAGAACTACCTCACCTCCACGACGCTGGACGCAGAGATGAGCGATCAGGACTTCATTGACCTCATGGTTTGGCACCGAGGTTTGGCCGTGCCTGCCGCCCGTGATTTGGACGATGAAGAGGTGCAGTTGGGCAAGAAGCTCTTCTCGGAAATAGGATGTGACTATTGCCACCGACCGACATGGACTACAGGCAGCGACATCATACGCGACCCCGCCAAATTCTTCAAGTACGACGACGACCGTCTGCCGCGCTTCCCCAATCAAAAGATTTGGCCCTACACCGACATGGTGCAGCATAAGCTCTGCATGGAGAACGATATCCGCACCGGTTGGTGCCGCACCACCCCGTTGTGGGGACGCGGACTGCACCAAAAATGTACGGGATCTTCCTATGCCGATCGTCTGCATGATTGTCGCGCACGCACCACCATGGAAGCCATCATGTGGCACGGGAACTCCGAGAGCGACGCACGCTACACGGTGGAGAAGTTCCGTAACCTGAAAAAGGAGGAACGCGCCGCCATTGTGAAATTCTTGGATGCCATCTAAGTCTTATCTATACAAGCGAGAGGTTGGGAAACAGGTCTTCTCATAGGGAAGACCCAATCCCAACCTCTTCGTGTCATTCAGCCATAAACCAAAAACGATGATGAGAACGCTATCTTTTGGACTGACCGCCTTGCTGGTGATAATACTGGCAAGTGCCACGGTAGTGGAGAAATGTTACGGGACGGACTTCGTCACTCATTTCGTCTACGAATCACCTTTGTTTGTGGGACTATGGGGTGTCGCCGCCCTATTCAGCCTCTGCTATCTGCTGCGGCAAAAGGTGCAACGGAAAGCAGCGACCTTCGGGTTGCACCTCTCTTTTGGAATTATCCTGACAGGAGGGTTCATCACCTACTGTACGGGGCAGTACGGCAGCATCCATCTGCGTCAAGGCGAAGATGCCATCAGCACGTTCACGGACAACAACGGAGAGACGCATGCCCTACCCTTTGGACTGACACTGAAAGCTTTTCATTTGGATTACTACCCCGGCACGCAAGCCCCGATGGATTTCGTGAGCGAACTGACCATCATCGATGGCAATGAACGCCACGAGGAGCAGGTAGCGATGAACCGCATTTGCAACTACCGACACTACCGCTTCTATCAGTCACGCTACGACAGCGACGGAAGGGGCACTACCCTCTCCGTGGCGCACGACCCCTACGGCATCTTCCTCTCTTATACCGGCTACGCATTGCTGCTCCTCTACATGATTCTTTTTTTCTTCCAAAAAGGAAGCCAGTTCCGTCAGTTACTGCGCCATCCGTTATTGCGCAAAGGCGCACTCGCCGTATTACTACTGCTACCCACCCCGATTCTCGCCGCAGAGCCAAAATCCCTTCCGAAGGAAGCGGCAGCGGAATGGGGACGGCTCTATGTGTACTACAACGAACGGGTATGCCCGTTGCAAACGCTGGCACATGACTTCACGGTAAAGCTCTGCGGCAAGAACTCGTACCGCGGACTGACAGCCGACCAAGTGCTGAGCGGATGGGTGTTCTACTACGACCAGTGGAAAGAAGAGCCCATAATCCGCATCAAAAATGAACGGGTACGCTCGTTATTGGGAATCGAGGGAGACTATGCCTCACTGCGTGACTTCGTGGACTTGCATGGCTACAAGCTGGAGCAGGCACTGCGTACCCCGGACAGTCCGAAGGACAAACGCGCCATAGAAGAAGCCAACGAGAAGTTCAACTTAGTGAGTATGGTCTGCACAGGAAGCCTGCTGAAGCTCTTCCCGTGCCATACGGACAGTTCACAGGCACTGCGTTGGTACTCACCGGCAGACCAACTGCCCGCAGCGATGGAGGCGGAGAAATCCCTCTTCATCCACAAAAGCATGAGTTATCTGGGTGAACAAGTCGCGATGGGCAACACGGGACGTACGTTGGAAGTGTTAAAGAAGCTGCGTAAGTTCCAACAATCCGAAGGCGGCAATCAACTCCCCTCGGAAAGTCGCATCCAAGCCGAACTGCTCTATAACCAACTCAACCGCAACCTCCCCATCGCCGTCGTCTGCATACTGCTGGGTATCATGAGCTTCGCTCGTTACCTCCGTAAGATAATTGCGAGGAAAGAGGAAGAAACAAATGACCAACCGAATAATATCCCCAACGGCCAAAAGAAAGAGGCTAACGGCCTCCCTCCAAGAAACGAAAATGCAGACGGGAAGGGAGAGGTTGAGAAAAGAGCATGCGAATCCCACAAAGCAACGAAAGTTGAGCTATGGATACAGCTCTTCGGGGGTGTCATCTGCGTGTTCTTGGCGCTATTACTCTGTCTGCGCGGATATGTGAGCCACCACCTACCGATGTCTAACGGATACGAAACGATGCAGTGCATGGCGGTATGCGCCTTGTTGCTGTCGTTCGTGATGCAGCGTCGATTAGCCGCAGCTACCGCCTTCGGGTTCCTGGTCTGCGGTTTGGCACTAATGGTGGCACGCTTTGGCGAAGCCAACCCACCAATCACACAACTGATGCCAGTCCTCTCGTCACCCCTTCTGAGTCTGCATGTAATGGTCATCATGGTGGCCTATGCCCTGTTGGCTTTTATGATGCTCAATGGCGTAACGGCACTGGTGCTATGCAGTTCCAAGGGGTCGCACAATGAGGAGATAGAACGGCTGCAAGTGTTGAGCCGCATCCTGCTCTACCCTGCCGTCTTCTGCCTGGCCACGGGTATCTTCATCGGAGCCGTATGGGCCAATGTCTCCTGGGGTCGTTATTGGGGTTGGGACCCCAAGGAAGTGTGGGCTCTCATCACGCTGCTCATCTACTCATTCGCCCTACATACGGCATCATTAGATCGGTTTCGTCGTCCCCTGTTCTTCCATCTGTTCACCGTCATCGCCTTCCTCAGTGTACTCATCACCTACTTCGGTGTGAACTTCCTGTTAGGCGGCATGCACAGCTATGCGTAGGGGATATTCAACCCCTTACTTTTTACCTTTACGGCACTGGAGGAGAACCTTCTCACCCGCGGCAAGTGTTGTGGCGAAGAGATAGGTATCGCCTCCGTCCGTCAAATGCAGTTTCTTGCGCAACTCATTCACGGAAGAGGGGAAGTTGCGCACCGTTACATTGGCCTGCTTCAACGCTGCCAAGGCTTTCAGGTCTTTCTTGCCAAAGCCCCGAATTTGTTCTACAGAGAAACAACGGCCGGGGAAATCGGGCTGATATGTTTCCCCTGTATAGAGGTGACTGTTGGGGTGTAGCTTCAGTAGGCCGTACCGGATGCCCACACTATTGTAGACACCCGCTTTCAGCAGCGAAGCGTTCGGCTCATAAAGGTATGACCCCACGGAGTCGGTGTACGCCACGGTAGCAGTGGTTTCCTCGTTTGGGGTAAAGCTAAAAGATGAGCAGTATATTCCTATCCCGTCCGGTAAAGTAAACAGGGCGTTTTCCTGTTCATGCCGTGGCCACAGGTTGACGCAGTGTATGCGGGGAGCATCCTCGACCTTGTCCAAGGAGAGGCGAAGCAGGAGTTCCTTACACTCGTTCTGCACCGAAACGACATAAACATCCTTAACAAAAGAGAGGCTGCGTAAGGCTTGAGTAATGTCCAACATCGGGGATAGTTTGACAAGTACCGTCTCCCCCTTTTCCAACAACAACGGTTCGAGTTTGCAGATGTCCGGTTCACAATCGGCAATAGCCACTGTTTTACGTCCGTGTAAATCCCGCCGGGCCGGGTCAATGTATAGACAGTCCACCTTCGCCATCTGATGCAGATACTCCGTACAGTCGGCATTCACCACCTCGATTTCAGAGTCTTTACGGAGTAGCGGAAAATTATGCCGCGCGATGTCGCAAAGCAGAGCTTGTCGTTCCACATAGACCGCCCGACGTTTCTGTGCGGAGAGGAAGAAACAATCCACGCCGAAGCCTGCGGAAAGGTCTGCAAAGCTCTCGCCTCTGACGAGCGTGGCTTTGTAGCGTGCGGTGATTTCGGATGAACATTGTTCCAACGGCAGGTGCGGAGCATAGAGGATACCATCCGTCATTCCCCATGTGGGCAGCTTCTTTCGCGCTGTCTGTCGCCCGGCTATCTGTGTAAGGGCAAGAGGCAAGTCCACTCCCTCCACACGCTTGGTCTTCAGGGCTAATACACGAACATCCGCTTCCGCATTCTGTTTGATGAAATCGATTGTTTTTTCCGATAGTTCCATGTTTCTGTCCGACTTTTGTTACGGAATACAAAAGTAATGTTTTTTGCGATGAAGACCTTATTCCCACTCTTTTTTACCTCAGCAAGTCATGTGAGATAGTCATGTGGGTAGTCGTCATCATGGTCATGAGTGTATTTCCCAAAAGCCCTTTCTAATCTGACAAGATACCTATTGTAACGACGCAAGAAAGCGTTCGATTAGAGGGTTCGTCAGCTGACAAACAACTTTACGACATCTGTCAAACAAACGTTCGACAGCTGACAAACAACTTCACGACAGCTGTCAACAACCATAATGAAGCGGATTCTTGATGCATGACAATCGCTTCCTATCAGTCACAAGGTAGTCCATCAACAACCCATAACCCGTAAGAGATATATGTATCAAAGAGTGAAAGAGAGACTTTTGATGGAATTCAGACTAAAATTTGGAGGTAGATAAAATAATCCGTACATTTGTCAACGCTAACCTACGGACAGATAGCGTCAGTTATAAACCATAACGATAGAGACAATATGGAAGACAATTATATCCGATTTGACTGGGCGATGAAACGCCTGCTCCGAAACAAGACCAACCATGCGGTTTTGGAGGGATTGCTTTTTTCCCTGTTGGGGAAGAAGATGGTTATCCAACGCTTCCTCGAAAGCGAAAGCAACCAAGAGGAAGAGCTGGACAAGTATAACCGTGTGGACATCCTCGCGGAGAGCGAGAACGGAGAGTTGATAATCATCGAGATACAAAACAGCCACGAGATAACCTATTTTCACCGCATGTTATACGGGGTGTCCAAGGCCATTACGGAATACATCGGCAAAGGTGACCCCTACGACAAGGTGCGGAAAATCTACTCCATCAACATCGTCTACTTTGAGCTCGGCCAAGGAAAGGACTATGTCTATCACGGGAGAACCGAGTTCAAGGGAATTCATGCACCCCACGACTTGCTTAAGCTGTCCGCCCACCAAAGCGAGAAATTCCTGGGCATAAAGGAAACGGATACCAACCGGCGGAGAGACGCAGGCGAGTTGTTCCCGGAGTACTACATCCTGCGGGTGAACGACTTTGACAAGGTCGCCACCACGCCTCTTGACGAATGGATAGAGTTCCTCAAGACGGGAAAGATTAGTGACACGACCCAAGCTGCCGGTCTTACCGAGGCGCGTGAGTACTTGCGCGTGGACTCCCTGCCCGAGAAAGACAAACGAGCCTATTACCGCTATATGGAGTCAGTGCGCCACATGCGCAGCCTCTTCGACACGAGCCGCGACGACGGTTATGAAGAAGGCCGTGTTGAAGGCCACATCCAGGGGCTCAAGGAAGGACGCGCGGAGGGACGTGCGGAGGGACGTGCGGAAGGACGTGCGGAAGGACGTGAAGAGGGGCGTGAAGAGGGACGTGAAGAGGGACGTGAAGAAGAACGATTTTCAATAGCCCGCAGCCTAAAAGCCATGAGTCTCAGCGTTGACCAGATTGTGACCGCCACGGGATTGACAGAAAAACAAATCCGGGAGTTATAGGTAAGGGATAATTCTTTCCTAAAAACTCATTCATTTCTGGAAATACGGTAGAGGACGGACCTCTCGCAAAGCTCGTTGCGGTAATCATGGTACTAAATTCAGTAAATTGGGTACAAGTAGGAATAGATAAATTGTTGTACCTTTGTAGTCAACAAACTTATCATACTTGATACCTTACTTATTACCTATGACGTTACGTAACATAAGACTGGCGTTGGCCTCGGTGACGTTTCTACTCATCACGGCCTTGTTTCTCGATTTCACCGGTACGCTCCATGCGTGGTTCGGATGGTTGGCGAAGATTCAGCTCTTGCCTGCCGTGCTGGCCCTCAACGCGGGCGTGATACTGGGGCTTCTCGTACTGACCCTCCTCTTCGGGCGAATCTATTGTTCGGTCATCTGTCCGCTGGGCGTGTTCCAAGATGTTATCTCCGCCTTAAGCGGGCGACGAAAAAAGAAGAAATACCGCTTCAGCTACAGCCCGGCCAAGTGCTGGCTGCGCTATGCGGTGTTGGTCCTGTTCGTAGTCGCCGTCCTGGTGGGCATTGGGTCGCTTGTGGCGTTGTTGGCTCCCTACAGCTCCTACGGGCGCATCGTACAGAATCTGTTCGCTCCTCTCTACGACTGGGGGAATAACGCATTGGCCTATCTGGCGGAGCGACAGAACAGCTATGCCTTCTATGAGAAGGAGGTGTGGATGCGTAGTCTGCCCACGTTCGTGATTGCTGCCGTCACCTTCGTAGCACTCATCGTGCTGGCGTGGCGCAACGGACGCACCTATTGCAACACCATCTGTCCCGTCGGCACCGTGTTGGGTTTCCTTGCCCGCTTCTCTTGGTTGAAGATTCATGTGGACACCTCCAAATGCAACCAATGCGGATTGTGCGAACGCAGTTGCAAGGCAGCGTGCATAGATAGCAAGAACCACACGGTGGACTACTCCCGCTGCGTCACTTGCGGCAACTGCATCGGTGTCTGCCGCAAAGGCGCCATCTCATTCAGTCACCCGAAAGGGAATATCGAGCCGATAGCGGTGGACGCAAGTCGACGGACTTTCGTCATCGGCACAGCCGTAGCCGCCTCGACAATGGCAATGGCCCAAGAAAAGAAAAAGGTGGATGGCGGATTGGCAGCCATTGCCGATAAGATTGCCCCCGAACGCCAGACGGCCATCACCCCTCCGGGGTCGCTCTCGGCCAACAATATGGCGCGTCATTGCACCGCCTGCCAACTCTGTGTCACGGTTTGCCCCAATGACGTGTTGCGCCCATCCACGGGGCTGACGACCTTGATGCAACCTATTATGTCGTACGAGCGGGGCTACTGCCGACCGGAATGTACGAAGTGCGGTGAGGTCTGCCCCGCCGGAGCCATACGGCCTATCACGAGGGCGGACAAGACTGCCATACAAATAGGCCACGCCGTGTGGGTACGCAAGAACTGCATCCCACTGACCGACGGCGTAGCGTGCGGCAACTGCGCACGCCACTGTCCAGCCAGAGCCATCACGATGGTCAACTCCGACCCCGACAATGAGCAATCGCCCATGGTACCGGTCGTCAATACCGAACGCTGCATCGGCTGCGGAGCCTGCGAGAACCTCTGTCCCGCCCGCCCGTTCAGTGCCATCTACGTGGAAGGACACGAGAAACACCGCATTGTTTAACCCCACCCTCAAAAGACTAAAAGATGAAGAAAGAGATAGACAGAAGAAAATTCCTGAAGATGCTTGGCAGCGGTGCCATTGCCGCTACGTCATTCTCCCTGTTGCCCGGATGCAAAGGCAAAACAGGATTCTCGGACTCCTTTACTCCCCACGAACCTCCCATCGGCCAAATGACCTATCGGATAGACCCGAACACACGGAATCGCATATCTTTGTTAGGATACGGCATGATGAGACTCCCCATGAAGGAGGAGGGAACCGGCAGTGACGGGAAAGGCCAGGAGATAGACCAGGAAATGGTGAACCAGGAAGTGGACTATGCCCTGGAGCATGGCGTGAACTACTTCGACACCTCCCCCGCCTATTGTCGCGGCCTCTCGGAACGAAGCACCGGCATCGCCTTGAGCCGCCATCCCCGGGAGGACTATTTCATAGCCACCAAACTTTCCAACTTCGCACCGGCTACCTGGACAAGGCAGGCCTCCATCGCCATGTTCGAGAACTCGCTGAAGGAGTTGCGGGTGGATTATGTGGACTACCTCCTGCTACACGGCATCGGCATGGGCAACGACGCCCTGAAGGACTTCAACGCCCGCTACATGGACAACGGCATACTGGACTGGCTGGTGGAACAGAAAGCGAAGGGACGCATCCGCAACCTCGGTTTCTCGTACCACGGCGACATCAAGATTTTCGACCTCGCTTTGCAATGGCACGACGAGGGACGCTACCATTGGGACTTCGTGCAGATAGAGCTCAACTACCTGGACTGGAACTACGCCGATGAGATAAACGACCGCAACACCGATGCCGTATACCTCTATGGCGAGCTGAAGAAAAGAGATATCCCTGCCATCATCATGGAGCCCTTGCTGGGTGGGCGACTCTCCAAAGTTCCCGACCCCATCGTGGCGAAGATGAAACAGCGCGAACCCGAACAGAGCGTGGCGAGCTGGGCTTTCCGCTTTGCCGGCACACCGGACGGAGTGCTCACGGTACTCAGCGGCATGACCTACATGGAGCACCTCAAGGATAACCTCTGCACCTATTCACCGCTGAAACCGCTGAATGAGGAGGAGAACGACTTCCTGATGGAAATCGCCAACGACATCTACAACCTGAAGACGATTCCGTGCAACGAGTGCAACTACTGCATGCCCTGTCCGTACGGCATCGACATCCCCGCCATCTTCTCGCACTACAACCGGTGCATCAAGGAGGGCAATATGCCCAACAAGGGGAACGAGCATCCGGACTTCCGCCGGGCACGGCGCGCGTTCCTCATCGGGTACGACCGCAGCGTGCCGCGTCTGCGTCAGGCCAGTCACTGCATCGGGTGTGGCGAGTGTGTAAGTCATTGTCCGCAACGCATCCGCATCCCTCAAGAGATGCAGCGCGTGAACAATTTTGTGGAAGAACTGAAACAAGACCCCACGGTATGACAAACGAACTGACTGAACGACTACACCAAGGAAACCACTCTTTAGTGGTGCGACAAGGGGAGACAACACGCTGCTTCGACAACCGGGGCGTTGCAGACCTCTACAGGTTGCTCACCGAAGAGCCTCGGATGCTTCGGGAAGCCGTCGTGGCAGACAAGGTGGTAGGCAAAGCCGCTGCCGCCTTGATGCTGTTGGGCGGTGTGAAGGAACTCTATGCGGACATTATCAGTTCCTTCGCACTGGAACTGCTGCGGCAATCCTCCATGCAAATTCACTACACCGAGCAAGTAGACCACATCATCAACCGTAACCACACCGGCTGGTGTCCCATGGAGACCCTTTGTAAGGAGTGCCACACGGCTGAGGAGTGTCTACGGGAAGTGGAAACGTTCATGCGCTCAGTTCGGACGGAACAAGAAACAAAAAACATTGAAAACAAATATGTAACAACATGCAAACATCAGTAAAACTCTACAACTATAGTTATACGGAGAGCCGCACCTATCTGTTGGCCCTGCTGTTTATCGTCGGCAACATCGCGTTGCCTCAACTCTTCCACCTCGTCCCCATGGGAGGGAAAATGTGGTTGCCCATCTATTTTTTCACCCTTATCGGTGCCTACAAATACGGATGGAAGGTGGGACTGCTCACAGCCCTGCTGTCGCCCGCAATCAACTCGTTGTTGTTCGGCATGCCAACCTTGGCTGTAGTGCCCGCTATTGCGGTGAAATCGGCCCTTTTGGCTGTGGGATGCGGTTATGCCGCCCATCGCTATCACAAGGTCACGATAGCCCTATTGCTGGGAGTGATTCTATTCTACCAGTCACTGGGCACCCTCTTCGAGTGGGCTTGGTGCGGCAGCCTCTACGCCGCCTTGCAAGATTTCCGCATCGCCGTGCCCGGCATGCTATTGCAAATCTTTGGAGGATATCTGTTTATCAACTTTATAATACGTAAGTAGTTATGTTTGGAATCGGTACACAAGAGATTATCGTCATCCTGTTGGTCATCCTGCTCTTCTTCGGTGGCAAGAAGATACCCGAAATGATGAAGGGTCTGGGCAAAGGCGTGCGCGCCTTCAAGGAGGGTATGAACAACCCCGAAGAGGAGAAAGGCAAGGACAGCAAGCAAGGGACTCCTACCGACAAGAAGGATGAGTAAAGACAAGGAGTTGGCACAACTATCCTTCTGGGATCACCTGGAGGCGCTGCGCACGATGATTATCCGCATCGCGGTGATTGTCATCGTGTGTAGCGTCGTGTTGTTTTGCTTCAAGGACCTCCTCTTCCGGGTGATACTGGCACCCAAGGATGCCGACTTCGTCACCTATCGGTTGTTCGACCTCATCGCTCCCCTGCTGCAACAGGAGGAGACGGGAACGTTCCATGTAGACCTCATCAACACGGCGTTGGCCGGACAGTTCCTCATCCACATGAAGGTCGCCGTCTACGCGGGCATTCTCTGCGCCTCGCCCTACATCCTCTACCAGCTGTTCCGGTTTGTTTCTCCCGCCCTCTACGCGGACGAGCGTCGCTATGCGGTGCGTGTGGTCGGCTGGGGCTACCTGCTCTTCCTGGCCGGCGTGTTGCTCAGCTATTTCCTCATCTTCCCCTTCACCTTCCGTTTTCTGGGTACCTATCAGGTAAGTGGAGCGGTGAACAACCTCATCTCGTTGGAGTCGTACGTCTCCACATTCACGCTGCTGAGCCTTTCGTTGGGTGTCGTCTTCGAGATGCCCATGCTCTGTTGGCTCTTCGCCAAGTTGGGATTCATCACGGACACGTTCATGCGCCGCTACCGTCGACATGCCATTGTCGTCATTCTCATCATCGCCGCCATCATCACCCCCACCTCCGATGTCTTCACGCTGTTGTTGGTCTCCCTCCCGATGTGGCTGCTCTATGAAGTGAGCGTTTATATCGTACGCATGACAATAAGTCACCGCTCAAACCTATAGGCAGTTCGGGCGATTCCGTCGACTATCCCTCATAAATTCCCTACGAAAAGCCGATACGTTGTTCCGAACGAAGAAATTAGAATTTGCACATATAATTAAACTTTTTTGCACTTTCGTTAGGTTTATTCATTTCCAATACATAACTTTGCAATCAATACTATGACAAGACATAATCAGCGCATTATTAATCTTGGTTCGTCTATCGTCTACAGGCAGAATATTTTTAGAGTGATTAATTATATACGTGGGCACCACCCGCATTTTTGTTAACCAAGTAAATAACTATAATGAAAGACTTGAAAAGAAAGATGAAGTGGGCTCTGTGGCTAATGGCTTTTCTGGTGTCTATTCCACCACTGGAGGTCAGTGCGCAAAGTCTCACCGTGAAAGGGAATGTGAAAGATTCCAATGGAGAACCGATTATCGGAGCCTCCATAGTTGAAAAAGGGAACCAGAAGAACGGTACCATTACCGACTTCGACGGCAACTTCACCCTGAAAGCTGCGAAAGGCAGCACGTTGGTGTTCTCTTACATGGGTATGAGAACCCAAGAGGCGAAAGCCGCTCCCCAGATGAACATTACGTTGGAAGACGACAGTCAAGCGTTGGACGAGGTTGTCGTTGTAGGTTACACCAGCCGTGCCCGTAAGGACTTGACCGGTTCGGTAGGTTCCATCTCCGGACAGAAGCTGTCCATCGTGCCTGTGGCATCGGCCGCAGAGGCGTTGCAGGGAAAAATCGCCGGTGTGCAGGTAACCACGGTCGACGGTGCTCCGGGAGCGGAAATCAACATCCGTATCCGTGGAGGTTCGGCCATCTCCAGCTCGCAGGACTCCAAACCATTGTTCATAGTCGACGGCTTCCAGGCAGACAACATCAACGATATTCCTCCGACGGATATCCAGAGCATCGACGTGTTGAAGGACGCCTCCTTGACGGCCGTCTATGGTGCCCGAGGCGGTAACGGCGTAGTCATCGTCACCACCAAATCGGCGCAACAGGGTAAGGTGAAGGTGGACTTCAACGCTTACGCGCAACTCTCGTGGTTGGCCGGCAAGCAGGAGATGCTGAACGCTTACGAGTTCGTGAAATACCAGTTGGACGCGTGCATCGGCAGCGGCAGTAATACCAATATGTTCCGCCGCGACTTCGGAAACCCCAATGACGTGGATATATATAAAAGTATGCCTACCCACGACTGGCAGGACGAGCTGATGGGCAACGGCGCCTTGACGCAGATGTACAACGTGACGGTGAACGGCGGTAACGAGAAGTTGCGCTTCAACACCTCGCTGACACAGCACAACCAAGACGGTATCATCGCCGGCTCCGGCGTACGCCGTACCAACATGAACACAAAGATTGACGTGCAGTTGGCCAAGAACGTGAAGTTGTTGATCAACCCGCGTTTCACCTATCGTCGCGACCTCGGTACGGGTGCGTCCGGCATCGGTACGGAAGGCTTGATTGGCGTGCTCAACTATCGTCCGACCAATGGTCTGCGTGAGGCGACCAGCTACGACGAGGAGTGGCAGGACTTCTCCGTGGAGCGTTATTGGATGGTAAAGAGTCCGCTGGACGACATCGACCAAAACTATCAGTTGAGCCACTCCTACAGCTTCACCAACCAGGCAAGTCTGACGTGGGAGATTATCAAAGGCTTGAGCTTCCGCTCGGATATCGCGCAGTTCTGGTCATTCTCTGACAAGAACCGCTTCTATGGTTACTTGACCGACACGGCTGCAAGCAACGAGAACATGCCGGTGGCACAGATTACCAACAGCCGCACGTTCCGCTACACCTGGACCAACACCTTGAACTATGCGTTCAGTCTGAAAGAGAAGCACAACTTCGCTTTCCTGTTGGGTCAGGAAATCTATCATACGCAGTCCACTACCAACTACCAGGCCTCGCGCTACTTCCCGCAGGAGACCTCTCCGCGCTACGCGTTCAACAACATGGGCTTGGGAACGGCTTACGCGTCGACCTCCAATGTGACCACGCCTAACCGCACCGCCTCCTTCTTCGGACAGGCCAACTATAACTACAAACACAAATACCTGTTGTCCTTCACCATGCGTGCCGACGGTTCCACACGCTTCGCTCCGGGCTACCAGTGGGGTTACTTCCCCTCCGTGTCCGGCGCATGGGTGCTCTCCGAGGAGGACTGGTGGAACAAGGACGTAGTGGACAACCTGAAGATCCGTGCCGCTTACGGTCTTTCCGGTAACAACAACATCGGCGACGACCGCTGGCGCTATCAGTACTCCATCAATGCCGATGGCGGACCGAGCTGGGGCGAAAGCACGACGACACAGAACGGCGACAAATACTACGCTGCGGACAACCTCTTCCCGAACGAGCAAATCAAGTGGGAGACGACCGTCACGCGCAACCTTGCCGCCGACATCTCGCTGTTCAACGGACGCCTGACCATCACCCCCGAGGTCTACTGGAACACCACGCGCGACCTGCTCTATCGTTGTCAGATACCCACCACCACCGGTTACACCTATCAGTGGCAGAACGTAGGTCAGGTCCGCAACCGCGGTATCGAGTTGACCGTGAACGGTGACATCCTCCGCGGCAAGGACTATGTGCTGTCCGCCAACTTCAACATGGGTATTAACAAAACCAAAGTGGAGAAGATCAACGGAACGGATGACTACATCCCCGCACGATCTTGGGACTCTGAGGACAACTTCCGTCTGGTAGAAGGCAAAGAGGTCGGTCTCATCTACGGTTACGTCTACGACGGCATTTACGGCTTCGATGAGTTCCACCGCGAAGGCTTCAACTATGCAATCAACGATGCCGAATACTTGGCCGCCAACCCGGGCGTGCAGGAGAAGCCGACCGTAGAAGGTCTTTACGGAACAGCACCGGGCCGCATCAAGGTGAAAGACTTGAACGATGACGGCAAGATTGACATCAACGACCGTACCGTCGTGGGCAACACCAACCCGAAACTGCAAGGTGGTTTCGGAGTCTCCGGCAAATGGAAGAACTTCGACTTCACCGCCAACTTCACCTATATGCTGGACTTCGACCTGATCAACGCCACGGCATACAACCTCTCTTCCGCTGTAGGTTCCAGCCGTACGGACCCGCGTAACGTACTGAGCAAGTTCAACTACGAGAACCGTTGGGTCTACTACGGAGACATCTACAACACCAACGCGGACGGAACGACCAGCATCTATAACCTGAACGAGCCCCTGATCAGCAACTCGCAGCATATCGACTACCTCGACGAGTACGAACGCCTCAACACAGGCAAGACACTGTGGAATCCGCAGAACGTCACCTCCAAGTACACACTGTCCAACTTCGTGGAGGACGGCTCGTTTGTCCGCCTCACCGACGTGACAATCGGCTACACCTTGCCGAGCGACCTTACAAAACGTTGGGGCATCTCCCGCCTGCGTCTCTACTTTACAGGTTCAAACCTCTTCTGCTTCACCAGCTATTCGGGCTACGACCCCGAAGTGGACATCCAGAACGGTCTGACCCCGAACGTGGACTACAACCGCTACCCGCGTACACACAGCTACCTGTTCGGCATGAACCTTTCGTTCTAAACATTCTGTTAATCAATAAAGGAGAAAATACAACATGAAAATAAAACATATACTCATTTGTGGACTGTCGTTGGTGGCGTTCAGTGCCTGCAACGACTACCTCGATGTGGAAGCGCCTTCCAAGGTGACAGACGAGCAAGTGTTCAGCAGCATCGAAGAGGCCGACCGCCTGCTCAACTCCGTGTACCAGGCCACCTGCAACAGCAACACCTACGGGAACGGCTACCTCACCACCTTCAACTTCAACAGCGATGTGGAGTGGTCCACCTCTTCATCCAGCATCCAGAGTGCGTCACACAACGAATGGAAACTCTTCGACGGCGAAGCCGACGGTAGCAACGTAAAGAGCATTTGGGATGCCGCCTACTCCACCGTGGAGCGTGCCAACAACTTCATCAACGCGGCGGAGAAGTCCACCCTCTACGGAGACGAAGACCTCGACCAGCTGATTGGCGAGGCCAAGTGCATCCGTGCCATGAACTACCTGGATATGGTCATCCTGTGGGGTGACATACCTTTCTCGTTCACCCGCACCTACGACCAGGAGACACTCATCATGCCGATGGGCGACCGCGACCAAATCCTGACAGACCTTATCAACGACCTGAAAGAGGCCGCACCCAAGATGCGTAAGGCCAAAGAGGTGACAGAGGGCGTGGAACGTTGTACGCAAGAGTTCGCATGGGCTCTCATCGCGCGCATCGCCATGTTCCGTGCGGGCTACTCCCTGCGACACGGCGAAGACGCGGCGGCTGTAGGCACCATGGGGCGCGCCTCGGACTATGCCGACTACTACCAGATTGCCAGCGAATACTGCAAGAAGGTGATTGATGCCGATACGCACAAACTGACCAAGGGATACTTCGACGTGTTCGTCGACGAGTGCAACTACACGGTGGTGAACGACGACGATGTCATCTTCGAGATTCCTTTCGTACGCAACGTGAACGGAAACATCGGTTACATACATGGCCCGAAGGCTGACCTCTCCAGTGCGGGTGACACCGACCACCCGTGGGGACGCACCAGCGGTTCCGTAGGTCTGAACGCCTTCTATCGTTTCACTTTCGACTCATTGGATGTTCGCCGCAACGTAGCGGGCTATTGGTCTTACAGCTACAACGGCACGCCGAGTCTGCAAACCGGTTACACCAACTACTGTCTGAAGTGGTCCAAGCTGTGGGACAAGTCGCACACCATGGGCAACACCTCACAGGGCAACACGGGCATCAACTTCCCCTACATGCGCTATGCCGACGTGTTGCTGATGTATGCCGAGGCGGAGAACGAAATCAACAACGGACCGACAGCCGAAGCCAAGGCGGCCCTGAAGCAGGTGCGCGAACGCGCGTTCCGCAACGCCGTCAACAAGTCGGAGAAGGTGGAGACCTATGTGGACAATCTCACCACGAAAGAAGACTTCTTCAACGCCATCGTGGATGAACGCGCCTGGGAGTTCGGCGGCGAAGGCATCCGTTGGAAAGACCTGGTGCGCTGGAACATCTACAACAAGGTCATCTACAAGAACTTCTGGCTCTACTACGCGATGGGGTGCGACCGGGACAATTCATACGTCCATTCCGGAAAGGATTTGGAGGAATATCCTGCCGCCGTCTATTACAAGGTGCGTACGCGTGCGGAGTGGAACGAGCAGGTGAACGCCAATCCGGAGAAGTACACGGAAGCCAACTATCCTGAGATATTCGCGTTCCCCAATACGGACTCCAGCTTAGGTGTGGTCGAATTCTTCCACTACGAGCATGACACGCTGACCATCAACAACCTGTGGGAGACCTGGGGACTTCATATCAAGGAGATGAGTACCGTACCAATCACCGGCAGCGAGGCGTGGAGTCAAGCTGAATTCTTCAAGTGGTTGGACGACAACACCGGCATCGCCAGGGCAGACATCCGCTATGCGGTTCGCGGCTACCTCTACATCGACGAAGGCGGAACGCTCTTCCCGTCGACCATGCCCGAATACACCTCGGACGATGTGTTGGACAACCTGCCGCCGGTACGTTACATCCTGCCTATCCCGCGCGATGTAGTCAGCCGAAGCGTAGGCCAGTACAAGAACTATTACGGTTATTAACCCTCAACTGAACAGAATATTTATGAAAAAGATATTATTATTTTCGATAATCATGGCCGCCTCGGCCGCCGTCTTTACCGGGTGTAAGGACGACACCGAAAGCTTTGGCGGAACGGAAGCCGACCGTCTGTTTATGCCGATGTTCCGTCTGACGCAGAACCTGAACTCGACCACGACAGACTACCATTGCGACATCGCCTCCCGTGTGGACCCGCAGATTGAGACCTATCTGAGACAGCACGGATACAAGGTGAGTACGCACGTCAACGACATGCGCCTCTTCTGGTATGGCGTGGAGGGTGCCGACGCTTACGAGCTGAAGGCGAAGGTGCAGGGAACCTCGTGGGACAAAGAGGAGAACCCCAACCTGTTGGATACCATCCTCACGGCCGACCAACTCTCTTTCCTCCACGAAGACCTCCAGTACGGAACGGGATACCTCTACGCCATCCGTGCGTTGGTAGACCGCAACGACCTCAACAATCCGCGCAACTCCAAATGGTACGGCTATGGCGACGGCTCGCACCAGAGCGACCAGTCGCGCGACGACAGCCGCGACCAGACGGGTTCGTTGACTACCGGCATGCGCTACGAGGTGCCCTCCGTCTTCTGGGTGGAGAACGTGACGAAGACCTCGATGGACGTGTGCTTCTTGCCGGAAGCGGAAAGCGGATGGGAGAAGGATTACAAGGAATTCATCGAGGCAGGAGCCGAGGTGGAAGACGGCAAATGGGTATTCGACGAAATCCGTGTCGTTCCGTCCGCGGACAATGCGCTGTTGGAAGAGCACATCTATAAGCTCACCGATGCCGACAAGGCAGCAGGGCGTGTACACTTCGACAACCTGGTCTCAAACGCCGCCTACATCGTCAGCGGTCAGAACAACAACATAGCGCGCTACTACGACCGCCAGTACAACTCCAACATGGTGCGTATGCAGGGCGACCCGGGTGAACCTATCCTCATCCCCGCCGCTACGGCGGAATCCGTTCTGTTGGACACCCTGTTGCAGAATGGCGACCAGTACAACCTCTATGGAGTCAAGGACCTGATAGCTTCCCGCATCGACACCATACTGACCAACTACATGTCGGACAATACGTTGGCTGAAGGACAGGTGTTCTACCTCGAAGGTGGCAAGACCTACTACGTCACCTCCACCGTGGAGATGACCAAGGGCTTCACCTTGGCTACCAATCCGGAAGACATCGCCGCCGGCAAGGGACGCGCCACGGTGCTGCAAGGCATCGGATGGGGTAACGAAGCCAAGACCTCCGCAAACGCCGTGAACTGGGGACTCTGCCGCAACGCGCGCTCCGGCACGGAGAACGGTGTGACACTGGCTATACAGGCTATTGTCTTCGAGAACATCAATTTCCACCCGATGGCATGGAACACCTACTTCGACCAAAAGGGGTCGGACGGCAACGCAAGTCTGTCGATTACCGCAAACTACTTCATGAACATGTACTCACAAGGCCTGTCGTTCACGCTGTCAGAGCTGCGTGTCTCCAACTGTACCTTCTGCGGACACGTGCGCGGATTCATCCGCTTCCAGGGCCCGAACCGACAGATTATCGAGAAGTTGACCGTGGACAATTGCGTGTTCTACGACGAAGGAGGCTACGACACCAACGGGCGTGGTTACTCCTGGTTCGCCGGACCGGGCAACAACCGCAAGTCAAACTTCTACAAGAATTTGAACTTTACCAACAACACCATCATCAACTGCTCGCGTCACGCCCTCGTTTCGGAAGCCAAGAACTTGGCTTGGCCCGAAGGTACCCTTTGGAACATCAACGTATCCAACAATACGTTTGTGAACTTCGCGCCACGCTCCAACAACAAAGGCCATGGTAAGATCTTCGAGATCAACTACATCCCGGCAGGGTCTACCGTGACGTGCAAGAAGAACCTCTTCGTGTTTGCGGGCAACAAGAATGACGGAGGCCGTGACTACTATATGAAAGGTATGGACATCACCATCAAGGACCTGACTTATGACTTTGCGGACAACTACTCCACTGTGGTGCCTGCATACCAGACTTACAAGTCTTCCACGGAGAAAACCACCCTGGCGGACGGTATGTTCTCGCATGTAAGTTTCTCCAACACCAGTACAGGTGCCGGTTATCAGAACGGTGCGCTGAACAAGGGTGGACTGGGCGAGACACAGATTAAGTTCGGCGACAACCGCAACGACAACGAAGACGATGCCGTAGGCTATCAGCTCACCGCGGAAGAGCTCTTCAAGAACCCGTTCACCATCGGTAAGGTAGACGGCAAGGAGGCGTTTGAGAAGGATGCCTACCGCCATGCGGACATCAGCGGGTTCTACTACAACAATACCTCACGCGTGACGGCTCACCCGATCTACACGAAGGAGATTGGAGACCCGCGCTGGCGGACGGGAGCTTCATGGGACGGTGGCAAGAACCACACCGTGAAGAGCGGTGACATCACCTTCTGATTCTGAGGAGTAAAAGAGATTTCTTTCTTACAATACATGCATAAGAAGTGAATGACCGGGAGGGCGGACTTGTGAAAGTCCGCCCTCCTTCCTATATAACCCAATGCCCACCACTGACTTATTATCTCTTTCCGAAGGAGATGGACACTGAACGCCCCTTTATCAGCAGCCTCCATGTTCATATTACAGAGGACAAAGATGTAGATAAGACGGGAATCCATCGGTCTTAACCAAAATTGTGGCGAACTATTCATGGAAAAACACTATCTTTGCGGTTTGAATGTTGAACCAAAGCTAACAAGGATATAAACTCATGGCAGTAACTATCAAACAAGTGTCCACGGCAAAGGAACTGCGGGCCTTCATCCGTTTCAACTACACTCTCTATAAGGACAACCCTTACTCTGTGCCGGACCTGTACGACGATATGCTCAACACGTTCGACCCCAAGAAGAACGCGGCACTGGAGTTTTGCGAGGCAGCCTATTTCCTGGCTTACCGCGAAGGAAAGATTGTGGGACGCGTGGCGGCCATCATCAACAAACGGGCCAACGAGACGTGGAACAAGCGGAGCGTACGCTTCGGATGGATAGATTTCATCGATGACCCGGAGGTGTCGAAGGCTTTGATAGAGACAGTGGAGCAATGGGGCAAAGAGCGGGGCATGACAGAGATTCAAGGCCCGCTCGGGTTCACGGACATGGATGCCGAAGGAATGCTGGTGGAGGGATTCGACGAGCTGAGCACCATGGCGACCATCTACAACTACCCCTACTACCCCAAACACATCGAACAGATGGGCTTCGAGAAGGATGCCGACTGGGTGGAGTTCCGCATCAACGTGCCGGACAGCGTGCCGGAGAAGATGCAGCGCATCGCCGACATCGTATGCCGCAAATACAAACTGCGCGTGAAGAAGCTGAAGAACATGAAGGAGGTGAACCGCGGCAACTATGGTCCACGGATATTCAAACTCATCAACGAATGTTACGCCCAGCTCTACGGTTACTCACAGATGACGGAGCGACAGATTATGCAGTATGTGAAGAGATACCTGCCTATCCTCGACCTCCGCATGGTGACGCTGATAGAGGACGAGAACAACGAACTGGTGGGCGTTGGCGTTTCCATGCCCTCCCTCTCGGTTGCCCTGCAGAAGGCCAAAGGCCGCTTGCTTCCCTTCGGATGGTACTACCTGCTGAAAGCCCTCTACTGGAAAAAGCCGCATACGCTCGACCTGCTGCTGGTGGGCATCAAACCCGAATACCAAAGCAAGGGAGTGAACGCCCTGTTGTTTACCGACCTTATCCCCGCCTACAACAAACTCGGACTGTTGGACGCGGAGAGTAACCCCGAGCTGGAGACCAACAACAAGGTGCAGGCGCAATGGGAGTATTTCGAGACCCGTCAGCACAAACGCCGCAGGGCCTACCGCAAACAGATAACGGCGTGACAGACCCGCTACCGCACATACAACATAGAAAAAAGAATCGTACAATATGCCAGAAGAGAACGAATTGCAATTCAGCTCCACGGAGCAACAGGTGGAATATACCGATGACAACATCCGCCACCTGAGCGACATGGAGCATGTGCGTACCCGCCCGGGTATGTACATCGGTAAGCTGGGCGACGGAAGTTATGCCGAGGACGGCATCTACGTGTTGCTGAAAGAGGTCATCGACAACAGCATCGACGAGTTCAAGATGCACGCCGGCAAACGCATCGAGATAGATATGGAAGAGAACCTGCGAGTAAGCGTACGCGACTACGGACGGGGCATCCCGCAAGGGAAACTCATCGAAGCGGTGAGCATGCTCAACACCGGCGGCAAGTACGACAGCAAGGCCTTCAAGAAGAGCGTGGGACTAAACGGCGTGGGCGTGAAGGCCGTGAACGCGCTGAGCCGACGATTCGAGGTGCGCAGTTACCGCGACGGCAAGGTGCGCGAGGCCATCTTCGAACGAGGCATCCTACAGAGCGACACGACACGGGAGACCACCGAAGAGACCGGCACCTACATTTTCTTTGAACCGGACAGCATGCTCTTCGAGAACTACCGGTTTCATGGAGAGTTCATCGAGACGATGCTGCGCAACTACACCTACCTGAACACGGGGCTCACCATCCTCTACAACGGACAGCGTATCCTATCGCGCAACGGCTTGGTGGACTTGCTCACCGACTCCATGACGGCAACCTGCCTCTATCCCATCATCCACCTGAAGGGTGAGGACATCGAGATTGCCTTCACCCACACGGACCAATACGGCGAAGAGTACCACTCGTTCGTCAACGGGCAGCATACCACCCAAGGCGGTACGCACCAAAGTGCCTTCAAGGAGCACATCGCGCGCGCCATCAAGGAGTTCTACAATAAGAATTTCGACTATGCGGACATCCGCAACGGCATGGTGGCGGCCATCGCCATCAATGTGGAAGAGCCCGTGTTCGAGAGCCAGACGAAAGTGAAATTAGGCTCCACGAAGATGGCACCGGACGGGCCAAACCTCAACAAGTTCGTGGGCGACTTCGTCAAGACGGAAGTGGACAATTTCCTTCATAAGAACACCGACATCGCCAACGTGATGTTGCAAAAGATACAGGATTCGGAGAAAGAGCGCAAAGCCATCGCGGGTGTCACGAAGCTGGCGCGCGAACGCGCCAAGAAGGCGAACCTGCACAACCGCAAGCTGCGCGACTGCCGCATCCACCTCAACGACACGAAGGGTGACAACCTGGAGGAGAGCAGCATCTTCATCACCGAGGGTGACTCCGCCAGCGGATCCATCACCAAGAGCCGCGACGTGAACACGCAGGCGGTGTTTAGCCTACGCGGTAAACCGCTCAACTCGTTTGGCTTGACCAAGAAGGTGGTATACGAGAACGAGGAGTTCAACCTACTGCAGGCGGCACTCAACATCGAGGACGGGCTGGACGGGCTTCGCTACAACAAAGTGATTGTCGCCACCGATGCCGATGTGGACGGCATGCACATCCGTCTGCTGATGATTACCTTCTTCCTGCAATTCTTCCCCGACCTCATCAAGAAGGGACATGTCTACATCCTGCAGACACCGCTGTTCCGCGTGCGCAACCGCAAGAAGAGAATCAAAGGCAGCAAGAGCGAGAAGGGGGGCAAGGACGACTACGAAACCATCTATTGCTACTCGGACGAGGAACGGGTGGCAGCCATCGAGAAACTGAGTCCGGACCCGGAGATTACCCGATTCAAAGGACTCGGAGAGATTTCGCCCGACGAGTTCAAACACTTCATCGGCAAGGATATGCGGCTGGAACCCGTCACCCTGCGCAAGACCGATGCCGTGAACGAGCTGTTGGGATTCTATATGGGTAAGAACACCATGGAGAGGCAGAACTTCATCATCAACAACTTGGTGATTGAAGAGGACGCCGCCAACGACGAAGAGGAGGCAATGGTATGAAAAGAGCGATATTCCCGGGGACTTTCGACCCCTTCACCACGGGGCACTACTCGGTAGTGAGGCGTGCACTCACCTTCATGGACGAGCTCGTCATCGGCATAGGTGTCAACGAAGGGAAACGCACCTGGTTCACCACGGAGAAGAGGGTGGAGATGATCAAACGGCTCTATGCCGACAATCCGCGCGTGAAGGTGGAGGCGTACAGCGACTTGACGTGCGACTTCGCCAAGCGGATGGATGCCGGATTCATCATCCGGGGAATCCGCACGGTGAAGGACTTTGAGTACGAGGAGACCATTGCCGACATCAACCGGCAGCTCTCCGGCATCGAGACCATTCTGCTCTTCACCGAACCGGAACTGACCAGCGTCAGCTCCAGCATCGTGAGGGAGCTGCTCAGCTATGGCAAGGACATCACCCCCTTCGTGCCCAAGGGCCTCATCATCGACGAAACGAAATAACAAATCAATAGGTATAGATTCAAGCACATGAAAAAGATTTATTTTCTCATCGGCCTGTTCCTCACCGCCAATCTGACGATGGCTCAAAACAAGAAGGTGACACCGGCCCGCAAACTGCAGATAGCGGAGTTCGCCATCAGTAACCTCTATGTGGACAGCGTGGACGAGAACAAACTGGTGGAGGCCGCCATCACGAAGATGCTGGAACAGCTCGACCCCCACTCCACCTACGCCAACCCCGAGGAGGTGAAGAAGCTGAACGAGCCTTTGCAAGGCAACTTCGAAGGCATCGGCGTGCAGTTCAACATGGTGGAAGACACGCTATTGGTGATTCAGCCCGTCGTGAACGGCCCCTCGGAGAAGTGCGGTATCCTGGCCGGTGACCGCATCGTGTATGTGAACGATACCGTCATAGCGGGCGTAAAGATGCAGACCAACGACATCACCCGCCGCTTGCGGGGTCCCAAGGGGAGTAAGGTGAAATTAGGTGTCGTGCGGCGCGGCATCGCGGATATACTCCAATTCGACGTGACCCGCGACAAGATTCCCGTACACAGCGTGGATGCCGCGCACATCGTGAAGAAAGGCATCGGCTACATACGCATCAACAATTTCGGTGCCACCACCGTGGACGAGTTTGAAACAGCGCTGAAGAACCTCCGCAAGAAAGGGATGAAGGACCTTATCCTCGACCTGCAAGGCAACGGGGGCGGCTACCTGAACGCCGCCGTGGGACTGGCCAACGAGTTTCTGCAGGCCAACGAACTGATTGTCTACACCGAAGGACGACGCAGTCCGCGCAACGCCTTCCAGGCGCACGGCACAGGCAAGTTCAAGGAGGGGCGGTTGATCGTTCTCATCGACTCGTATACCGCCTCGGCATCGGAGATTGTCACCGGAGCCATACAGGACTGGGACCGCGGTCTGGTGGTGGGACGACGCTCGTTCGGCAAGGGACTGGTGCAACGTCCTGTCGACCTGCCCGACGGCTCGATGATACGGCTCACCATCGCCCGTTACTACACCCCCACGGGTCGCTGCATACAGAAACCCTACGAGAGCATCGAACAATATAACCAAGACCTCATCAACCGCTACAACAGCGGAGAGATGAGCAATGCCGACAGCATCCACTTCCCCGACTCGCTGAAGTACAGGACCAAACGGCTGGAACGGGTGGTCTACGGAGGCGGAGGCATCATGCCGGACTACTATGTGCCGCTGGACACCACACGCTACTCCGACTATCATCTGCAACTCTCCGCCAAGGGTGCCATCATCAAGTCCACGCTCCAGTATGTGGACAACAACCGGCAAACGCTGAAGAAGCAATACAAAAGCTTCGATGAATTCGATGAAAAGTTCAGCGTGACACCGGCACTCATCGAGCTGCTGAAGAGCGAAGGCGAGAAGGTGGGCGTGCATTATGACGAGGAGGGATACCAAAAGGGAAAAGCGTTGCTCCACAACCAACTGAAAGCCCTGATAGCGCGCGACCTTTGGGACATGGACGGATACTACCGAGTGATGAACCGCGACAACGAGAGTGTGCAGAAGGCCTTGGAGTTGCTGCGGCATGACGATTTTGAAAGTTTAATGACAAAGCAGAAACAATGATCAGTTATCAGACCGATGGCGTGAAGATGCCCGCCATCAAACGGAAAGAAAACAGTGCGTGGGTGAAGGCCGTTGCGGCATCCTACGGCAAGAAGGTGAGCGAGATAGCCTACATCTTCTGCTCCGACGACAAGATACTGGAGGTGAACAGGCAATACCTGCAGCACGACTACTACACGGACATCATCACCTTCGACTATTGCGAGGGCGACACCATCAGCGGTGACCTCTTCATCAGCCTCGACACCGTACGCACCAACGCCGAGCAGGTGGGTGCCACCTACGACGAAGAGCTTCACCGCGTCATCATACACGGCATCCTGCACCTGTGCGGCATCAACGACAAAGGGCCGGGTGAGCGCGAAATCATGGAAGCGGCCGAGAACAAAGCCTTGGCCATGCGTACACAGGCTTAACAGGCAAAAGCGGCGACTATGGTACTGAACTATATCTGGATTACGTTCTTCGTGGTGGCGTTCGTCATCGCCCTCGTCCGACTCCTTTTCATGGGAGACACCGAGATTTTCCCCGCCATCATGAACTCCACTTTCAGCTCGGCGGAGACGGCATTCAAGATATCCTTGGGACTGACCGGCGTACTCTCCCTTTGGTTAGGAATCATGCGCATCGGTGAACAAGGCGGGGTGGTGAGCGTCTTCGCACGCATGCTGAGTCCCGTCTTCAGCCGCTTGTTCCCCGACATACCGAAAGGCCACCCGGTGACGGGTACCATCTTCATGAACATCTCCGCCAACATGCTGGGACTGGACAACGCCGCCACGCCCATGGGGCTGAAAGCCATGGAGCAGATGCAGGAACTGAACCCGAAGAAAGACACAGCCAGCAATCCCATGATTATGTTCCTGGTGCTCAACACTTCCGGACTCACCATCATACCGGTCAGCATCATGGTGTACCGGGCGCAGTTGGGGGCGGCTCAGCCTACGGATGTCTTCATTCCTATCCTGTTGGCCACCTTCTTCTCCACCATGATAGGCCTGCTGGCCGTGAGCCTCTACCAACGCATCAACCTGTTCAACCGCACCCTGACGCTCACCTTGGGCGGCATGTGCCTGGCGGTGGCAGGCATCATCTGGGGATTCAGCAACCTGTCGAAAGAGGCGATGGACACCGTGTCCACTTCCGTAGCCAACATCCTGTTGTTTTCCGTCATCATCGGTTTCATCATTGCGGGCGTACGCAAACGCGTCAATGTCTATGAGGCGTTTGTGGACGGAGCCAAGGAGGGATTTCAGACCGCTGTGCGCATCATCCCCTATTTGGTGGCTATCCTGGTGGGCATCGGCGTTTTCCGCGCATCGGGTGCCATGGACATTCTCATCGGCGGAGTGGAACGATTGGTGAGTCTGTGCGGAGGCAACACGGACTTTGTGGGAGCACTCCCCACGGCACTGATGAAACCCTTGAGCGGTGGAGGGGCTCGCGGCTTGATGGTAGATGCCATGACCACCTACGGAGCGGATTCCTTTACGGGTCGCCTGGCTTGCCTGTTTCAGGGGTCTACGGACACCACTTTCTACATTCTGGCGGTCTACTTCGGCAGCGTAAACATCAAATACACCCGTCATGCCGTGGCTTGCGGACTGTTGGCCGACCTGGCCGGTATCACCGCCGCCATCTTCATCGGATACCTTTTCTTCGGATAAACAAATTTGAGTAATAACGCCATCATCAACCAACCGCAATGGACTGCTACTTGACTTCCGCATACTTGGCTCCGGTGCAATACTACACCAAGCTCTTCGCCTGTCGGCGTGCCTACATCGAGGGGTACGACCACTACATGAAACAGACCTACCGCAACCGGTGCGTGATAGCGACCACCGACGGTCCACTGACACTCAGCATCCCCACCGAGAAGCCCGAAACCCTAAAGTGCCTGATGAAGGATGTCCGCATCTCCGACCACGGCAACTGGCGTCATCTGCACTGGACAGCCTTGGAGAGTGCCTACAGCAACAGCCCTTTCTTTGAATATTACCAAGACGATTTCCGACCCTTCTACGAAAAGAAATATCCCTTTCTCTACGATTTCAACGAGGAGCTGCGCCGGTTGGTCTGTCGCCTGATAGACCTCAACCCGGAAGTGCTGCCCACTTCTGACTATAAACAACAGTTCCGCCCCGATGAGGCGGACTGGCGCGAGCGCATCCACCCCAAGCGCGACTGGCACGAGGACGAGACATTCCGGCCTCAACCCTACTACCAAGTCTTCAGGGAGCACTATGGTTTCCTGCCCAATCTGAGCATCGTGGACCTCCTCTTCAACATGGGTCCCGAAAGCCTCCTGGTACTTCGCGACAGCGTGAAGGGGTAACGTCCAACATTGGTGAACAGGGTTGACAAGAACGTTAGTCACGGAACCGGAAAACTGACAAGCAAAATCAGGGTAAACATGAGGTTAACCTCACAAGCCCGAGAGGTTAACCTCACAAGCCAACGAGGTTAACCTCATCTGACAACAAGGTATAGGTTCATTTCCCGATGAAGTTTTTAGGGTGAAAGGGAGTGGCGGTTCTGCAAAAAACGCTACCTTTGCGAGGAGAGAACAAAACGAGACAAAACGTAACGTAATACAATCATGAACGAATTATTCAGTGTAAAAGACAAAGTGGTGGTGATAACCGGTGGAACGGGCGTATTGGGCAAATGCATCGCCGAGTACCTGGGCAAAGAAGGAGCCAAGGTGGTGGTGATGGGACGACGCGCCGACGCAGGCAACGCCATCGTAGAGAACATCCGTAAGGCAGGTGGCGAGGCAATGTTCCTCACCACGGACGTAATGAAGGTGGAGGTTGTGGAACAGAACCTGAAAGACGTGCTCGCCGCCTATGGACGCGTGGACGCATTGCTAAACGCGGCTGGCGGAAACATGGCCGGAGCTACCATAGCACCCGACGGCACCTTCTTCGACCTGAAGCCGGAAGCCTTCCAGACCGTGCTGAACCTGAACCTCACCGGAACGGTCATCCCGACACAGGTATTCCTGAAACCGATGGTGGAGCAAAAGAGCGGTTGCATCGTCAACTTCTCGTCCATGGCAGCCTTCCGCCCGATGACACGCGTCTGCGGCTATGCGGCAGCCAAAGCGGGCATCTCCAACTTCACGGCCTACATGGCCACGGAGGTAGCCTCCAAGTTTGGCGAAGGCATCCGTGTGAACGCCATCGCTCCGGGATTCTTCCTGACCGAACAGAACCGCACCCTGCTGACCAACGAGGACGGCAGCTACACCCAACGCGGCAACGACGTGATACGCCAGACTCCGTTCAAACGCTTCGGCCAACCCGAAGAGCTGTGCGGAACCATACAGTACCTGATTAGCGACGCGTCGAAGTTCGTCACCGGCACCGTAGCCGTGGTAGACGGCGGATTCAACGTCTACACCATGTAAACCGCACCAAACGAATTACTCCCAAACATTGACGTGGGAACCGACAACGAGGAGGTCGTACCATAAGAGGTTCGGCCTCCTCTCGTTTTGTGGCGCGGCAACGTACGGATACGGCCAGATTCGTTGCACCATCGCCCACAGTACCCCTCCGTCCCTTTCGAGGCCGGGACAGGGGACAACGCCTTGGAATAAAGAAATATTTCTGTAATTGTTTGCCCCATACAGCTATTTCACTTAATTTTGCGGCTGTTCCGTGAGACGGCTATCGGCACGCCCGATTTGTCGGGCGTGGAGGCATGAGATAATCAATTCAATTAATAATAAAACTAATTTTTCTTTTATGTGGTTAAGTAATTCATCTATTGGAAGGAAGGTGGTGATGAGCGTTACCGGTGTCGCCCTAATCCTGTTTCTTACATTTCACATGTCGATGAACCTTGTCGCACTGATTTCAGCGGAAGGTTACAATATGATTTGTGAGTTTCTTGGAGCCAATTGGTACGCGTTGGTAGCGACGGTGGCCTTGGCGGCGCTGATGGTCATTCACATCATCTACGCTTTCTGGTTGACCATGCTGAACCGGAAGGCGCGCGGCTCGGAACACTATGCCGTGCAGGCCAAGCCGAAGCAAGTGGAATGGGCATCGCAGAACATGCTGGTACTGGGCATCATCGTCATCCTCGGTTTGCTCCTTCACCTGAAAGACTTCTGGTACAACATGATGTTCGCCGAACTGATTGGCAACCCGACCTTGGGCGGTCTGGAGGCTACCGACGGCTATGGATACATCGTCAAGACTTTTTCATGCCCCGTGTTCGTAGTGCTCTACCTGATATGGTTCGCGGCCCTGTGGCTCCACCTTACTCATGGATTCTGGAGTGCCATGCAGACTTTCGGCTGGAACAACAAAATCTGGTTTGAGCGTTGGCGCATCATCGGTAACGTATGGGCAACTCTCTTGTTCATAGGTTTCGCCGTTGTGGCAATCCTCTTCTACGTGAAGTCCCTCTGCTGCGGTGCATGCTGTGCCGCTTGATTTATTAACAAGTAAACATTAAACTGTAAATATTATGGCTACCATAGATTCAAAAATTCCTGAAGGCCCCGTGGCTGAGAAATGGACCAATTATAAAGCTCACCAAAAGCTGGTGAACCCCGCGAACAAGCGTCGTCTCGACATCATCGTTGTCGGTACAGGCTTGGCAGGCGCTTCCGCCGCAGCCTCACTGGGCGAGATGGGTTTCAGGGTGTTAAACTTCTGCATTCAGGACTCTCCGCGCCGTGCGCACTCTATCGCCGCACAGGGAGGTATCAATGCGGCAAAGAACTATCAGAACGACGGCGACTCCGTTTACCGCCTGTTCTACGATACCGTAAAGGGCGGTGACTACCGCGCCCGCGAAGCCAACGTATACCGTCTGGCGGAGGTATCAAACGACATCATCGACCAATGTGTGGCACAGGGTGTCCCCTTTGCCCGTGAATATGGCGGCACACTGGCCAACCGCTCGTTCGGTGGCGCACAGGTGAGCCGTACGTTCTACGCCAAAGGACAGACCGGACAGCAGCTGTTGTTGGGTGCTTACTCCGCGCTGAGCCGTCAGGTAAACGCAGGCACCGTGAAGCTCTACACCCGCTACGAGATGGAAGAGTTGGTCATCATCGACGGACGTGCACGCGGCATCATCGCCAAGAACTTGGTAACAGGCAAGCTGGAGCGTTTCGCCGCACATGCGGTGGTCATCGCTACCGGTGGTTACGGAAACACCTATTTCCTCTCGACCAACGCCATGGCCTGCAACTGTTCCGCAGCGATGCAGTGCTACCGCAAAGGCGCTTACTTCGCTAACCCCTCATACGTACAGATTCACCCGACCTGCATCCCCGTTCACGGCGACAAACAGTCTAAGCTGACCCTGATGTCGGAGTCGTTGCGTAACGACGGACGCATCTGGGTGCCGAAGAAGTTGGAAGACGCCAAGAAGTTGCAGGAAGGAACGCTCAAGGGTAGCGACATCCCCGAAGAGGACCGCGACTACTACTTGGAGCGCAGATACCCGGCATTCGGCAACCTCGTTCCGCGTGACGTGGCTTCGCGTGCCGCCAAGGAGCGCTGCGACAAAGGCTACGGCGTGAACGCCACCGGATTGGCCGTGTTCCTCGACTTCAGTGAGGCCATCAACCGCCTCGGTCTCGACGTGGTTCGCCAGCGTTACGGCAACCTCTTCGACATGTACGAGGAGATTACCGATGTCAACCCGGGCGAGTTGGCCAAAGAGATTAACGGAGAGAAATACTACAACCCGATGATGATTTATCCGGCTATCCACTATACAATGGGCGGCATCTGGGTTGACTACGAACTGCAGACCGCCATCAAGGGCCTGTTCGCCATCGGCGAGTGCAACTTCTCCGACCACGGTGCCAACCGACTCGGAGCTTCCGCCCTGATGCAAGGCTTGGCGGACGGCTACTTCGTATTGCCTTACACCATCCAGAACTACCTGTCAGACCAGATTACCGTTCCCCGCTTCTCTACCGACCTGCCCGAGTTCGCAGAGGCGGAGAAGGCCGTGAACGACAAGATTGACCGCCTGATGAGCATCCAGGGTAATGAGTCCGTTGACTCCATCCACAAGAAACTGGGTCACATCATGTGGGAATATGTCGGCATGGGACGTACCGCGGAAGGTCTGAAGAAAGGTCTGGAAGAGATAAAGAAAATCCGCGAGGAGTTCAACAAGAATCTGTTTATCCCCGGTAGCAAGGACGGCATGAACACAGAGCTCGACAAAGCAATCCGCTTGGAAGACTTCATCACGATGGGCGAGTTGATCGCTTACGACGCGTTGAGCCGTAACGAGAGCTGCGGTGGCCACTTCCGCGAAGAGTACCAAACGGAAGAGGGTGAAGCAAAACGCGACGACGAGAACTACTTCTACGTAGGTTGCTGGGAGTATCAGGGAAGCGACGAGAAAGCTCCCGAGCTCATCAAAGAGCCGCTTCAATACGAGGCTATCAAAGTACAGACCCGTAACTATAAGAGCTAATGGGTAAGTTAAACAATTAAAGATTCAAGGAACAATGGAGAAAAATATAAGTTTCACACTGAAGATTTGGCGTCAGAATGGACCGAAGGAGAAAGGCCATTTTGAAACATACCAGATGAAAGATATCCCCGGCGACACTTCATTCCTGGAGATGTTGGATATCCTCAACGAACAGCTCGTCAGCGAGCGCAAAGAGCCTGTTGTGTTTGACCACGATTGTCGTGAGGGCATTTGCGGAATGTGCTCACTCTACGTGAACGGTCACCCGCACGGACCTGCAACGGGTGCTACTACCTGTCAGCTCTACATGCGCCGTTTCAACGATGGCGACACCATCACCGTAGAACCTTGGCGTTCGGCTGGATTCCCGGTCATCAAGGACCTGATGGTAGACCGCTCGGCTTACGACAAGATTATGCAGGCCGGAGGTTATGTCAGCGTACGCACCGGTTCGGCGGAGGACGCCAACAACATCCTCATCCCGAAGGCGGCTGCGGACGAGGCCATGGACTCGGCGACCTGCATCGGTTGCGGCGCATGCGTAGCGGCCTGCAAGAACGGATCGGCCATGCTGTTCGTATCGGCCAAGGTTAGCCAGCTGGCTCTGCTCCCCCAAGGAAAGGTGGAAGCCGCACGTCGTGCCAAAGCGATGTTGAGCAAGATGGACGAGCTTGGCTTCGGTAACTGCACCAACACCCGCGCCTGCGAGGCAGAGTGCCCTAAATGTGTATCGATTAGCAATATCGCCCGTTTGAACCGCGAGTTTATCAAAGCCAAACTGAAAGACTGATAAATTCATTCAAACGAATATAGAAAAGGGGTGGGCCGCAAGGCTCACCCCTTTTCCATATGCTGTAATCCTTTAATACGCCTGTTCATGCACGCCTTTGACAGCACGGCCACTGGGGTCATTCTGGTTTTGGAAGGCGGCATCCCATGCAAGAGCCTCAGCGGAAGAACAAGCCACGCTCGGCACACTGGGGACACTCTTGGCGGCGGAGGCACTCGGGAAATGCTCCTCAAAGATGGTACGATAGTAATACTCCTCCTTGTTCATCGGCGGGTTGATGGGGAAACGCTCAGCGGCGTGCGCCATCTCCTCGTCGCTCACAGCGGCGGCAGTGACCGCTTTCAGGGTATCTATCCAGCTGTAGCCGACACCGTCGCTAAACTGCTCCTTCTGTCGCCACGCCACGCTCTCGGGGAGCATATCGGCAAAGGCGGCGCGCACGATGCGTTTCTCTATCTCCTTGCCAGGACACATCTTGGCTTTCGGATTCAGACGCATGGCCACATCCAGGAACTCCTTGTCGAGGAAAGGCACACGACCCTCCACACCCCAAGCGGAAAGCGATTTGTTGGCACGCAGACAATCATACATATAGAGTTTGCTCAACTTGCGCACCGTCTCCTCATGGAAGGCCTTGGCATCGGGGGCTTTATGGAAATAGAGATAACCGCCAAACACCTCATCGGCACCCTCGCCGCTCAACACCATCTTGATGCCCATGCTCTTGATGACACGCGCCAAGAGGTACATCGGCGTGGAGGCACGCACCGTGGTGACATCGTACGTCTCGATGAAATAGATTACGTCACGGATGGCATCCAATCCTTCTTGAATAGTGTAATTGATTTCGTGGTGAACCGTACCGATGAACTCCGCTACCTCACGCGCCTTGGCCAGGTCGGGAGCTCCCTTGAGACCGATGGCGAAAGAGTGCAACTGAGGCCACCAAGCCTCCGTCTGCTGATCGTTCTCCACTCGTTTGGCAGCGTACTTCTTGGCGATAGCCGAGATGACGGAACTGTCCAGTCCACCGGAAAGCAACACGCCATAAGGCACATCGCTCATCAACTGACGTTTCACTGCCGCTTCGAGGGCATCGTGCACCGCCTGTTCAGAGGCGGGATTGTCCTTGACGGCATCGTACTGAAACCAGTCCCGGGTGTACCAACGCGTCATCTTGCCTTCTCGGCTCCAATAGTAGTGACCGGGCAGAAACGGCTCATACTCGTCACAGAAGCCTTCCAAGGCTTTCAGTTCGCTGGCCACATAGACTTTACCGTCGGCATCCCTACCGATATAAAGGGGAATGACTCCTATAGGGTCACGGGCAATGAGGTACTCATCCTTCTCCTCATCGTAGAGCGCAAAGGCGAAGATGCCGTTCAGCTCCTCCAGGAAATCAATGCCTTTGTCACGATAGAGAGCAAGGATTACCTCGCAGTCCGACCCGGTCTGAAACTCATACTTACCGGCATAGCGACCGCGGATGTCACGATGATTATAGATTTCACCGTTCACTGCCAATATCTGCTTACGGTCTGTACTAAAGAGGGGCTGACCGCCCGACTCGGGATCGACAATGGAAAGGCGCTCATGCGCCAGAATGGCATGGTCGCCACAATAGACGCCACTCCAGTCCGGTCCGCGGTGGCGGATTTTCTGGGACATTTTCAACGCTTTGGTGCGCAAGGCGGCAGTCTGCCTGTCGATATTGAATATTCCTACAATTCCACACATAGGCTAATATGTTTTTGTTGATTGATATCGTCGTTAAATCTCGTCACAAACTGTATCGTGGAATTGAAACGGCCGGGACAAGGCCGATGCTCCCGTTGATGCCGTTACAAGTTCCTTACATTCTCTCTCTTCGTTAATCTCAAAAACGTTGGTACTAGACCATCCAAACTTCGCGACGCCTATCGGCTCAGCGTCCGCTCTATTCTCCCTCTAATAAATAACTAATACCTATCCCCAAAGTACTTACTGTTTAGTTGTATTTGTACCTTGTTTTCGATGCAAAGGTATGCGAAAGGACAGCATGCAACAAGAAATAACGTTATTTTGTTTGCATTAATCTTTATCAACTTTCTTTTTATAAGCATACACCTGTCGATTAACATTAATATGTGTCCATATAGGTCAGATATGATAACAGTTGTAAGCCGACACGGGATGTTAAGCTTTCACAATTATATGATTTACGAGGATTGCACGTTTGTTTTATTCCATTTCTATATCATTTGCTGTCTTTATGACAACATATATCAAGGTTTAATGTGCATTCTCACACATAGGCATAGAATTACTTCCCCTATCACCATAATAGAGCAACGGAATTCCTTCAAAGGGAAACAGAATGTCAAGCCTTTGCGTCAGAAGAGAGCAACCGCTGCAGATCCTCACCGGAGGGGCTTTGGAACAGACGCAGTCCAAATTGGGGGAGGATGGCCAACACATAGTCGACGATATCCGACTGGATGTGTTCATAGGGAACCCAACTGGTGGTAGCGGCAAAGAAGTAGAGTTCGAGCGGAAGCCCCTGAGGCGTGGGTTGCAGTTGACGAACCATGAGCATCATATCACTGTTCACCTTGGACGACTCGCTCAGATAACGCTCCAGGAAACGACGGAACACGCCCAGGTTGACCGTATCAACGGCGGCCTCATCGGCGGACAGCCAGCCTTTCTCCATGAAACGCGCCTTCTCCTCGGGGGAGCAGAAGCGAATGCTACGCACGTCGATGTAAATGGACCGCTTCACGCGTCGCCCACCTCCCTGTTGCATGTTGCGCCAGTTCTGGAAGGAATCGCTTACGAGCGTATAGGGCGGAATCGTAGTGATGGTATTGTCCCAGTTGCGCACCTTCACGGTGGTGAGCGTCACCTCCGTGACGATACCGTTGGCCCCGGATTTGTCCATCGTTATCCAATCACCCGGGCGGAGCATGTCGTTGGCGGAAAGCTGCACGCCGGCTACCAATCCCACGATAGTATCCTTGAAGATAAGCATGAGCACCGTGGCGGCGGCACCCAAACCGGTGAAGAGTGCCACGGGATTCTTGTCGATAAGCACACTCACGATGCCGATAGTCCCCACAAACAGCGTGATAATCTTCAGCATCTGGTAAACCCCCTTGAGGGGACGGTCCTTCAGCTCCTTGTGTTGCGTGGAGAGGTCGTAGAGAGCCGACAGGAACGTACAAATCAGCCTCAGCGTGGCCGCGATGATGTAGACCAGACTTATCTTCAGCAGGAAATGAAGCCACGAAGGGACATCGGAAAAGGCGAACGGCAACAGGATATAGATGACCAGCGAAGGCACGATGTGGCACAGGTTGTTGAGCACCTTGTCAGAGAAGAGGTAGTCGTCCCACGTCACCTTGGTGGAAGCCACGACACGCTTCACGACGGGAACAATCAGTTTGCGGCAGATGACATCCGTCAGATAGGCCACCAAAAGGATGAGCGCGATTACCAGCAGCCGTTGCGTGAGACTGATGGATTCCTGGTTCATTCCGTATTCCGAAAGCAGGGTTCCTATGTCCTGTAAGAGTGAGTTCTTCATTGTCCGTTTGCGTTAGGTATGAATAGATTTAGATGGTGATGAGCCGGTATTTGTTGCCGGGGAGTGCCTGCACCACCCCTTTGAGTTCCATTTCGAAGAGCAACGCGCTCAGCTTGTTGACCGCCATTTGTGCCGTCACGCTGAGGTCGTTGAGCGAATATCCGTCGGGCAGCGTCTGCAACAGGGTAGCGACGGCCTGTTCCTCATCGTTCAGGTCTGGAAAGAGTTGTCGCTGCACGGGTTGTTTCACCTGGGTCTGCACATCCCACTGCATCGCCTTCACAAACTCCTCGGCGGACTGGATGAGGGCGGCTTTGTTGTCACGTATCAAGGCGTTGCAGCCCATGGAGAAAGGGTCGTCGCACCTTCCGGGAAAAGCGAAACAGTCGCGGTTGTAGCCCTCGGCAAGGTCCGCCGTAATCAGCGCACCGCCCTTAGCCGCACTTTCCACCACGATGGTAGCGTCACACATGCCTGCCACAATGCGGTTGCGCATCACGAAGTTCTGCCTGTCGGGAGTAGTGCCGCTCATGAACTCCGTCAACAATCCTCCCTGTTGCACCATCTGCACGGCCGTCTGACGGTGTACGGACGGATAGATGCGGTCGAGTCCGTGCGCCAACACCCCCACCGTATGGAGTCCATTGCCCAAAGCCGCACGGTGGGCCGCGATGTCGATGCCGTAGGCCAATCCGCTAACCACCAACACATCGGGGCAGAGTTGTTTCAAATCGCGCAGGAAAGCGTTGCAAATCCGCTGTCCGTAGTCGGTACTGTGACGAGTACCCACCATGTTGATAACCTTCAGCTGGTTGAGGGGTACGTTTCCCTTATAGAACAATACGACAGGCGCATCATTGCATTCGCGGAGACGTGACGGATAGTCCGCATCGTTGTAGCCCAGGGCAAGGATGGCGTTCTTCCGCACGAATTCCACCTCCTTCTCGGCACGCTCGAAGGCTTGCGGACAGTCGAGCGCGTCGACCAGCTTGTCCGACCCTTGCATCAAATCGGGCAGCTCCTTGCGCCGCTCAAAGATGGCGACGGCACTCCCACAGGCTCTCATCAGCTTGTGCATCCCCGCCAGTCCGAGACCGGGTATGCGCGTCAGGGCGATGGTATGTAGCAGTTCCTGGTCAGTCATGCAGATAGGGAGCAAAGATTTGACCGAACAAAGCACAATCGCTCAAGCGGCCGTTTACCAAAGAAACCACTTCAACGGTCGACTTGATGGACACTTTCATATCCGGCAGGCGGAAGATGTCCTGGTAGAACACATACTTGATGCCCTCTTTCTTCAGGTAGAGCTTGGACAGGAACTCATCACCGCTCCGCAAGGGTGTCTTGAAGGCGATGTTGATGCGAGCCACTACGGGGTCTATCCCCTCCGCGTGGAGCTTGGCGAAGCCGATGCCGGTGGAGAGAAGAAACTCATGACGGGTGTGCTCCAAATAGTGTTGATAGTTGGCATTGTTGACAATGCCCTGCAAGTCGCACTCATAGTCGCGGACTTTCAGTTTCAGTTCATAGATATATTTGTCCATAATTGTTGCAAAGTTAATTGATTTTATGGAAGAACCGGTCGAGGCGATAACCCGAGAAAAGGTTTTGGGCAGGGTCTTTGGAGAACCATACCCAGGCAGCCTTGCCGATGATGCATTCCTTGGGCACAAAACCGAACAGGCGCGAATCGCGGAGACTCATGGGATTGTCAGATGCCATCCAGTAGTAGTCCTTGGTGAAGCGGTAACTGGCGATGGGATGTCCGTTGACCAACAGCGTATCCCCTTTTACCTCGGCGACCTTTCCCTCGTGCATCACAATGGTGTTGCGCAGCAACATCACGTTCCACGGATGTACCCTAACGGAGAGTCCTTTGCCGGGCACCACGAACGCGTGTACCTTGTCAGAGGCAGCCGTCCGCATTCGCCGGAATGTCACCTGAGCGCCGAGCAGCCGCTTCACGGCATTGATTTCATGCAAGCTGAAACTGCGCAAGTAATCGCCTCCGTCATACCCCACCAACACATTGTCGGCAAGACCTGTCTGACGGATTGCCTCTGTCACCAACGCCTCTTGTTCTCCGGGGTAAGCATAGAGGAACTTGCTTTCGGGAGTAAGCGCGTCCGCATCGGTCAACAGCAGCTCCTCGTTGAGTCTTAGCGTATCACCGGGCAATCCCACGCAGCGGTTGATGAAGAGTTCACCGCCATCCTGCGGCGTTTGTCCGGCAGAGGGGCGGTTAAAAAGGACGATGTCGTTCCTGCGTACGGGCGAGTCAAACAGACGGTGATAGCCACAAAGCGAGACCAAAGGCGTGCGATACCCATAACTCCAACGGTTCACTATCACCCGGTCGCCCCGACAGAGCGCATTCTCCATCCCCTCGGAAGGGATGGTACACGAAGTGAAGACCACCAGCCTAACCAGCAGAACGGCCACCACGGCAACGAGCAATGTCTTCAATAGCGAACGCATAACATCATTTGATGTTGTCTACCCACTTGAAGAAGCGGTTCCAGCGAATCTTTCCGTCGAACCACCCGCGGTCTTGGTCGAGTGAGAGCCATACGACAATGGGTTTACCCACGATATGGTCCTCGGGCACGAAGCCCCAAAAGCGGGAGTCCGCGGAGTTGTGACGGTTGTCACCCATCATCCAGTAGTAGTCCATGCGGAATGTATAGCGGTTGGTCTCCTCACCGTTGATGAAGATTTTCCCCTCCTTCACCTCCAGCTTATTGTCCTCGTACACAGCGATTGGACGTTCGTACACAGGCAGATTCTCTTCGGTCAGCTCGATGGTCTCACCTTTCTTCGGAATCCATATGGGGCCGTAGTTGTCCACGGTCCATCCGGTGTAGGCGGTTACCGGATAGAGCCGTTCGGCATACGATTCGTTGAGGGTGATGCCCTCCACCAACTCTTTGTGCGCCAACAGGGCATCGTGCGCCTTCTTGGTGAGCGCCATGGAGTAGAGTGTCCCCTCTTGGTTGTGCGAAGAGGCATCCTCGTTGGAGATGCCCAACTCGCGACGCAACTCCACGGGAATCGGGCCGCGAGTCCGCACCATGTAGCTATACTGCACGTTCTCGGGTTCCTTATTGGCCACCCCATCCAGGTAAACGATGCGGTCTTTTATCTGCAGCGTCTGCCCGGGCATGCCCACGCAACGCTTCACATAGTTCTCGCGGCGGTCTACGGGCCGCCACATCACCCGGCCAAACTCCTCGGGATGCTCAGCGATGTATCTGCGGCCTTCGTTGCAGTAGAACTTAAGCACCAACTGTTGTTGCTGACGGCTCAGACTGTCCATCCGGGGTCTCTCCGGATAGAGTTGTTCGCCCACCTGATAGCACATACCATAGTAGTCGGCGGCTTGATACGCGGGATTTGCCACCACCGTGTCACCGGACGGGTAGTTGAACACCACGATGTCATTGAGTTTCACCTCACCGACACCTTTGACGCGGCGATATTCCCACTGGGGCCACTCGATGTACGATTTGCAGTTGAGCAACGGCAACGTATGCTGCGTGAGCGGCATGGAGAGCGGTGTTTGTGGCACGCGCGGCCCGTAGCTCAGTTTGCTGACAAAGAGGTAATCGCCCGTCAGCAACGATTTCTCCAATGAGGAGGTCGGTATCACATAGTTTTGGAACGCGTAGATGTTCACGAAGTAGACGGCAACCAACGCAAAGACAATGGCATCCACCCAACTCATCACACTCCGTGCCGACGGGTTACGCAAGGATTTCCACCAGGTCCACGGGATGAAGCGCGTGATGTAGGCATCGAAGATAAAGGGCAACACGATGAGTCCCAACCAACTCTTCACCCACACGAGGAAAAGCAGATAGAGCACAGTCACCACGATGAACTTTATCAGGTTTGCTTTCTTCCGCCGCTGTATCAGCCCAATGGCCTCCTCCAGCGTCAGCGTCGAGCCGTCTGCTCCTTTCCGCAGATAAAAGCGGTCGTTACCCCACGTCAACACGTCTCCTGCGGCAGAGCCCGTCAGTTTCACGGCCTTGCCTTGGTATTCACCCAACTCCCGTTGTCGCGTCTCCAACATATTACCTCTCTTCTTTAAAAGTGAAATAAATCGTTCATTCCCAAGAATCCGCTGTGCTGAGCGGTATATTCCGCTGCCAGCACGGCACCCAAAGCGAAGCCTTTACGGTTCTTCGCGTCGTGCGTGATGATGATGCTGTCCGCCTCCGACTCGTAACGGATGGTGTGTATGCCCGGCACTTCACCTTCACGAATGGAGCTGACACACAGTTCATCGGGGGCGCACCGGTCGCTACCCGTAACAGTGCCGTCCGGCTGGCGCAGCGTACCCTTCACCCATTTTGTCTTACGGTCGAGGTTCGCGAGGATACCTTCCGCCAACGTGATGGCGGTACCGCTGGGCGCATCCAGTTTATGAATGTGGTGCGTCTCGCTCATCGTCACGTCATATCCGGGGAATTGGTTCATAATCTTGGCCAGATAGTTGTTCACGGCCGAGAAGATGGCCACGCCCAAACTGAAGTTCGACGACCAAAAGAGGGTCTTGCCCTGTTCTTCGCACAGGCGGTGTATCTCTTCGCCATGCTCGGCCATCCAGCCGGTGCTGCCCGAAACCACTTTCACGCCGGCCTCGAAAGCCTTTATGTAATTCTGGTAAGCCACCGTAGGAGCGGTAAACTCTATGGCCACATCGGCACTCTTGAAGGCTTCCGACTTGAACTCCTCCTGGTTGTCAATGTCGATGATACTGACAATCTCGTGTCCGCGACTCCGGGCAATCCGCTCTATCTCGTGCCCCATCTTGCCATATCCAATCAATGCTATTCTCATGTCATTCACAATTAAATTGTTGCAAAGATAGGTTTTATTCAGCACATTTCCTTACTTTTGCGCCATACATATAACCTCAATTAACATGGAACAACTCCTGCACTATGCGTGGAAACACAAAATATTCCCGTTGAAAGACCTCTCGACGACGGACGGAAAACGTGTCGAAGTGATAGATGTAGGATTGCACAACACCAACGCCGGCCCCGACTTTTTCAATGCCAAGATAAAGATTGACGGCACGCTGTGGGTGGGTAACGTGGAGATACACAACTGCTCGTCGGACTGGTATCGCCACGGGCATCAGTACGATGCCGCCTACAACAACGTGATACTGCACCTCGCGCAACAGATTGACACCGACATTGTCCGCCAGAATGGCGAAGCGGTGACCCAGATGCAGTTCTCCTGTCCCGACTATCTGGCGGCCCATTATGAGGAGTTGCGCCACTCGGACATGTATCCCGCCTGTTTCCGCATCATCAGCGACCTGCCCGCTATGCTTACCCACGGATGGATGAACCGGCTGCAGACGGAACGGTTGGAACAAAAGTCCCAGCAAGTGACCGAACGGCTTCAGCGGTGCAACAATAACTGGGAGGAGGCTTTCTTCATCACGTTGGCAAGGAATTTCGGTTTCAGCCTCAACGGTGAAGCCTTTGAACGATGGGCACGCAACGTACCGTTCAAGGCGGTGGACAAGTATCGCGACAACCTCTTCCAGGTGGAGGCCCTTTTCTTTGGACAGGCGGGCTTCCTGAGCCAGGATATTGACGATGAATACTACCAAAAGCTACGGAAGGAGTACGCCTATCTGTCCCATGTGTTCGACCTCAAACCAATGGACCTCTCCCTATGGCGTTTCCTGCGTCTGCGTCCGGGCAACTTTCCGCACATCCGCATGGCGCAGCTGGCCAAACTCTATCATCAGTCGCAGGGTCTGTTGTCACAGTTGCTCGAAGCCACTTCGCTGGAGCAAGCGAGGGCTTTACTTGCCATCGACACCTCACCCTATTGGGACACCCATTACCGCTTTGGCGTGCCTTCCCCGGAGCAGAAAAAGGAAATAAGTCAAAGTTCCATCGACCTGCTACTGATAAATACCGTCTGCACGTTCCTCTTCGCCTACGGACGCTACCGCGACAATGAGGCACTTTGCCAACGAGCCTTGCGTTTCCTGGAGACGCTGAAACCGGAAAACAACCACATCACTCGCATGTGGGAACAATGCGGACTGCAAGCCGAGAGTGCCGCCGACACGCAGGCCCTCATCCAGCTGAAGAAAGAATACTGTGACCGCAAGCGTTGCCTCTACTGCCGTTTCGGGTACGAATTCCTCCGACAGAAAAAGAGCTAACCCGTCAAGCCGGCTACCCAGCCGACTACCCACGCCGGCTACCCACGCCCCTCCCCCACACCAACCAAATATCTTCACCATACACCTGTTTTTTCAATGTTGTAGAACCGCTTTGTAATGTGTTCATAAAGCGGTGTCTTACAATGTAGGAACCGCTTCCTCTCGGTTGTTGGCAATTGTCAACAAGATGGATGACAGTTGTCACAAACATTGCTGACAATTGTCGTAAAGGTTGCTGACAATTGTCATTCATCGTTACGACATTTGTCGTTCACCATTATGACGGCTGTCAACACGCATATAAATGCGCTTTTTTACACCATTACATAGTGAGCCTTTACATCTCTGATAGCAGGTCTTTACATCTTCCAATAGTGGTTCTTGTCGTTTGAATAAGGGGCTGTGTCGACTTTGATTGTCTCTTTGCTGGTGTCAACTTGTCAACCGCCTATTAACAAGCTCAATACACTTCGAGGCTGATGGACACAATGCGGCTGTCTCGTTTGAAATGTTCTGAAAGAAGTATTAACTTTGCCACAGATACTGAAAATCACCAACGGACTGAACGGATATCACCGGAATTGGTGAACGGGTATCGACCGGAATACGCATTCTTTTGCAAGGACATGGCATTCCCTTGACATTCAACACTGTCAGCGCATGCACCTAAAAACATCGATGCCGTGAAAAGAAAGGCTGCCGATAATTTGTTCGTTTTCATTGTCGTAAAATGTTTATTTGGTTAGAAACCTGTGATAATGGCTATTGCAATAAGAATGTTTTTCTTTTTCATAAGTTAGTCTTTTCACAACACCCTGAACAATAAAAAGGTTGTTCAGGATGTTGTCATCGTAAGGGTTTGTTTCCAAACC